>NZ_JBIAWG010000005.1:44620-402390 GCF_042895285.1 Streptomyces sp. NPDC001406
GCACGGGCCAGCCGACGCTCGGCCAGGACCCCCCGCTCCTCCATCCACGCCCGATGCTTCTCCAAGGCTTCCACGACCTCGTCGATGCCCTCGGCGCAGGCCGCGACCGTCAGCGCTCCGTCAGGCTTTCCACCAGTTCGTCCGCCGCACGGTACGGGTCCAGCTCCCCCGCCACGATGCGCTCCGCCAGCGCACCGAGGTGGCGGTCGCCGTGCAGGTCACCGATGCGCTCGCGCAGGGCCGTGACCGCAATCGTCTCGACCTCACGGGAGGCACGGGCCAGCCGACGCTCGGCCAGGACCCCCCGCTCCTCCATCCACGCCCGATGCTTCTCCAAGGCTTCCACGACCTCGTCGATGCCCTCGGCGCGCGCGGCGACCGTCTTGACGATCGGCGGGCGCCAGTCGCCGGGGCCGCGGGACTCGCCCAGACCGAGCATGTGGTTCAGTTCGCGGGCCGTGGCGTCGGCGCCGTCGCGGTCGGCCTTGTTGACCACGTACACATCGCCGATCTCCAGGATTCCGGCCTTGGCCGCCTGGATGCCGTCGCCCATCCCGGGCGCGAGGAGGACGACGCAGGTGTCGGCCTGGGAGGCGATCTCCACCTCCGACTGGCCCACGCCGACCGTCTCGACCAGGATCACGTCGCAGCCCGCCGCGTCCAGGACGCGGATCGCCTGCGGCGCCGACCAGGCCAGGCCGCCCAGATGGCCGCGGGTGGCCATGGACCGGATGTAGACGCCGGGGTCGGAGGCGTGCTCCGACATCCGGACGCGGTCACCGAGCAGGGCTCCGCCCGAGAAGGGCGACGACGGGTCGACGGCCAGGACGCCGACCCGTTTGCCCTGTTTGCGGTACGCGGTCACCAGCGCCGAGGTGGACGTCGACTTGCCGACGCCCGGGGAGCCGGTGAGACCGACGACGTAAGCGTTGCCGGTCAGTGGCGCGAGCGTCGCCATGACCTCCCTGAGCTGCGGGGACGCCCCCTCCACCAAGGAGATCAGCCGGGCCACGGCCCGCGGCCGGCCTTCCCTGGCCTGGGCCACCAGAGAGGAGACGTCCTGCATCACAGCTCCGTTCGCTTACGAGACGTACCGCTTGCTTGTCGTACGGGGACTCAGGCCTTGGGTACCCGGACGATCAGCGCGTCACCCTGACCGCCGCCACCGCACAGCGCGGCCGCGCCGACCCCGCCGCCGCGCCGCTTCAGCTCCAGCGCCAGGTGCAGCACGAGACGGGCACCGGACATACCGATCGGGTGCCCCAGGGCGATGGCGCCGCCATTGACATTCACCTTTTCGGTGGAGACGCCAAGGTCCTTCATTGACTGGACCGCGACCGCGGCGAACGCCTCGTTGATCTCGACGAGGTCCAGGTCGGAGACCTCCAGGCCGTCCTTCTTGAGGGCGTGCAGGATGGCGTTGGAGGGCTGGGACTGGAGCGAGTTGTCCGGGCCGGCCACGTTGCCGTGGGCGCCGATCTCCGCGATCCACTCCAGGCCGAGCTCCTGGGCCTTGGCCTTGCTCATCACGACCACGGCCGCCGCACCGTCCGAGATCTGCGAGGCGGTGCCGGCGGTGATCGTGCCGTCCCGGGTGAACGCCGGGCGCAGCTTGCCCAGGGACTCCACGGTCGTGTCGCCGCGGATGCCCTCGTCCTTGCTGAAGACGACCGGCTCGCCCTTGCGCTGCGGGATCTCGATCGGGGTGATCTCGGCCTCGAAGATGCCGTTCTTCTGCGCGGCGGCGGCGCGCTGGTGCGACAGGGCGGCGATCTCGTCCTGCTCGGGACGCTGGATGCCCAGACGCGTGTTGTGCTTCTCCGTGGACTCGCCCATGGCGATTCCCTCGAAGGAGTCGGTCAGACCGTCGTGCGCCATGCAGTCGAGCATCTCGATCGCCCCGTACTTGAAGCCCTCGCGGGACTTCGGCAGCAGGTGGGGCGCGTTGGTCATGGACTCCTGGCCGCCGGCGACCACGATGTCGAACTCACCGGCGCGGATCAGCTGGTCGGCCAGCGCGATCGCGTCGAGGCCGGACAGACACACCTTGTTGACGGTGAGCGCCGGGACGTTCATCGGGATGCCGGCCTTGACCGCGGCCTGGCGCGCCGGGATCTGCCCCGCCCCGGCCTGCAGCACCTGACCCATGATCACGTACTGCACCTGGTCGCCGCCGATCCCCGCACGGTCGAGGGCTGCCTTGATCGCGAAACCGCCGAGGTCGGCCCCGCTGAATGACTTGAGCGAGCCGAGCAACCGCCCCATCGGAGTGCGGGCACCCGCGACGATGACGGAGGTCGTGCTGTTCGTTCCTGACATGAGGTGCGATCCCCTTCCAGCTGCACAAAGCTGAGGAGTGAACGAGGGTTTACTTCGAATGTACTGAGCGGTACTGCACCCCGTCATCGGGCCGTCGGTGTGATCGCGCGCACGTTGCGTAACCACCTTCGGAGCGCTGCACTGAATCCATGCTGACGCGAATCGACCACATCGGGATCGCCTGTCATGACCTCGACGCGACCGTCGAGTTCTACCGGGCCACGTACGGCTTCGAGGTTTTCCACTCCGAGGTCAATGAGGAGCAGGGCGTACGCGAGGCCATGCTCAAGATCAACGATACGTCCGACGGCGGGGCTTCGTACCTCCAGCTGCTCGAACCGACCCGGGAGGACTCCACGGTCGCGAAGTGGCTGGCGAAGAACGGCGAGGGCGTCCACCACATCGCCTTCGGTACGGCGGATGTCGACGCCGACGCCGCGGACATCCGTGACAAGGGCGTACGCGTTCTGTACGAGGAGCCACGGCGCGGTTCCATGGGGTCGCGGATCACTTTCCTGCATCCCAAGGATTGCCACGGTGTCCTGACAGAACTGGTCACTTCGGCGCCTGTTGAGTCACCTGAGCACTGACCCTCGTACATAGGGGCCGGTAGGGTTGGGGGCGGTCGTCGCCACCACGCGGGCGGCCGCATGCCGGGGTCCGGGTTTCGGGGGGCGAGCGTCGGGCAGCAGAGCCCGTGCACCGCCGTTGATCTGACACCATTCTCCGGGGGCCCCGTTCGGCGGATGGACGGTGCTCGTTTGGACAGGCCTGCTACCAGGGGACGGATGGGACCGCGCAGTGCGGGGCTACGAGAGCCAGGAGCGAGAGCCGGCGGCTGACGTCGACCACCTCTCTCGGTTCGAGGCCGAGATGAAGCGGCTGAAGACCGAGCGGGAAAAGGCGATCCAGCACGCCGAGGACCTCGGCTACCAGGTCGAGGTGCTGCGCGCCAAGCTGCACGAGGCGCGGCGCACCATCATGTCCCGGCCCGCTTTCGACGGCGGTGACATCGGCTATCAGGCCGAGCAGCTGCTGCGGAACGCGCAGATGCAGGCCGACCAGCTGCGCATGGACGCCGAGCGCGAGCTGAGCCAGGCCCGCGCGCAGACCCAGCGCATCCTCCAGGAGCACGCCGAGCAGGCCGCCCGCCTGCAGGCCGAGCTGCACGCCGAGGCCGTGGCCCGCCGCCAGCAGCTGGACCAGGAGCTGGCCGAGCGCAGGCAGACCGTCGAGTCGCACGTCAACGAGAACGTGGCCTGGGCGGAGCAGCTGCGGGCCCGTACGGAGTCCCAGGCCCGCCGGCTGCTCGACGAGTCCCGTGCGGAGGCCGAGCAGGCCATGGCGGCCGCGCGTGCCGAGGCCGAGCGGCTGACCGACGAGGCCCGGCAGCGGCTGACGAGCGACGCCGAGTCGGCGCGCGCGGAGGCCGAGCAGCTGCTGCGCCGGGCCCGGACCGACGCCGAGCGCCTGCTGAACGCCGCGTCCACCCAGGCCCAGGAGGCCACCGACCA
Source organism: Streptomyces sp. NPDC001406 (assembly GCF_042895285.1). Classification (NCBI taxonomy): domain Bacteria; kingdom Bacillati; phylum Actinomycetota; class Actinomycetes; order Kitasatosporales; family Streptomycetaceae; genus Streptomyces; species Streptomyces sp. NPDC001406. The sequence goes on from NZ_JBIAWG010000005.1 coordinate 48,454, forward strand.
CGCGGAGCAGCTGCGCAGCTCCACCGCGACGGAGTCGGACACCGCCCGCCGCCAGGCGAGCGAGCTGAGCCGGGCGGCCGAGCAGCGCATCGCGCAGGCCGACGAGGCGGTGCGCAAGGCGCAGTCCGAGGCCGAGAAGCTGGTCAACGAGGCCAAGGAGGCCGCCGCCAAGGCGCTGGCCACCGCGGAGTCGGCCAACGAGCAGCGCACCCGCACGGCGAAGGAGCAGGTCGCCCGGCTGGTCAGCGAGGCCACGAAGGAGGCCGAGTCCACCAAGGCGGACGCCGAGCAGATCGTCGCGGACGCCCGCGCCGAGGCCGAGAAGATCCTCGCCGAAGCCGGCGAGAAGGCCCGCAGCGTCACCGCCGAGGAGACCGCCTCCCAGCTGGGCAAGGCCGCGAAGACCGCCGAGGACGTCCTCGACAAGGCCTCGGAGGAGGCCCGGAAGACCACCAAGGCGGCCGGCGAGGAGGCCGAGCGGATCCGCCGTGAGGCGGAGGCCGAGGCCGACCGGCTGCGCGCCGAGGCGCACGACCTCGCCGAGCAGCTCAAGGGCGCGGCGAAGGACGACACCAAGGAGTACCGCGCCAAGACGGTCGAGCTGCAGGAGGAGGCGCGCCGGCTGCGCGGCGAGGCCGAGCAGCTGCGTGCCGACGCGATCGCCGAGGGCGAGAGCCTGCGTGCCGAGGCCCGGCGCGAGGCCGTGCAGCAGATCGAGGAGGCGGCCAAGTCCGCCGAGGAGCTGCTGTCCAAGGCGAAGGCCGACGCGGACGAGCTGCGGCAGAGCGCCACGACGGACAGCGAGAAGGTCCGTACGGAGGCCATCGAGCGCGCCACCACGCTGCGCCGGCAGGCCGAGGAGACCCTGGAGCGCACCCGCAAGGAGGCCGAGCGGCACCGCGCGGAGGCCGACGAGCAGGCCGAGGCGCTCAGGGAGGACGCCGAGCGGGCGGCGCGCGAGCTGCGGGACGAGACCGAGCGCGCGATGGAGGCCCGGCGGCTGGAGGCGGCCGACGAGCTGACCCGGCTGCACACCGAGGCCGAGGACCGGCTCACCTCCGCCGAGCAGTCGCTGTCCGACGCCCGCGACGAGGCCGCCCGCATCCGCCGGGAGGCCGCCGAGGAGACCGAGCGGCTGCGCACCGAGGCCGCCGAGCGCATCCGTACGCTCCAGCAGCAGGCGGAGGCCGAGGCCGAGCGGCTGCGCACCGAAGCGGCGGCGGACGCGTCCGCGTCCCGCGCGGAGGGCGAGAACGTCGCCGTACGCCTGCGCTCGGAGGCCGCGGCCGAGGCCGAGCGGCTGAAGTCGGAGGCCCAGGACACCGCCGACCGGGTACGGGCGGAGGCGCAGGCCGCCGCCGAGCGCCTCGGCACCGAGGCGTCCGAGACGCTGGCCGCCGCGCAGGAGGAGGCCGTCCGGCGCCGCCGCGAGGCCGAGGAACTGCTCAGCTCCGCCCGGCGGGAGGCCGACCAGGAGCGCGAACGGGCCCGCGAGCAGAGCGAGGAGCTGCTGGCCTCCGCACGCAACCGGGTGGAGGAGGCGCAGGCCGAGGCCGTCCGGCTGGTCGAGGAGGCCGACCGGCGCGCCACCGAGATGGTGTCGGCGGCCGAGCAGCACGCGCAGCAGGTCCGGGACTCCGTCGTCGGCCTGCACGAGCAGGCGCAGGAGGAGATCACCGGCCTGCGCTCCGCCGCCGAGCACGCGGCGGACCGTACGCGCCGGGAGGCCGAGGAGGAGGCGGACCGCGTCCGCGCCGACGCCTACGCCGAGCGGGAGCGGGCCGGCGAGGACGCGACCCGCGTACGGCGCGAGGCGAAGGAGGAGTCGGAGGCGGCCAAGAGCCTCGCCGAGCGCACGATGGCGGAGGCGATCGCCGAGTCCGAGCGGCTGCGTTCGGAAGCGGCGGCGCACGCCCAGCGGGTGCGGACGGAGGCGTCCGACACCATCGCCCAGGCGGACCAGGACGCGACGCGCACCCGGGCGGACGCCCGCGACGACGCCAATCGCATCCGCTCGGACGCGGCGACGCAGGCGGACACCCTCATCACCGAGGCGCGTTCCGAGGCGGAGCGGCTCCAGACGGAGACGATCGCGGAGGCCGACCGGGTTCGGGCGGAGGCCATCGCCAAGGCCGAGAAGCTGATCACGGACGCCACCGGGGACGCGGAGCGGCTGCGCGCCGAGGCCGCCGAGACGGTCGGCTCCGCCCAGCAGCACGCCGAGCGGGTCCGAGCCGAGTCCGAGCGGCTCAGGGCGGACGCGGAGGCGGCGGCCGAGCGGCTGGTCTCGTCCGCGCGCAAGGAGGCCGAGCGGACGCTGGACGAGGCCCGCAAGGACGCCAACAAGCGGCGCTCCGAGGCGGCCGAGCAGGTCGACACACTCATCACGGAGACCACGGCCGAGGCCGACAAGCTGCTCACCGAGGCGCAGCAGCAGGCGCTGCAGACCACCGCGGACGCCGAGTCGCAGGCGGACACCATGGTCGGCGCCGCCCGCAGCGAGGCGAAGCGCCTCGTCTCCGAGGCGACGGTCGAGGGCAACGGGATGGTGGAGAAGGCCCGTACGGACGCGGACGAGCTGCTCGTCGGCGCCCGCCGGGACGCCACCGCCATAAGGGAGCGCGCGGAGGAGCTGCGCGACCGCATCACCAGCGAGATCGAGGGGCTGCACGAGCGGGCCCGCCGCGAGGCCGCCGAGACCATGAAGTCCACCGGCGACCGCTGTGACGCGCTCATCAAGTCCGCCGAGGAGCAGCACGCCAAGGCGCAGGCGAAGGCCAAGGAGATCGTGTCGGAGGCCAACTCCGAGGCGGGCAAGGTCCGGATCGCCGCCGTGAAGAAGGCCGAGACGCTGCTCAAGGAGGCCGAGCAGAAGAAGGCCACGCTCGTCCGGGAGGCCGAGGAGCTCAAGGCCGAGGCGATCCGCGAGGCCAAGAAGACGGTCGAGGAGGGCAAGCGCGAGCTGGAGATCCTGGTGCGCCGCCGCGAGGACATCAACGCGGAGATCTCCCGTGTCCAGACCGTGCTGGAGGCGTTGACCTCATTCGAGGCGCCGAGCACGGGCAAGGACGGCGGCGTCAAGGCGGGGGCAACGATCGGGACGCCTCGTTCGGGTGGCAAGTCTTCGGATGACTAGCCGACCCCGTCGATTCCGTTGCCTTCTGGGGCCTTTGTCCGAGTCGTTGGCAAGCGCTGCGCGGGTTGACCACTCAAAAGAGGTGTCATTCTCCAGATCAAACACGTATCCGCTCGATGACACACCGCTTCGGCCCCTAGGATTCCACCTATCACCTCACCGGTCTCATTCGACAGGAACCCCATGAGCGACACTTCCCCCTACGGCTTCGAGCTAGTGCGGCGTGGGTACGACCGCGCTCAGGTGGACGAACGGATCTCCAAGCTCGTCTCCGACCGTGACAGCGCTCTCGCCCGCATCACCGCTCTGGAAAAGCGCATCGAGGAGCTCCACCTCGAGACACAGAACGCCCAGGCCCAGGTGACCGACGCCGAGCCGTCGTACGCCGGTCTCGGTGCGCGTGTCGAGAAGATCCTCCGCCTCGCCGAGGAGGAGGCCAAGGATCTGCGCGACGAGGCCCGGCGCGCGGCCGAGCAGCACCGCGAGCTCGCCGAGTCGGCGGCCCAGCAGGTCCGCAACGACGCGGAGTCGTTCGCCGCGGAGCGCAAGGCCAAGGCCGAGGACGAGGGCGTCCGGATCGTCGAGAAGGCCAAGAGCGACGCCTCTCAGCTGCGCTCCGACGCCCAGAAGGACGCGCAGTCGAAGCGCGAGGAGGCCGACGCCCTCTTCGAGGAGACCCGCGCCAAGGCCGCCCAGGCCGCGGCCGACTTCGAGACGAACCTCGCCAAGCGCCGCGAGCAGTCCGAGCGCGACCTGGCCTCGCGTCAGGCCAAGGCCGAGAAGCGTCTCGCCGAGATCGAGCACCGCGCCGAGCAGCTGCGTCTGGAGGCGGAGAAGCTGCGCACCGACGCCGAGCGCCGTGCCCGCCAGACGGTCGAGACGGCCCAGCGCCAGGCCGAGGACATCGTCGCCGACGCCAACGCCAAGGCCGACCGCATCCGCTCGGAATCCGAGCGCGAGCTGGCCGCTCTCACCAACCGCCGCGACTCCATCAACGCCCAGCTGACGAACGTCCGCGAGATGCTCGCCACGCTCACGGGCGCCGCGGTGGCCGCCGCCGGCTCCCCGGCCGAGGACGAGCCGATCTCCCGGGGTGTTCCGGCCCAGCAGTCCCGGTAACACCCGGCGTACGCCGACAGAACACAGCGAAGCCCTCTGCCGCTCCGGTGGCAGGGGGCTTCGTCCCGTCTTAGCGTGTCCGCATGATCGAGCTGGCGGGGCTGACCAAGCGGTACGGCGAGAAGGTCGCGGTCAACAATCTGACCTTCGCCGTGCGGCCGGGCATCGTCACGGGGTTTCTCGGGCCCAACGGCGCCGGGAAGTCCACGACCATGCGGATGATCCTCGGACTCGACCACCCCACCGCGGGCGACGTCCATATCGACGGCAAGCACTACGACCAGCTGAAGGACCCGCTGACGTACATCGGGGCGCTGCTCGAGGCGAAGGGGGTGCACGGCGGGCGGAGCGCGTTCAACCATCTGCTGTGCCTCGCGCAGAGCAACGGGATCCCCAGGAGCCGGGTGCACGAGGTGCTGGACACCGTGGGGCTCACGGCGGTGGCACGGAAGAAGGCCAAGGGGTTCTCGCTGGGGATGGGACAGCGGCTCGGCATCGCGGCCGCGCTGCTCGGTGATCCCCGGATCCTGATGTTCGACGAGCCGGTCAACGGGCTCGACCCCGAGGGCATCCACTGGATCCGCAACCTGATGAAGTCGCTGGCCGCGCAGGGCCGGACCGTGTTCGTCTCCAGCCACCTGATGAGCGAGATGGCGCTGACCGCCGACCACCTCGTGGTCATCGGTCAGGGGCGGCTGCTCGCGGACACCTCCATGGCCGACTTCATCCGGCAGAACTCGCGGTCGTACGTCCGGATCCGCACCCCGCAGCGCGAGCGGCTGCTCGATGCGCTGCACGAGGGCGGGATCACCGCCGTCGAGTCCGGCAGCGGGGCGCTGGAGGTGGACGGCGGCAAGGCCGAGCAGATCGGCGAGCTGGCCGCGCGAGGCGGGATCGTGCTGCACGAGCTGAGCCCGCAGCAGGCCTCCCTGGAGGAGGCGTTCATGCGGCTGACGGCGGAGTCGGTGGAGTACCACGCACACGCAGACACCGCCCCCGTCCAGCAGGACTGGGGCGCCGACTGGAAGGGGGCCTGAGCCGTGGTGGTCGCACAGGTCGTCCGGTCCGAGTGGACGAAGATCCGGTCCGTCGCGTCCACCGTGTGGACGCTGTCCCTCGCCGTGGTCGTCACCGTCGCCCTCGGCATGCTGATCTCGGCGCTGTCGAGGAGCCAGTTCGACAAGATGCCCGTCCGGGAACGGCTCTCCTTCGACCCCACCTTCATCAGCTTCGCGGGCATGACGCTCGGGCAGCTGGCGATGATCGTGTTCGGGGTGCTCGTCGTGTCGAACGAGTACAGCACCGGAATGATCCGCACCTCGCTGGCCGCCGTACCGCAGCGCGGCACCTTCCTGTTCAGCAAGATCGCGGTGGCCACCGGGCTCGCCCTGGCCGTCGGCATGGTCACCAGCTTCGCCGCCTTCTTCCTGGGGCAGGCGATGCTCGGCTCCCACCGGACGGGGATCGGCGACACCGGGGTGCTGCGGGCGGTCCTCGGCGGCGGGTTCTACATGACCCTCATCGCGATGTTCTCGATGGGCGTCGCCTCGATGCTGCGCTCGCCGATGCTGTCGCTCGGCATCCTGATGCCGTTCTTCTTCCTGATCTCCAACATCCTCGGCAACGTCGACGCGACCAAGAAGATCGGCCGGTTCCTGCCGGACCAGGCGGGCAGCCGGATCATGCAGGTGGTCCCCCGGGTCGACGACGACACCCCCTACGGCCCCTGGGGCGGGCTCGGGATCATGGTGCTGTGGGTGATCGCCGCGATCGCGGGCGGATACGTGCTGCTGAAGAAGCGCGACGCCTGACGCTTTACTTCTCCTTGGGCGGAACCGTCAGCGCCCGGTTATCCTCCTAACCCTTACGGGGGCGTGTGCCCCGCTGTCCTGAACCTTTCGATGGGTGCGGAGCATGATCGAGGCTGTCGGCCTGACCAAGCGCTACGGCGACAAGACCGCCGTGTACAACCTTTCCTTCCAGGTGCGGCCCGGAGCCGTCACCGGCTTCCTCGGGCCGAACGGCTCGGGCAAGTCGACGACCATGCGGATGATCCTGGGACTGGACAACCCGACCGCGGGCACGGTGACGATCGGCGGTTACCCGTACCGCAGGCTGCCCAACGCCCCCCGCCAGGTCGGCGCGCTGCTGGACGCCAAGGCCGTGCACGGCGGCCGGCACGCCCGCAACCACCTGCTGTGCCTGGCCCAGCTGTCGGGCATCCCGGCCCGGCGGGTGGACGAGGTGCTCGGGGTCGTCGGCCTCCAGGACGTGGCGAAGAAGCGGTCCAAGGGCTTCTCGCTCGGCATGGGGCAGCGGCTCGGCATCGCGGCCGCGTTGCTCGGCGACCCGCAGGTGCTGCTGTTCGACGAGCCGGTCAACGGCCTCGACCCCGAGGGCATCCTCTGGGTGCGCAATCTGATGAAGGCGCTGGCGGCGGAGGGACGGACCGTGTTCGTCTCCAGCCACCTGATGAGCGAGATGGCGCTGACCGCCGACCACCTCATCGTCATCGGGCGCGGACAGTTGCTCGCCGACATGAGCATCAAGGACTTCATCTCGGCGAACTCGGCCGACTTCGCGCGCGTTCGGACGCCCGACACCGAGCCCCAGTTGCGCGAGAAGCTGACCTCCGCGCTCACCGAGGCGGGCGGGCATGTGATGCCGGAGCAGGACGGGGCGCTGCGTGTCACGGGACTCGCGCTCCCCCGCATCAGTGACCTGGCGCACGAGGCCGACGTACGGCTGTGGGAGCTGTCGCCGCACCAGGCATCGCTGGAGGAGGCGTACATGCGGATGACGCAGGGCGCCGTCGACTACCGCTCGACCGTCGACCAGAAGGCCGGCCTCCAGCAGCCGCTGCCGCCCGGCGCCCAGCCGCCGATGCCGGTACCGGGCCAGGGCCAGCCGGGCTGGTACGCCCCGCCGCCGCCCCAGCAGGGCGGCGGGCCGTTCGCCCCGCCGCAGGGCCAGGCGGCGCCGGGCGCGGCGCCCGCGGGGCCCTACGGCGCTCCCGCCGGGGCCCCCGGTGCCGGACAGCCCAACCCGTACGCGCAGCCCGCCGCGGCGGCGCCCCAGCCGCCCGCGGCCCCGGCCCCGTCTGCCGCTGCCGCTGCCGAATCGTCACCGCAGCCGGCCGCCGCTCCCGCCACCGCCGACCTGACCAAGCCCGAGGACGCCCGATGAGCACGCACCAGCCCCCGATGCCGCAGGCAGCCGCAGCCGCGCCGAACTGGCAGGCGGCGCCCGGCGGGCAGTACCCCGGTTACACCTCGCCGATCCCGGTGGTGCGCACCCACCTCGGCCATGCGCTGGCCTCCGAGTGGACGAAGATCAAGTCGGTGCGTTCGACGATGTGGACGCTCGGTGTGTTCGTGGTCCTCGTCGTCGGCATCGGCCTGCTCGCCGGTGCGGTGGTCAGCAACTCCTCCTCGGACCTGTCGGGCGAGAACCCGCTGAGCCTGGGCTTCTTCGGACTGCTCCTGGGCAGCATGTGCATCATCACGCTCGGCGTGCTGACCACGGCCTCGGAGTACGGGACGGGGATGATCCGTACGACGATGACCGCCTGCCCCAGCCGCGGGCGGGTGCTCGCGGCCAAGGCGATCGTGTTCTTCCTCGTCGCCTTCGTGGTCACGCTCGCGGCCGCGTCGTTCGTCGCCATGGTCCAGGCGTCCATGCTGGAAGGAAACGGCGCGCGCACCCCGTCCGGCGGGGAATGGCTCAAGGGCACCGTCGGCATCAGCCTCTACATCGCCCTGCTCGGCCTGCTCTCGCTGGTCGTCGGCTCGATCATCCGGCACTCGGCGGGCGCCATCACCATCATGATCGGTGCCGTCCTGGCCCCGCTGGTGATCGCGCTGTTCATGTTCTCCTCGTCGCTGGAGAAGGTGCGCGAGGCCCTGTTCGAGTACTCGATCCCCAACCAGCTGAGCGTCTTCTACTCCAACTCCCTCAGCGACAAGGGCCCGTCCGGCTGGGACCCGCTGTGGATCATCGTGGGCGTGACGGCCGTCGCGTTCGGCGGAGCCCTTGCGCTGCTGCAGAAGCGGGACGTGTAGGTCGTACGGAGCTGTACGAAGCTCAGAATCTCGGCGCGTTACGGGACCGCTGCACCCGCGTGGTGCGGCGGTCCTTCGCGTTCCAGCAGGCCTTGTGCCAGTGCCGGCGGTCGTCGACGCCGGCGTGTTCCGGCCAGGCCACGACGTGCGGGACGCCGGAGGGGATCACCTGGTCGCAGCCGGGGCAGCGGTATGTCTTGCCCTCCGCGCTCGCCCCGGCCACATGGCGCACGTACCACTCCTCCCCCTGCCAGCACTCCGTGGACTGCCAGCCGCCGTAGCGGCCGCCGCCCTCCTCCTCGGCGCTCCGACCGGACGAGCCAGCTCCCTTGGCTCGGTTGCGACGCGGGGACACGGGACACCTCTCGGGGCTATACAGGAAGCACGGGCTGTGTCCAGCCTACGCGGCGCGGACAGGGGTACGCGTAGGGAACCAACCCGCACAAGTCCCTCTCCAGGGCGACCCGTTCTGCAGACAATCCGGAAATCTCTTCGCGAGGCCGTGTCCTCGGCACGTGTCGGACGGTTATGCCGGGTGGGGGAGCTCCGCGTCGGAGCCAAGGAAGCAGGAAAAGAACGATGCGCGTCGGAAGTTTTGTGCTGGCGGCCCAGTTCCCGGGCCAAGGCCAGGGGGAGGCCCTGCACCGGGCGGTCCGCTCGGCGGAGGTCGCCGAGGAGGCGGGGCTGGACACCGTCTGGCTCGGCGAACACCACTTCGTGCCGTACGGCACCTGTCCATCGGCGGTCACCCTGGCCGCCCTGCTGCTGGGGCGCACCCAGCGCATCCGGGTCGGCACGGCCGTCAGCGTACTGCCCACCGTCCACCCGGTCGCCCTCGGCGAGCAGGCCGCGCTGCTGCATGTGACGAGCGGCGGGCGCTTCACCCTCGGCCTGGGGCGCGGCGGGCCGTGGGTGGACCTGGAGGTGTTCGGCTCCGGCCTCGGTGCGTACGAGCACGGGTTCCCGGAATCACTCGATCTGCTGGTGCGCTGGCTGCGCGAACCGGCGGTCGCGGCCGCGGGGGAACGGTTCTCCTTCCGTGAGGTCCCCGTCGTACCCCGCCCGTCGGAGGCGCTGACGGACACCCCGGGTCCCGAGGTCGTCGTCGCCTGCACCTCGCCGGCGAGCGTACGGCTGGCGGCCGAGCGCGGGCTGCCGATGCTGCTCGGCATGCACATCGGGGACGAGGAGAAGGCCGAGATGGTCGCCCTGTGGCGGCAGCACGCGCGCGCGGCGGGACGGCCCACGGACGAGATCCTCGGCGCGGCCCATGTCTCGGCGGGCGTCTGCCAGATCGCGGACCGGCGCACCGACGCGGCGGAGACGCTGCTGAAGGCCATGCCGGGCTGGCTGAAGCAGGGCCTGGAGGCCCATGTGACGGTGGACGGCCGGCAGCGCGCGATGCGCGATCCGCTGGCGTACACCGAACTGCTCTGCGGACTGCACCCGGTGGGCACCCCGCGGCTGTGCGCCGACCGGCTCGCGGCGACCTCGGAGCGAACCGGCATCACCCGGTTCGCCCTGATGGTCGAGGGTTCGGGCGACCTGGCGGCGACGGAGGAGAACGTTCGGCGGCTCGGTGCGGAGGTACTCCCCGGCCTCCGCTGAACGAACCGTCCGTCGCGCAGGTCAACACCCTTGCCACGCAGAGAGCTTGCCGCCCCTGTACCGATTGCACCTCCCGCGTGTGGAGCGGCAAGCAAGCGGCTCACTGCGTGAGCGGTCCCGGAGCTCCGCGTCAGCAGTCCCGGAGCTCCGGGGACTGGTTCAGCAGCTGACTGCGCACCGAGGTGAAGCGGGCCAGCGTCTCGTCGACCGAGGCGTCCAGCGGGAACACCGCCACCCGGTGGCAGTTCTGGAAGGCCAGCCGCACACCGAAGTGCCGCTGCAGCGCCCCGCGTATGGCGTCACTCGCGAGCGCGCGGAGCAGCTGGCCCCGTGCCTGCTCGTCCGGCGGGGGCGTCTGGTTGTCGGCGAACTGTCCGCCGTCCACCTTCAGCTGGGCCACCAGGGAGCTGATCATCTCCCATGCATAGGGCAGGGAGGTCCGGACGCAGTCGACGAAGGCAGCTTCGTCGACCTCGCCTCGCTCGGCCTGTTCGAGTAGGGCCGGTGAGACGTCGAGCGACATGGGTTCTCCTCTCGCACCCCCGACGAACAGGGGTTGCCGGACAGGTAAGAGAGTTCGCGATACCGAACACGCTGCGTACACACATCGCGACCTCCCGTTTACTACCGTAGGCAACCGACGGTGACCGCACCAGCAGATTGCGTACATGGCCCGGTCCCGTTGGGGGCACAATCGGCCAAGGATGAACAAGAGTTTCCAAAGCAAAAGGGGCAGCCCAGAGGGTCTCCGGTGAGGCGGGAGGCGGGAGACAGGTGGGCGAATCGCGTGGGCGGCGGGGTGTCGAGTAGCGTTGCCGACCATGCGTCTCGTCATTGCCCGGTGCTCCGTCGACTACGCCGGCCGGCTCACCGCCCACCTCCCCTCGGCCCCCCGCCTGATCCTGGTCAAGGCGGACGGCAGCGTCTCGATCCATGCAGATGACCGGGCCTACAAGCCCCTCAACTGGATGTCGCCGCCCTGCACGCTGAAGGAGGGGGCCGGCGAGGAGGAAGGCGTCTGGACCGTCGTCAACAAGACGGGCGAGAAGCTGATCATCACCATGGAGGAAGTCCTCCACGACTCCTCGCACGAACTCGGCGTGGACCCCGGCCTGATCAAGGACGGCGTGGAAGCACACCTCCAGGAGCTGCTCGCCGACCGCATCGAGACCCTCGGCGAGGGCTACACCCTGATCCGCCGCGAGTACATGACCGCCATCGGCCCGGTCGACATCCTGTGCCGGGACGCCGACGGGCAGACCGTCGCGATCGAGATCAAGCGGCGCGGCGAGATCGACGGCGTGGAGCAACTCACCCGCTATCTCGAGCTGCTCAACCGCGACCCCCATCTCGCCCCCGTGCGCGGCATCTTCGCCGCCCAGGAGATCAAGCCCCAGGCCCGGGTCCTCGCGACCGACCGGGGCATCGGCTGCCAGGTCCTCGACTACGACGCGCTCAGGGGCATCGAGGACGACAAGCTGCGGCTGTTCTGAGGCGCCGGGAGCCGCTTCGGTACGTACGGCGGTGAGGGCCGGGTCCCGGACGGGGACCCGGCCCTCATGTGCCGTGGGAGACCTGTGCGCGGCCTCAGATCACCGCACCCGGGACACGGCTCTCCGGCGCACCGGCCGAGCCGCTCGACGCGGCGGGGGCGCTGGAGGCGGGGCCGCTGGCCGAGTTGGAGGTCGTCGGGGTCGACGACGGGGTCGGCGTGGGCGTGGGCGTGGGCGTGCTCGACCGGGTCGGGGTGGACGACGGGGTCGACGACGGGGAGTGCGAGGTCGACGGCCGCGGGGACGTCGGGCGCGTGCTGGACTTGGACGGCTTCGGCGAGGTGCCGCCGCTGCCGCCGCCCGACCCCTTCGTGCCGCTCGGCCGGTCCGAGGGCTCGGGGGTGTCGGACGGGGAACCCGGGTCCGTCGGGCGGCTGGTGGCCGTGCCCGTGTCGCCCTTGCTCCCGTCGTCCTGCGTCGGGTCCGCGCCGAGGCTGCCGTCGTCGGTGCCCTGGCTGGCCGAGGGGTTGACGCTCACGTTGTTCGACGGGTCGTCGGCGCTGTCGTGCGACGTCATGCCGAGGGTGACCACCGTGCCGAGCACCGCGGCGAGCAGCGCGCCGGAACCGGCGGCGACGAGGTTGCGCCGGGCCAGGCGCCGCAGGCCGCCGCCCTGGGTCTTCGGCGCCGGGTCCGAGGACCGGTGGGTGACCAGCGTGTCGCCCGCGGGCGGCAGCGCCGGCAGATAGGCCGCGCGGACTCCGCCGGGCGGCGACGCCGACTCGTCGTGGCGCGCGTCGGACACCTCCTCGCCCGCCGTGGCCCCCACGCCGGGCATGTCGCCCGCGCGGTCGGCGACCAGGGCCAGGGCGCGCCGGCCGGCGACCGTGCCGCGCTTGTCGGCGAGGGCGCCGCGCAGCCCGTTGGAGGCCTCCAGCTCGGCGCGGGCCCGGTCGAGCTGTCCGCCGCAGAGCGCGAGTATGCCCAACTCATGGTGGAAGTAGGCCTGTTCGGAGACCTCACCGGCCTGCCGGGCGGCCTCGGAGCCGGAGCGCAGCGCCCGGTCCCAGGCGTTCCAGCGGAGGCCCGCGGCGAAGGCCGGGGCGGCCGTGCGGGCCAGCTCCACGGCGGTGCTCTCCTCGCCCTCGGCCGGGGGCGTCGTCGCGGGCACCACGACGGCCAGCGCGGCGAGCAGGGCGTCGGCCTCGGCGCACACCCGCTCGGGGGTGACGGAGGGATGTCCGGCCCACCAGGCGTAGTGCCGGGCCGCGGTGAGGGCGGTGTCGTCGGCGTCGTCGGCGTATCCGGCGGCCTCCAGCTGGGCCTGCACACCGGCCGCGAGGCGGTAGCGGGAGCCGACCGGGGAGACCAGTCCGCAGGCGGCCAGCTCGGCGAGGGCGGCGTCCGCGTGGGTGTCGCCGACCAGGGCGGGCAGATGGGCCTGGTGCGGCACCTCGCCGCCCAGGGCGACGGCGAAGCGCAGGGCGGCGCGGGCGGAGGCGCTCAGCCGGGAGGCGAGCAGCGGCGCGGGCGCGGCGGCCTCGCCGAGGGACGGCAGGGGCACCTCCGCGGCGTCGACCGGCTCCGCCTCGACCGGGGCGGTGGGGGTACCTCCCTGCTCGAGCGCAGCCGAGAGCTTGGGGGACGGGAGCCGTACGTCCTCGAAGACGCCGACCTCGTCGACCGCGCCCGCGCTGGCCCGCAGTTGGTCGCGCTGTCGCAGCAGGGCCCCGGCCTGGACGAAGCGCAGGGGCAGGCCCTCGGACTCGAACCAGAGGTCGCCGGCCCAGTTGGACTCGTCCTCGGTGAGGACGCGGCCGACGGCGCGCTCCATCAGGTCCACGCCCGCGGCGCGGTCCAGGCCGCTGAGGAAGACCTCCTCGATCGCGGAGTCGGCGGAGGGGGCGGGCACGTCCGGGGTGGCGCCGATCAGGAAGGCGCACTCGGGGGTGGCGTCGATGAGCTCGTCGAGCCCGGTGCCGCCGAACTCGATGTCGTCGACGACGACGACCGCGCCGATCTCCCGGACCAGTTCCAGCAGTTCGTCCTGGGCCGGCCGGTGCAGGGGCGCGTCGTAGACCGCGTGGAACAGGTCGTGGAGCAGGTCGCTCGTGGTGCGGTGGAACCCGGTGAGGCGGACCACGCCGTCGGGGGCGAGGTCCGAGCAGTCGTCGGCGACGAGGTCGAGGAGGGCGCTGCGGCCCGCGCCGGCCGGGCCGGTGAGCCGTACGGAGCGGCCGCGGGCGAGCAGCCGCACGAGGCGCTCGCGCTCTTCCTGGCGCTCCAGGAGCGGCAGCGCGGGCTGCGCGGGTCCCGGGGGCACGGGCGGCCGGGCGGCGCGCTCGGTCTCGGCTCGCTCGGCCGCGGTGAGCTTCGCGGGTCGGCCGGGCCGCTCCGCGGGCGGGCAGAGCTCTATCTCGCTGCCGTCGACGGGATTGACGGTGAGCAGGAGGTCGCCCGAGACGAGCTGCACCGTGCGGGCGAGTGCGGGTGCGCTCTGGACGAAGTCTGAAGTGAGGGATTCCCGGGGCGGGCGCTGGCGCGGCGTGCTGCCGTCACCGTTCTGGCCGTGCCCCTCGGGTCCCCGGTTGATCGGGTCCATAGGTTCCTAGCCCCCCAAAAGCGTTGTGTGCCCGTATCCGGCCCCTCCCGGCCTGCTGCACACCGCGCTGTCGCTTCTGGTCCGGGCCCGCTCGAGGGTTGCATGGCTGCGGGCGACCGAACCTTAAACCTTGGCACAGTATCTCCGACAGGTCGGGGTACCGGGCCGTCCGAGACGTCACAGTCTCGTGAGGATTGCGCGCGACGTGCGGTTCGCCGATGTCCGACCGGGTCTCGTCCGCACCCTGGAGCACACCCGATCGAGGAGTTACACCCGGGGCAGCGACTCCACCCCGATGCCCCCCTCGATGGCCAGGATCCGGTGCAGCCGGGTGGCCACCAGCAGGCGCTGCATCTGCGGCGGTACACCGCGCAGCACCAGGCGGCGGCCGCAGCGGCCGGCCCGCCGGTGGGCGCCCATGATCACCCCGAGTCCGGTGGCGTCCCAGGAGTCCAGTTCTGACAGGTCGAGCACGAGGTCGCCGACTCCGCCGTCGACGGCCGCATGCAGGACCGTACGGGCGTCCGCCGCGCTGCGGACGTCGAGGCGGCCCCCGACGACCAGCCCGGCGTGGTCGCCCCTGATGTGCATATGCGCTCCCCGTGAGTGCGGCGTCGTGCTCCAGGTACTCCAAGACGGTGCGTTGCACCGTCTGACTGCTTCAGCGGCGGCCAGGTTGCCGTCTGTAAGCGAACCGATACCGAATTCACCCCCGCGGGTGATACCCGCGGGGACTGTGCGGTTTCAGCGGCGGTACGTACACGAGTTTCAGTACGTGTAGAAGCCCTGCCCGCTCTTGCGTCCGATGTCACCGGCGTCAACCATCCGGCGCATCAGCTCCGGCGGCGCGAACTTCTCGTCCTGCGACTCCGTGTAGATGTTGCTGGTGGCGTGCAGCAGGATGTCGACACCGGTGAGGTCCGCCGTGGCGAGCGGGCCCATGGCGTGGCCGAAGCCCAGCTTGCAGGCGAGGTCGATGTCCTCGGCCGTCGCGACGCCCGACTCGTACAGCTTGGTCGCCTCGACGACGAGGGCCGAGATGAGCCGGGTGGTGACGAAGCCGGCCACGTCCCGGTTGACGACGATGCAGGTCTTGCCGACGGACTCGGCGAACTCCCGCGCGGTGGCGAGGGTTTCGTCGCTGGTCTTGTAGCCGCGGACGAGTTCGACGAGCTGCATCATCGGAACCGGCGAGAAGAAGTGCACACCGACGACCCGCTCGGGGCGCTCGGTGGCCGCCGCGATCTTGGTGATCGGGATCGCGGAGGTGTTGGAGGCGAGCACCGCCTCCGGGCGCACGATCTTGTCGAGCGCGCGGAAGATCTCGTGCTTGACCTCGAGCTTCTCGAAGACGGCCTCGACGACGACATCGGCGTCCGCGGCCGCGTCCAGGTCGGTGGTCGCGGTGATGCGGCCAAGGGCGGCGTCGGCGTCGTGCGCCTCCATCTTGCCCTTGCTCACGAACTTGTCGTACGAGGCCTTGATGCCGTCGGTGCCACGCTTGAGTGCCTCGTCGGTGACGTCACGCAGGACGACGTCCCAGCCCGCCTGCGCGGAGACCTGGGCAATGCCGGAACCCATGAGACCGGCCCCGATGACGGCAAGCTTCCGTGCCACTCCGACTCCCCTTACACGCTGTTTACGTATGGCTCTTTCGCGGACGATAGCGCTCGTGAGGGGCCGTGTGACCGGTAAGTAATGCGCGTCACGTCTCAGCTGACGGACATCACACCGGGAGAGGTCATTCCAAGCCTCGGACGGCGTAGTTGAGCACCTTTTCACTGAACAGGTCCTCTATGTCGTCAAGGAGGACCAGCATCTCTCGGGACACTTCACGCGGATCGCGACCTTTGATCATCTCGCAGGCGATGGCGGACATGACGGCATGGTGGGCCCAGTTGATCTGACCCGCCATCAGGGCGGGGAGCGGATCGCCCTGCGCCGCACCGGTCTCCTCGCGCAGCACGGCCTCAAGATTGGCCTGGATCTCCTGCTGGATCGCCCACAGCCGGGAGCGCAGCGCGGGCGCCTCCTCGATCACCCGCATGAAGCGGGCGTAGCCGGGGATCAGCCCGACCCGGGGCGAGACCGCCTCGACCTCCTCGCGCAGTTCGCGCAGCACCGCCACGGCGGCCGACTCCCCGTCGGCGCGGCCGCGCACCCAGCGGGCCAGCCGGTCGATCATGCCGGAGGACCGGTCGAAGAAGAGGTCCTCCTTGGCCGGGAAGTAGTTGTAGACCGTGTTGACGGAGACATTGGCCGCGTCGGCGATCTCCGCCATCGTCACCGCGTCGAATCCGCGCTCGATGAACAGGCCCGTGGCGACATCCGAGATGTACTGCCTGGTCTGCCGCTTCTTCCGCTCCCGGAGCCCTTCTGCCATGGCCGAATCCTAGCCTCGCCGGACCACTTCACTGGGCAGAGTGAAAACTTGAAGTCATTGCAAAATTTCATGGACTCTGTTTTTCTGGCGGCATGACAGCAGTCATCAGCGCGGCCGGACTGGCCCGCACCTTCCAGACGAAACGCGGCCCTGTGGAGGCCGTGCGCGGCATCGACCTCACCGTCCGCGAGGGCGAGATCCTCGGCTTCCTCGGCCCGAACGGCGCCGGCAAGACGACCACCCTGCGAATGCTCACCACCCTGCTGAAGCCGACCGGCGGCGCGGCGTCGGTGGCCGGCCACGACCTGGCCACCGACCCGGCCGGAGTGCGCCGCGCATGCGGCTACGTCGCCCAGTCCGGCGGCGTCGACGGGCAGATCGGCGTGCGGGAGGAGCTGGTCACCCAGGGCCGCCTGTACCGCCTGCCAAGGGTTCGGGCCGTCGAGCGCGCCGCCGAACTGGCCCGCGACCTGGACCTCACCGGCCTGCTGGACCGCAGGACGTCCGCGCTGTCGGGCGGTCAGCGACGACGCCTGGACATCGCGATGGCGCTCACCCACCGGCCGAAGATCCTGTTCCTCGACGAGCCCACGACCGGTCTCGATCCCGGCAGCCGCGCGGACCTCTGGGCCCTGATCCGACGGCTGCGCGACGAGCACGGCACGACGGTCTTCCTCACCACCCACTATCTGGACGAGGCCGACGCCCTCTCCGACCGACTGGTCGTCGTCGACCGGGGCGTGGTCGTGGCCGAGGGCACACCGAGCGCGCTGAAGCTGGAGTACGGCGGCTCGATCGACGCCTCGCTCCAGGACACGTTTCTCGCCATCACCGGCCGCGGGCCCTCCCCGGCCGACGCCGCCCCCGTAGCCGTATAGGACACCGAGGACCGAGCCGATGCTCCTGCACGACACCGCACTCATCTACGGCCGCTATGTGCGCCAGTCCCTGCGCTCCCGCTTCGCGCTGCTCTTCGGCGTCCTGATGCCGCTGCTGTACCTCTTGTTCTTCGGCCCGCTGCTCACCGGCCTGCCGCTCGGCGCGCGGGGCAGCTCCTGGCAGGTTCTCGTCCCCGGGCTGCTGCTCCAACTCGGCCTGTTCGGGGCCGCCTTCGCGGGGTTCACGATCATCATCGAGAAGGGGCAGGGGGTGGTGGAGCGCATGCGTGTCACTCCGGTCAGCCGGCTCGCCCTGCTGCTCGGCAGGGTGCTGCGCGACGCCACGGTCTTCGTCTTCCAGGCGGTGCTGCTGGTGCTGGCCGCGGTGGCGATGGGGCTGCGCGCGCCGCTGCCCGGCATCCTGATCGGCTTCGCGTTCGTCGCCCTGCTCACCGTCTCGCTCGGCTCGCTGTCGTACGCGATGGCGATGAAGGTGAGCACCCCGCAGGAGTTCGGCCCGCTGGTCAACGCGCTGACCATGCCCTCGATGCTCCTGTCGGGCCTGATGCTCCCGATGACCCTGGCCCCGGGCTGGCTGGACGTGCTCTCCCACTTCGTCCCGTTCCGCTATCTCGTGGACGCGGTGCGGGACGCGTACGTCGGCTCCTACACGACGGCACACATGCTCTACGGCGTCCTCGTCGCCGTCGCCTTCGCGACTCTGGCCGTGACGGTGGGCACACGCGTGTTCCGAACGGCCGGAGGGTAACTACGCTGGTCACATGGTCAATCTGACGCGCATCTACACCAGGACCGGCGACAAGGGCACCACCGCCCTCGGTGACATGAGCCGGGTCGCCAAGACCGATCTGCGGATCTCGGCCTACGCCGACGCCAACGAGGCGAATGCGGTGATCGGTACGGCGATCGCGCTGGGCGGCCTGGCGGAGGAGATCGTCGAGGTCCTCACCCGGGTGCAGAACGACCTGTTCGACGTGGGTGCGGACCTGTCGACGCCGGTGGTGGAGAACCCCGAGTTCCCGCCGTTCAGGGTCGAGCAGTTCTACATCGACAAGCTGGAGGCGGACTGCGACCGCTTCAACGAGCAGTTGGAGAAGCTGCGCTCCTTCATCCTCCCCGGCGGCACCCCCGGCGCGGCCCTGCTCCACCAGGCCTGCACGGCCGTACGCCGTGCCGAGCGCTCGACGTGGGCGGCCCTGGAGGTCCACGGCGAGATCATGAACCCCCTGACGGCCACCTACCTCAACCGTCTCTCGGACCTGCTCTTCATCCTGGCGCGGACAGCGAACAAAGCCGCGGGAGATGTCCTCTGGGTTCCAGGCGGCGAACGCTGAGATGACCTGCCCCCGGCCGGGGGTCCGGGGGTTGCCCCCGGAACATGCAGCATCCCGGCGCGGACGGCCAACAATGAGGTCGGGGACGTGCTGTGGGTGCCGGGCGGGGAGCGCCAGGGGGTGTCGTTTGGATCAGGTCGGCCGTGACGAACGGTGCGGCCTGGCCGACCCCGAGCGGGGTCATGGGGGTGCCCCCTGCTCGAGCGAAGCCGAGAGCTTGGGGGCGAGTGACGACAACGCGGCTGGGGGGCCCCCC
Source organism: Streptomyces sp. NPDC001406 (assembly GCF_042895285.1). Taxonomy (NCBI): domain Bacteria; kingdom Bacillati; phylum Actinomycetota; class Actinomycetes; order Kitasatosporales; family Streptomycetaceae; genus Streptomyces; species Streptomyces sp. NPDC001406. The sequence continues at coordinate 67,345 of NZ_JBIAWG010000005.1, forward strand.
TGCTCGAAGAGCTTGGGGGAGTGCGTGCCAGGGCCCGCGACGCCGGGATGATCCAAACGACACCCCCTAGGGAAGCTTGGCGGGCTCCCGCTTGGGAAACAGGGTGTAGCTCGCGGCGATGATCACGTTGATGCCGATCACCCACACCATCCTCAGCTGCCACGCCCGCAGCGAACCGGTCCCGGCGTCGTCGCCGACGTACCAGACCGCGGCCTGGAGCAGGGCGATGGCCACCACGGACGCCAGGATCCAGCGGCCCGCGACCTTCCACTCGTGGATGGCGCGGGCCGTGCCGTACCTCGGTGGCCTCACCGGCGGCGGGCCGCCGGCGAACCGGTGCGCGATCCGGGCGTCGGCCCACTTGATCGTGGAGTGCCCGAGGCCCACGGTGAAGCCGATGTAGACGGCCGCGAGGCCGTGCCGCCAGTCGGGCTCCGCGCCGTTCTTGAGGTCGATCGCCGTGACGGCGAACAGCACGAGCTCCAGCAGCGGCTCGCACAGCAGCAGGGCCAGCCCGGTGCGCGGCATCCTCAGCGGATAGCGGAAGGCAAGTCCGGCCGCCAGCAGCACCCAGAAGGCCACCTCACAGGCCACGATCAACCCGACGATCACGTCTCGCTCCTCTCGGTCACCCCTCCAGGCTCCCGTCGGTCCGCGCGGATCGCGTCATCGGCGGTGACGAACTCCCCGTACATCGAAAGATGCAGTTCGGGACCGTTCCACAGGAGCACGCGTGCGGTGCGCGCGCCGTGTTGGATGGGGGCATGGCCCTGACGCTTCCGCGCCCGCACCGCGAGGACATACGCATCGCCGTGGGCGGCTTCCTCGGAGGTGTGCTGATGTGGGGGCTCGGGCTCAGCCCCCGGGAGGTCACGGACAGCCTCGTGCTGTGGCCGCAGCGGTGGGCCGTGCTGGTGCCGCTGGCCGTGACGGCCGCCTGCGAGCTGCTGCGCCGTACCCGGCCGAGGTTCGCCATGCTGGTGGGCACCGCCATGCTGACCGTGGACACGGTGACACAGGGCAGCGTGGTCACGGTCGTCCTGTTCACCGACCTCATGTACGCGGCCGTCCTGTACGGCACCCCGGCCTCCGCCCGCCGTATCCCCTGGATCACCGGGCTGCTCACGGTGATCGGCGGGGTGGTGCCGGCCGCGCTCTGGCGTGATCCGGCGGGTCTGCTGATCGGGGTCGGGGTCGGCGTGGTGGCGTTCGCCCCCGCCGCCACCGGCTCGGTCGTGCGCGACCACCGTGACGCGGCCGAGGCGGCCCGGCTGCGTGCCGAACAGACCGCGCTGCTGGCCGAGATGGACCGCGTCCAGGCGGTGACCGCCGAGCGGGCGCGGGTGGCCCGCGAGTTGCACGACATGGTCGCCAACCATCTGTCCGCGATCGCCATTCACTCCACGGCCGCGCTGTCCATCGACGACCCCGGCACCTCCAAGGAAGCCCTCGTCGTCATCCGGGAGAACAGCGTCGAGGGGCTCGCCGAGATGCGGCGGCTGATCGGGATCCTGCGGGACCGCGGCGGCGAACACGAGCCGTCCGCCACCCCCACCCTCGACGGCCTCACCACCCTGGTCGACGGCGCCCGTGCCAATGGCCTCGACGTCACCCTGGACGCCGACCACGGCCGGGTGCCCGCCCCGGTCGAGCTGGCCGCGTACCGCATGGTCCAGGAGTCCCTGACCAACGCGCTCAAGCACGCCTGCCCGGGCCGTGTCACCGTCCGCCTGGCGCAGCGGGACGGCATGCTCGACCTCCGTGTGACCAGCCCCTACGGTCATCGGGACGCCCCCCGCGCCCCCGGCTCCGGCGCCGGGCTGACCGGGATGCGGGAGCGGGCGACCCTGCTGGGCGGCCGGTTCGACGCAGGCCCCGAGGACGGGCTCTGGACCGTACGTGCCACCCTTCCCGTGACCGAAGGAGACCCCGAATGATCCGCGTCCTGGTCGCCGAGGACCAGTCCGCCGTGCGCGCCGGACTGGTGCTCATCCTGAACAGCGCGCCCGACATCGAGGTGGCCGGCGAGGCGGCGGACGGGGAGCGGGCGGTGGCGCTGGCCCGGGAACTGCGGCCGGATCTGGTGCTGATGGACGTTCAGATGCCGCGTCTCGACGGGGTGTCGGCGACCCGGAAGGTCGTCGCGGAGGGGCTCGCGGACGTGCTGGTGCTCACCACCTTCGACCTCGACGAGTATGTCTTCGGGGCGCTGCGGGCCGGTGCGGCCGGGTTTCTGCTGAAGAACACCGAAGCGAAGGATCTGCTGGAGGCGGTGCGTACGGTGGCGCGCGGGGAGGGGATCGTCGCCCCGGCCGTCACCCGGCGGCTGATCGCCGAGTTCGCCGCGCGGCCGGTGCGGGAGTCGAGCGCCGATCCCGCGGTCCTGGAGTCGCTGACCCCCCGTGAGCGCGAGGTGCTGTCCTGCCTCGGGGAGGGGCTGTCCAACGCGGGGGTCGCCGAGCAGCTGGACATGGCGGAGGGGACCGTGAAGACGCACGTCAGCCGTCTGCTGGCGAAGCTGGAGCTGCGCAGCAGGGTCCAAGCGGCCGTGCTTGCCCAGGAGTTGGGGATCTAGGGGAATTCCGGGCGAGTGGTCCAGACCTATTGACCCGTGGTCCAGACCTTTCTATTCTCGCGGCACCGTGGGCGTGAAGGCTCAGTCATGCCCCTGACACCCCCGAGAAAGAGGGAGGCGCAGCATGCGCTTCAGACACAGAGCCGCGGCAGGGTTCGCGACCCTGTTGCTCCCCCTGGCCGGACTGGTAGGCCTCGCGAGCCCCGCCCAGGCCGCGACGACCGCCACCGCCACCTACGCCAAGACCCAGGACTGGGGGTCCGGCTTCGAGGGCAAGTGGACCGTCAAGAACACCGGCACCACCGCCATCAGCTCGTGGACGATCGAGTGGGACTTCCCCTCCGGTACGTCCGTCACCTCGGCCTGGGACGCGGACGTCACCTCCTCCGGCACCCACTGGACCGCCAAGAACAAGTCCTACAACGGCTCCATCGCCCCGGGTGCCTCCGTCTCCTTCGGCTTCAACGGCGCCGGCTCCGGCTCACCGTCCAACTGCAAGCTGAACGGCGACAGCTGCGACGGCACCACGGTCCCCGGTGACGCGGCGCCCTCCGCGCCCGGCACCCCGACCGCGTCGAACATCACCGACACCTCGGTGAAGCTGTCCTGGTCGGCGGCGACCGACGACAAGGGCATCAAGAACTACGACGTGCTGCGCGACGGCTCGAAGGTCGCCACCGTGACGACCACCTCGTACACGGACAACGGCCTGAGCGCCGGCACCGACTACTCCTACACCGTCCAGGCCCGTGACACCGCCGACCAGACCGGTCCGGTCAGCGGCGCGGTCGCGGTCCACACCACCGGTGGCGGCACCAATCCCCCGCCCACCGGCGACAAGGTCAAGCTCGGCTACTTCACCGAGTGGGGCATCTACGGCCGCAACTACAACGTCAAGAACCTGGTGACGTCCGGCTCGGCCGCCAAGATCACCCACATCAACTACGCGTTCGGCAACGTCACGGGCGGCCAGTGCGCGATCGGCGACTCCTACGCCGACTACGACAAGGCCTTCACCGCCGACCAGTCGGTCAGCGGCGTCGCCGACACCTGGGACCAGCCGCTGCGCGGCAACTTCAACCAACTGCGCGAGCTGAAGGCCAAGTACCCGAACATCAAGGTGCTGTGGTCCTTCGGCGGCTGGACCTGGTCCGGCGGCTTCGGACAGGCGGCGGCCAACCCGGCCGCGTTCGCGCAGTCCTGCTACAACCTGGTCAAGGACCCGCGGTGGGCCGATGTGTTCGACGGCATCGACATCGACTGGGAGTACCCGAACGCGTGCGGTCTGTCCTGTGACACCAGCGGGGCGGCGGCCTTCAAGAACGTGATGTCCGCGCTGCGCGCCAAGTTCGGCTCGAACAGCCTGGTCACCGCCGCGGTCACCGCCGACGGTTCCTCCGGCGGCAAGATCGACGCGGCCGACTACGCGGGCGCGGCCCAGTACGTCAACTGGTACAACGTGATGACGTACGACTTCTTCGGCGCCTGGGCGGCGCAGGGTCCGACGGCCCCGCACTCCCCGCTCACCTCGTACAGCGGCATCCCGACCGCCGGCTTCACCACGGCCGACGCGATGGCCAAGTACAAGGCGAAGGGCGTGCCCGCGAGCAAGCTGCTCATCGGCATCGGCTTCTACGGCCGCGGCTGGACCGGCGTCACCCAGGACGCACCGGGCGGCACGGCCACGGGCCCCGCGGCCGGCACCTATGAGCAGGGCATCGAGGACTACAAGGTGCTCAAGACGTCCTGCCCGGCCACCGGCACCATCGCGGGCACGGCGTACGCGCACTGCGGCAGCAACTGGTGGTCGTACGACACTCCCGCCACCATCAACAGCAAGATGGCGTGGGCCAAGTCCCAGGGCCTGGGCGGCGCCTTCTTCTGGGAGTTCAGCGGTGACACCAGCAACGGCGAACTGGTGAGCGCCATCAACTCCGGGCTGTCGTAACGGAGTCATGGCTCTCTAAGCAACATTGACGCGCTGACCGGGCGGGGCTGCTTCCAGCCACGCGAGAAATCCGGTCAGCGCGTCTTCGCTCATGGCGAGTTCGAGGCGGATGCCCCGATGGGTACAGGCGAGGATGACGGCGTCGGAGAGCAGCGCCAGTTCCTCCTCGCCCTCGGGAACCCGGCGGCCCGCCACCTCGATCTGCGAGCGTTCCAGGACGCGGCGCGGGCGGGGGGCGTAGGAGAAGACCCGGTACCACTCGATCCGGTCGCCGTTGTAGCGGGCGACGCCATAGCTCCAGCCCTTGCCGCTGGCGTCGGGTTTCTCCGGTACGTCCCAGCGCAGGCTGCAGTCGAAGGTTCCGCCGGACCGCTGGATCAGTCTGCGCCGCAGGCCGAACAGGAAGAGTCCCACCACCACGAGCGCGACCACGACTCCGCACACAGTCAGAGCGAGGACCATCGGCACCGACCTCCTCGTCTCCTAGGTAACGGAACGGAAAAAACACCCACATCTGCCTCAGCCGCGGCTGGGGCCGGATTGCTCCGGTCCCAGCCGCGGCTGAGTGACGTCATCACACAGTGCGCTGGTTCAGCGCGATGCCGCCGCACGCAGTCGAACGTCCGCGCGGCGCTCGGCGGACGCGTCCGCGTCCGACTTCGCGCGCTCGAGCGCCCGCTCCGCGCGCTGGACATCGATCTCGTCCGACAGCTCGGCGATCTCGGCCAGCAGCGACAGCTTGTTGTCAGCGAACGAGATGAAACCGCCGTGCACCGCGGCGACGACCGTTGCACCATCACTCGTACGGATGGTCACCGGGCCCGACTCCAGCACACCGAGCAGCGGCTGGTGACCGGGCATGACGCCGATGTCGCCGGAGGTGGTGCGCGCGACGACCAGGGTGGCCTCGCCGGACCAGACCTGGCGGTCCGCGGCGACCAGCTCGACGTGCAGCTCAGCAGCCAAGGGTGGCTCCTCGGGTCACCACCCGGCGGTAGTGCCGGGTGTGGGTCAATTCTAGAGGGCGTGGAGAGAGGGGCTGACACACCCCCGCCGGGTGCGACCCCGGAGGGAGATGCCCAGCCCCTCTCAGATGAGCACGGGGCTCAGGAGACGCCCAGCTCCTTGGCGTTGGCCTTGAGGTCCTCGATGCCACCGCACATGAAGAACGCCTGCTCGGGGAAGTGGTCGTACTCACCGTCACAGATCGCGTTGAACGCGGCGATCGACTCTTCGAGCGGCACGTCCGAGCCGTCCACGCCGGTGAACTGCTTGGCAACGTGGGTGTTCTGGGACAGGAAGCGCTCCACACGACGGGCACGGTGGACGACGAGCTTGTCCTCCTCGCCGAGCTCGTCGATACCGAGGATCGCGATGATGTCCTGGAGGTCCTTGTACTTCTGCAGGATCGTCTTCACGCGCATGGCCGCGTTGTAGTGGTCCTGCGCGATGTACCGCGGGTCCAGGATGCGGGACGTGGAGTCCAGCGGGTCCACGGCCGGGTAGATGCCCTTCTCGGAGATCGGACGGGACAGAACCGTCGTCGCGTCGAGGTGGGCGAAGGTGGTGGCCGGGGCCGGGTCGGTCAGGTCGTCCGCGGGGACGTAGATCGCCTGCATCGAGGTGATCGAGTGACCACGGGTCGAGGTGATGCGCTCCTGGAGGAGACCCATCTCGTCGGCCAGGTTCGGCTGGTAACCCACCGCGGAGGGCATACGGCCGAGCAGCGTGGAGACCTCGGAACCGGCCTGCGTGAAGCGGAAGATGTTGTCGATGAAGAACAGCACGTCCTGCTTCTGGACGTCACGGAAGTACTCGGCCATGGTGAGGCCGGCCAGCGCGACGCGCAGACGGGTGCCCGGGGGCTCGTCCATCTGACCGAAGACCAGGGCGGTCTTGTCGATGACGCCCGAGTCGGTCATCTCCTCGATGAGGTCGTTGCCCTCACGGGTGCGCTCACCGACACCGGCGAACACGGAGACACCGTCGTGGTTGTTGGCGACACGGTAGATCATCTCCTGGATGAGCACCGTCTTGCCGACGCCGGCGCCGCCGAACAGGCCGATCTTGCCGCCCTTGACGTACGGGGTGAGCAGGTCGATGACCTTGACGCCCGTCTCGAACATCTCGGTCTTCGACTCGAGCTCGTCGAAGTTCGGGGCCTTGCGGTGGATCGGCCAGCGCTCGCCGTCGTAGGTCTCGTCGACGTTCAGCACCTCACCGAGGGTGTTGAACACCTTGCCCTTGGTGAAGTCACCGACGGGGACGGAGATGGCGGAGCCGGTGTCCGTCACCGTGGCCTGGCGGACCAGACCGTCGGTGGGCTGCATGGAGATGGTGCGGACCAGGCCGTCACCCAGGTGCTGGGCGACCTCCAGGGTCAGCGTCTTCTTCGCGCCGGCGTTGGCCGGGTCGGCCACCTCGACGTGAAGGGCGTTGTAGATCTCCGGCATCGCGTCGACGGGGAACTCCACGTCGACGACCGGGCCGATGACCCGGGCGACGCGGCCCGTGGCCGTCGCGGTCTCAACAGTGGTGGTCATTAGCGGTCACTCCCCGCGGTCGCGTCGGCCAGGGCGCTCGCGCCACCGACGATCTCGCTGATTTCCTGGGTAATTTCGGCCTGGCGGGCCGCGTTGGCAAGCCGGGAGAGGCTCTCGATGAGCTCACCGGCGTTGTCGGTCGCCGACTTCATCGCGCGCCGCGTGGCGGCGTGCTTCGAAGCGGCCGACTGGAGCAGCGCGTTGTAGATACGGCTCTCCACGTAGCGCGGCAGCAGGGCGTCGAGGACGTCCTCTGCCGAGGGCTCGAAGTCGAACAGCGGCAGGATCTCGCCCTTCGGCGTCTCCTGCGCGACCTCTTCGAGGCGCAGCGGCAGCAGCCGGGCGCCGAGCGCCGTCTGCGTCATCATCGAGACGAACTCGGTGAAGACGATGTGGATTTCGTCCACGCCGCCGTCCGCCGTCTCCTTCTCGATGGCCTCGATCAGAGGCTCCGCCACCTTCTTGGCGTCCGCGTACGAGGGCTCGTCGGTGAAGCCGGTCCACGACTCCGCGATCTTGCGCTCACGGAAGTTGTAGTGGGCGACACCACGGCGGCCGACGATGTACGTGTCGACCTGCTTGCCCTCGCGCTCCAGGCGCTCGGTCAGCTGCTCCGCCGCCTTGATGGCGTTGGAGTTGAAGGCACCGGCCAGACCGCGGTCGCTCGTGAGGAGCAGGACCGCGGCACGGCTCGGGTTCTCCGTCTCCGTGGTCAGCGGGTGCTTGGTGTTCGAACCGGTACCGACCGCCGTGACCGCGCGGGTGAGCTCGGTCGCGTACGGCGTGGAGGCCGCCACCTTGCGCTGCGCCTTGACGACACGCGAGGCGGCGATCATCTCCATCGCCTTGGTGATCTTCTTGGTCGCGGTGACGGATCGGATGCGACGCTTGTAGACCCGGAGCTGGGCTCCCATGAGTCAGGTCCCTTCCTTACGTCACTTGGCGGCAGCGGCCGGAGTGTCCTCGCCGAGCAGCTTGCCGTCGGAGGTCTCGAACTGCTTCTTGAAGTCCGCGATCGCGTCGGCCACGGCCGTCAGCGTGTCGTCGGACATCTTGCCGCCCTCCTTGATGGAGGTCATGAGGCCCTGCTCCTTGCGGTGCAGGTACTCCAGGAGCTCCTTCTCGAAGCGGCGGATGTCGACGACCGGAACGTCGTCCATCTTGCCGGTGGTGCCGGCCCAGACGGAGACGACCTGGTCCTCGGTGGACATCGGCTGGTACTGGGCCTGCTTCAGCAGCTCGACCATGCGCTGACCGCGCTCCAGCTGCGACTTCGAGGCCGCGTCCAGGTCGGAACCGAAGGCGGCGAACGCCTCCAGCTCACGGAACTGGGCCAGGTCGACGCGGAGACGGCCGGAAACCTGCTTCATCGCCTTGTGCTGCGCGGAACCACCGACTCGGGAGACGGAGATACCGACGTTCAGCGCGGGGCGCTGACCGGCGTTGAACAGGTCCGACTCCAGGAAGCACTGGCCGTCGGTGATGGAGATGACGTTGGTCGGGATGAACGCCGAGACGTCGTTGGCCTTGGTCTCGACGATCGGCAGACCGGTCATCGAGCCGGCGCCCATGTCGTCGGAGAGCTTCGCGCAGCGCTCCAGCAGCCGGGAGTGCAGGTAGAAGACGTCACCCGGGTAGGCCTCACGGCCCGGCGGGCGGCGCAGCAGCAGCGACACGGCGCGGTAGGCGTCGGCCTGCTTCGACAGGTCGTCGAAGATGATCAGGACGTGCTTGCCCTCGTACATCCAGTGCTGGCCGATGGCCGAGCCGGTGTAGGGCGCCAGGTACTTGAAGCCGGCCGGGTCGGACGCCGGGGCGGCGACGATGGTCGTGTACTCCAGCGCGCCGTTCTCCTCCAGCGCGCGGCGGACCGACGCGATGGTGGAGCCCTTCTGGCCGATGGCGACGTAGATGCAGCGGACCTGCTTGTTCGGGTCGCCGGTGCGCCAGTTGTCACGCTGGTTGATGATCGTGTCGACGGCCAGGGCGGTCTTGCCGGTCTGGCGGTCACCGATGATCAGCTGACGCTGACCACGGCCGACCGGGGTCATCGCGTCGACGGCCTTGTAGCCGGTCTCCATCGGCTCGTGCACCGACTTGCGCTGCATGACCGTGGGGGCCTGCAGTTCGAGGGCGCGACGACCGCTGGTCTCGATCTCGCCGAGACCGTCGATCGGGTTGCCGAGCGGGTCGACGACGCGGCCGAGGTAGCCCTCGCCGACCGCGACGGAGAGGACCTCACCGGTGCGCTGCACCGGCTGACCCTCCTCGATGCCGCTGAACTCACCGAGGACGATGGCGCCGATCTCGCGCTCTTCCAGGTTGAGCGCGAGTCCGAGGGTGCCGTCCTCGAACTTCAGCAGTTCGTTGGCCATGGCCGAGGGCAGGCCCTCGACCTTCGCGATGCCGTCGCCGGCAAGGGTGACCGTACCGACCTCCTCGCGCGAGGCCGCGTCCGGCTTGTACGACTGGACGAAGTTCTCCAGCGCGTCCCGGATCTCCTCCGGCCGGATCGTGAGCTCCGCCATCTGGGTTCCCTGCTCTCCTTGTTGGGCCCGAAGTTTCACTTGGGGGGATGGGGACTCCCCCCTGAACGAGGTGAATCCTCTGCACGGCCCAACCAGGGCCGTAATTACTTTTTTCGATTACCGCGTTGCTGCTAGCTCGCCATGCGGCGGGCGGCGTCCTCAAGACGGTCCGCGAGGGAACCGTTGATGACCTCGTCACCGACCTGCACCCGGATCCCGCCGACGACCTCGGGGTCGACGTCGAGGTTGAGGTGCATCTTGCGGCCGTAGAGCTTCGCGAGGGCGGCGCCCAGGCGCTGCTTCTGCGTGTCACTCAGGGGCACCGCCGAGGTGACGACGGCGACCAGGCGGTCCCGGCGCTCGGCGGCGACCTTGGACAGGGACTCCAGTCCCGCCTCCAGGCTACGTCCCCGCGGCGCGGTCACAAGGCGTGTCACCAGACGCTCGGTGGCCGGCTTGGCACGGCCGCCGAGCAGCCGGTGCAGCAGCTCGATCTTGGCCGGGGTGCCGGCCTTGCGGTCGGTCAGCGCGGCGCGCAGCTCGGTGTTCGAGGAGATGATCCGGCCGAACCGGAACAGCTCGTCCTCGACGTCGTCGAGCGTGTGCGCCTTCTCCGCCGCCGTGAGGTCGGCGACGTCCGCCAGCACCTCCAGCGAGTCCACCAGGTCGCGAGACTGCGACCAGCGGGAACGGACCAGGCCGGACACCAGGTCGGCGGCCTCGCCGCTGACCTGGCCGCCGATCAGTCGGCGCACCAGCTCGGCCTTGGCCTCGCCGGCCTGCGCCGGGTCGGTGAGGACCCGACGCAGCGACGGCTCACGGTCGAGCAGCGCGGTGACGGCCGCCAGCTCGTCGGCGAGCCGCGTCGCGTCCACGGACGTGGTGTCCGTCAGCGCGTCGAGACGCTCACGCGCGGCTGCCAGTGCCCCGCGGCTCGCTCCGTGCATACCCGTCATCGGGTCGCCTCGGCCTTCTCCTCGAGCTCGTCGAGGAAGCGGTCGATCACACGGCTCTGGCGGGCGTGGTCCTCGAGGGACTCGCCGACGAGCTTGCCGGCCAGTTCGGTGGCGAGCTTGCCGACGTCCTGACGCAGCGCGACGGAAGCGGTCTTGCGGTCGGCGTCGATCTGGGCGTGACCGGCGGCGACGATCTCCTCACGCTGCCGCTGGCCTTCGGCCCGCATCTCGGCGATGAGCGTGGCGCCCTGCTCCTGCGCCTCCTGGCGCAGGCGCGCGGCCTCGTGCCGGGCCTCGGCGAGCTGAGCCTTGTACTGCTCAAGCACGCTCTGGGCCTCGGTCTGAGCGGCCTCGGCCTTCTCGATACCGCCCTCGATGGCCTCGCGGCGCTGCTCCAGAACCTTGTTGATGTTCGGAAGGAGCTTCCAGGCGAGGAAGCCGAAGACGATGACGAAGGCGAGCAGGCCGATGACGAGCTCGGGGATCGGCGGGATGAGGGGGTTTTCCTTCTCCGCCGCCAGAATGAGCAGCTGGCTCATGTCAGTGCCTTTCGTCTAGGGGGCTGTCGCTGATCGGCTGATCAGGTGCCGTAGACGAACGGCATGACCAGACCGATGAGGGCGAGCGCCTCACAGAAGGCGAAGCCGAGGATCTGGTTGGCGCGGATCAGGCCGGCAGCCTCGGGCTGGCGGGCCAGGGCCTGCGTGCCGTTACCGAAGATGATGCCGACGCCGACGCCGGGGCCGATGGCGGCGAGGCCGTAGCCGATGGAACCGAGGGAGCCGTGGACGCCGTCGGCAGCAAGGGTCTGGAGAGCGGACATGCCGATTCTTCCTTCTTCTTTACGGACCGGTGGGGGTTGGCCACCGGACGATCAGGGGTGGTGAGGCGGGGCGCTCAGTGGTGCTCGGCGAGGGCGCCCTGGATGTAGGTGCACGTCAGGAGAACGAAGACGTACGCCTGCAGTGCCTGGATGAAGAGCTCGAAGGCCGTCATCACGAGGGTCATCAGGAAGCTGACGCCGGCGTAGGCGATGCCGATGCCGTTCAGCAGGTACCAGCTGGCGATCGTGAAGAGCAGCAGCAGGGTGTGGCCCGCGAACATGTTCGCGAACAGTCGCACCGCGTGGGTGAAGGGCCGCACCAGCAGGTTCGAGAAGAACTCGATGGTCATGGCGAGCGGCAGGACCGCGCCCAGCGACTTGTCGTACCCGGTGACGTTCTTGAAGAAGCCGACGAAGCCGTGGCGCTTGAAGGTCAGCGAGATCCACAGGATGTAGACGATCAGCGCCAGGACGAGCGGGTACGAGATGATCGCCGTCACCGGGAAGGAGGCGACCGGAATGACGGACCAGAGGTTCATCATCCACACGAAGAAGAACAGCGAGACGACCAGCGGAACGTACTTCTCGCCCTCCTTCTTGCCGATGGTCTCGTAGACGACACCGCGCCGGATGAAGTCGTAGCCGGCCTCGGCGACCATCTGCATCTTCCCCGGGACGACCTTGGGCCTGCGGAAGGCCGCCCAGAAGAAGCCGACGATGATGACGGAGCCGAGCAGCGCCAGCAGCATCGTCTTGTTGAAGTACACGTTGCTGTCGGCATCGCCCCACAGGGGCTTGAACAGGAACGAGTGCAGGCCGGGAGCCGGGAAGCCACAGCCGTCGAAGATGTGGCAGTCGGTCTCGAAGGCGAGCACCTGCGTCGGGTCAGCACTCACCGCGGGCTCCTTCAGCATGGCGCATAGGTACGGCAACCTCGTTGTGTCGGCGCGGCGTGCGGCCGCGGTTCGGCACGGGACTGGTGTTACGGATGTGGGGGCGGCTGTGGGGCATCTCGCCTCGCGATTGAGCAGGCGTCAGCTCGGATGCCCGCGCCCGCGATGCCGCAGTTGGCACCGGACGATAGCAGGATCTCTCATGCGCCTTTATCCCGGCCCTACCTCTCACGACGAGTGCCCGGTCTTTTCGGACTTCTCGGGTTCGACGTAGAGGATCTTGGCCTTCATGTGCGCACGCGTCTGCGCGGCGATCCAGGTGAGGGTGCCGACCACGAGCGTGATGGCGAAGGCCTTGGGATTGAACAGCGTGGTGTTCTTGAACGCGGCGACGAAGACGAACAGCAGCAGCAACTGTGCTGTGTAGAGCATGAGCCCCATGGCCTGGAACAGGTGCGGAAGCGACCTGGCAGTGCGCTGCAGGACGTAGAGGCCGATCCCCATGAAGAGGATCACCACCAGCGTCGCGACGACGGCCCCGATCGCCCCCTTGCCGCCCGCGACCACGGCGCTGACGACGGCGGCAAGCGCGCCGACGGCAGCCGTGGGTACGGCGGCCTGGGCCAGGATCCGGACGTCATTGGACGGCATGGCGGCAACTCCGCTTTCACAGGGGGCAGGGTGTCGTCATGGACGAGCGTAGTCCCGGTCAGAGAGTCCTAGACCTCAGGCCATTGGACCGTCGTACTCGGGTCCTTCGGCTCTATCCGGGGTTCTCGTGAACCGTATCACAAACTATTTGATGAGGTCTTTACCTGGTACGTGTGCTCGCTGTCACACATGAGAGTGACCCTGCGCGTCTGCGCGGAAACCGGGGTGAGATGTCTGGTATTGGGGAACTTTGCTCCCCCACGAGTTGGCAATGCTCTAGTCAGATTCTTACCTTGGCGGGCTTACCGGGAGAACGTCAGCGCGACGATCCGGCCTTGCGTCCGTCCAGGAACCGCGAACGGGGACCGATGGCGGTCGCGCCGTTGACCCCGGTCAGACCGGCGGGCACCGGGGCGGGCTGCTCCTCGCCGGCCGCCGGGGCCGCCTCGAAGGCCGCGGCGGGGGCGGGGGCGTGGGCTTCGGCGTGGGCCTCGGCCGCGCGGCCACGGCGGTAGCGCGGCGGCACGAAGCGCTCGGCCCAGCGCGGGGCCCGCGGGGTGAACCGCGGCAGCAGGAGCAGCAGCAGACCGATCGCGCTGAAGAACACGACGCCGAGCACGATCCACATCGACGCGGAGTTCACCGAGTAGGCCAGCGCGCCGAAGCCGATCAGCGCCGACCAGAAGTACATGATCAGCACGGCCCTGCTGTGCGAGTGGCCGATCTCCAGGAGCCGGTGGTGCAGATGACCCCGGTCGGCGGCGAACGGCGACTGTCCGCGCCAGGTGCGGCGCACGATGGCCAGCACCAGGTCGGCGGCCGGCACCGCGATGATCGTCAGCGGCAGCAGCAGCGGGATGTAGACGGGCACCGTCTGATGCACGGCTGCCTTCTCGGAGCCGGTGAACAGGGCCAGCGCGTCCGGGTCGAGCTGACCGGTGATCGAGATCGCGCCCGCGGCCAGCACCAGCCCGATCAGCATCGAGCCGGAGTCGCCCATGAAGATCCGCGCGGGGTGCATGTTGTGCGGCAGGAAGCCCAGGCACATGCCCATGAGGATCGCCGCGAAGAGGGTCGCCGGGGCGGCCGCCTCGATGCCGTACGAGTACCAGATCCGGTACGAGTACAGGAAGAACGCGGTCGCGGCGATGCACACCATGCCCGCGGCCAGTCCGTCCAGGCCGTCCACGAAGTTCACCGCGTTGATCGTGATGACGACGAGCGCCACCGTCAGCAGCGTGCCCTGCCACTGGGTCAGCGCCACGTTGCCGACGCCCGGGATGGGCAGCCACAGGATCGTCAGACCCTGCATGACCATGACGCCCGCGGCGATCATCTGGCCGCCCAGCTTGATCAGGGCGTCGATCTCGAACTTGTCGTCCAGGACGCCGATCAGCCAGATCAGCGCGGCCCCGGAGAGCAGCGCGCGCGGCTCGTTCGACTTCTCGAAGACCTCGTTGAGGTTGGTCAGATGGTCGGCGACCAGCAGACCCGCGCACAGGCCGAAGAACATCGCGATACCGCCGAGGCGCGGAGTGGGCTCCCGGTGCACGTCACGTGCCCGGATCTCCGGCATGGCTCCGGCCACGATCGCGAACTTACGTACCGGCCCTGTCAGCAGATACGTCACCGCGGCCGTGATACAGAGCGTCAGCAGGTATTCACGCACGGGCTTCCCCACAGGTCTCGCTGGCCATCACAGCCCCACACCCTAGCGACGTACGCATATCAGTGGGGACTTCCGGGTAGCGACGATGGTTGCACGCAAGGCTGTGTACGAGGGTCCACTTCCGTGCGTCTACCCCCGCTCAGCCGGGATACGGCGGAAATCTACCGGCCAGTTCCCGCACCTCGTCACGCGCCCCGGTGGGGTCGATCTCACTTCGCAGCACCCCCGCCATCAGCACGGCGATCCGCGCCATCTCCGGCTCTCCCATGCCCTGGGTGGTCAGCGCCGCCGTGCCCAGGCGCAGCCCGCGTGCGTCGCCGTGCGGCAGGGCGCAGCAGTCCAGCACCATCCCGGCGGCCGCCAGCCGGCCGCGTGCGGCGCGTCCGTCGACGCCCAGCGGCGACGGGTCGGCGGTGATCAGATGGGTGTCGGTGCCGCCGGTGGTGACGGCGAGACCCTCGTCGGCCAGCTCGGAGGCCAGGACCTTCGCGTTGGCGACCACCTGATGCGCATACACGGAGAACGCCGCCGTCGCCGCCTCGCCGAACGCGACGGCCTTGGCGGCGATGGTGTGCATCTGCGCGCCGCCCTGGGTGAACGGGAACACGGCCCGGTCGACGCGCTCGGCCAGCTCGCCGCCGCACAGGATCATCCCGCCGCGCGGCCCGCGCAGCACCTTGTGTGTCGTCGCGCACACGATGTCGGCGTACGGCACCGGGTTGGGCGCCGCTCCCCCGGCGACGAGCCCGATCGGATGCGCGGCGTCCGCGATCAGATACGCCCCCACCTCGT
Source organism: Streptomyces sp. NPDC001406 (assembly GCF_042895285.1). NCBI lineage: Bacteria > Bacillati > Actinomycetota > Actinomycetes > Kitasatosporales > Streptomycetaceae > Streptomyces > Streptomyces sp. NPDC001406. The sequence goes on from NZ_JBIAWG010000005.1 coordinate 82,723, forward strand.
CGGCGACCTCACGGAAGAAGGCGTAGTCGATGTGGCGGGGGTAGGCGATGGAGCCGCACACGACGGCCTTGGGCCGGTGGTTGCGGGCGAGGTGGCGCACCTGGTCGTGGTCGATGAGCCCGGTCTCCGCGTCGACCCCGTACCCCACGAAGTCGAACCAGCGGCCCGAGAAGTTGGCCGGGGAGCCATGGGTGAGGTGTCCGCCGTACGGCAGCCCGAGGGCGAGGACGGTGTCACCGGGCTGCAGCAGGGCCGCGTAGGCCGCCAGGACGGCCGACGAGCCCGAGTGCGGCTGGACGTTGGCGTGGTCGGCCCCGAACAGCGCCCTGGCCCGCTCGATCGCGATGCGCTCGGCGACGTCCACGATCTCGCAGCCGCCGTGGTAGCGGGCCCCGGGATAGCCCTCGGCGTACTTGTTGGTGAGCGGTGAGCCCAGCGCGGCCAGCACGGCCGGGGAGGTGAAGTTCTCGGCCGCGATCAGCTGCAGCGTCGTCGACTGCCGGTCGACTTCCCCCAGCAGGATCTCGGCCAGCTCGGGGTCCTGCCGCCGCAGGACATCGGCCTCAAGGGTATGGGTGACCGACATGGCGGGCTCCCGGGCGGTCGACGGTGACGTAGGTCCAATGTAGGCCCGCCCAGCACGGGCTGCGCGACGTCTACGACCACCGGTGCGACGGCACCAGGAGTTCGCGACGGCACCAGGAGTTGCCGGGCACAGGGCGTCGACGACGGCCGATGCGACGCCACCGGCAGCCACCAGGCACGGGGTCGACCACCACCGGTGCGACAACACCGGAAGCCACCAGATGCGCGGTGTCGACGGCCACCGGCGCGACGGCACCGGAAGCCACAGGCACGGAACCGACCACCATCAGCGCGACAAGCACCGGAAGCCACCAGGCACGCGGCACCGACCGCCACTGGTGCGACCGCGCACCGGCAGCCGCTAGGTGCGTGCCGGTACCCCGGTCAGGGCCGTGACCACCGGGTCCAGTGCCTCGTGTATTTCGTCGCCGATCGAACGGAAGAACGTCAGCGGCGCCCCGTACGGGTCGTAGACCTCGTCCGCCTCCGCCGTCGGGGCCAGCAGCCACCCGCGTAGCGCCGCCGCGGCGCGGACCAGGGCGCGCGCACGGGCGACCAGGCCGTCCTCCAGGGGCGGCAGGGTCGCCGGGTCTATCGCGCGGACCAGACGGGTGAACTCCTTCAGCGTGAAGGTGCGCAGGCCGGCCGAGTGGCCCATGGAGATGACCTGGGCGCGATGGTCGCGGGTCGCGGTCAGCACCAGGTCGGCCATGATGACGTGTTCGTCCAGCAGCTCCCGGCCGGTGAAGCCGGAGGCGTCCGCGCCGAACTCGGCCAGCACGGTCTCCGCGTTGGCCTCCATGGGCGCGCCCTCATGACCCCAGGTGCCCGCGCTCTCCACGATCAGCCCGCCGCCGAGGACGCCGAGCCGCTGTTTCACGAAATGCCGGGTCAGCCGCTCGGTGATCGGCGAGCGGCACACGTTGCCGGTGCTGACGTGGAGGATGCGGAAGCTGTCGCGCGGAAGCCCGACGAAGGTGGTCGTAATCTCCGCTGCACGTTCCCCGTTGCCTATGCCACGCCCCGCTTCAGGGGCTGTCAATTCGCCACCTCGAGGTCGGGTACGACCTTGCGCAGCTCCTCCGCCGAGATCGCGCCCGCGCGCAGCAGCAGCGGCACGTCGCCGGTGACGTCGACGATCGACGAGGGCACGTTGCCGGGGGTCGGGCCGCCGTCGAGGTAGACCGAGACGGAGTCGCCGAGCATCTGCTGGGCCGCGTCGCAGTCCTCCGGCGCCGGGTGGCCGGTGATGTTCGCGGACGACACGGCCATCGGGCCGACGTCGGTGAGCAGTTCGATGGCGACCGGGTGCAGCGGCATGCGCACGGCAACGGTGCCACGGGTGTCGCCGAGGTCCCACTGCAGGGACGGCTGGTGCCTGGCGACGAGCGTGAGGCCGCCCGGCCAGAACGCGTCGACCAGTTCCCAGGCCAGCTCGGAGAAGTCGGTGACGAGACCGTGAAGCGTGTTCGGCGAGCCGATCAGGACAGGGGTGGGCATGTTGCGGCCCCGGCCCTTGGCCTCCAGCAGATCGGCCACGGCCTCCGAGGAGAACGCGTCGGCGCCGATGCCGTACAGCGTGTCGGTCGGCAGCACCACGAGTTCGCCCCGGCGGACGGCGGACGCGGCCTCGCGCAGACCCGTCGCACGGTCGGTCGCGTCGTTGGTGTCGTATCGCCGTGCCATGTCTAGCTGGCCTCCTCGTACACGTACTGCTGGCTTGAAGTCCGGGGCGTGCTCACGGCAACGCCCGGCGGGCGGTCGCGAAGCGCGGGCGGTTGTTGAGGTCCGGGTGGTCGGCCGCGTCGGCCCAGCCCCGCTCCTCGGTGAAGATCCATGGCACCTGGCCCCCCTGGGTGTCGGCGTGCTCGATCACGACGACGCCACCGGGACGCAGCAGCCGGTGCGCGGTGCGTTCCAGGCCCCGGATGAGGTCGAGACCGTCCTCGCCCGAGAACAACGCCAGGTCGGGGTCGTAGTCACGGGCCTCGGGGGCGACGTACTCCCACTCGGTGAGCGGGATGTACGGCGGGTTGGAGATGACCAGGTCGACCTGGCCGTCGAGGTCGTGGAAGGCGTCCAGGGCGTTGCCCTGCCGCAGGTCGACCCGGGAGCCCTCCATGTTCTTGCGGGTCCACTGGAGGGCTTCCTCGGACAGCTCCACGGCGTGCACGCGCGAGCGCGGGACCTCCTGGGCGAGGGCGAGCGCGATGGCCCCGGAGCCGGTGCACAGGTCGACGATGAGCGGTTCGACCACGTCCATGGCCCGCACGGCGTCTATGGCCCAGCCGACCACCGACTCGGTCTCCGGCCGCGGCACGAAGACGCCCGGCCCGACCTGGAGCTCCAGGTACCGGAAGTAGGCGCGCCCGGTGATGTGCTGGAGCGGCTCACGCTGCTCGCGCCGGGCGATGACCTCCCAGTAGCGGGCGTCGAAGTCGGAGTCCTTCACGGAGTGCAGTTGGCCCCGCTTCACGCCGTGCACGAACGCGGCGAGCTCCTCCGCGTCGTTGCGCGGCGAGGGCACGCCGGCGTCGGCCAGCCGCTGGGCGGCCTGGGCCACCTCCGCGAGCAGCACGCTGCGGGGGCTTGGGGGTCGCCCCCCAAAATCTTGCTGCACGCTCGTCCTCCGGGTATTCGGTACTTCGTGACTCGCCTTACGCGGCCGCGAGCTTGGCCGCCGAGTCCGCGTCGACGCAGGCCTGGATCACCGCGTCGAGGTCGCCGTCCAGGACCTGGTCAAGGTTGTACGCCTTGAAGCCGACGCGGTGGTCCGAAATGCGATTCTCCGGGAAGTTGTACGTACGGATCTTCTCGGAGCGGTCGACGGTGCGGACCTGGCTGCGGCGGGCGTCGGCGGCCTCCCTCTCGGCCTCCTCCTGCGCCGCCGCGAGCAGCCTGGAGCGCAGGATACGCAGAGCCTGCTCCTTGTTCTGCAGCTGGCTCTTCTCGTTCTGGCAGGAGGCGACGACTCCGGTGGGAATGTGCGTGATGCGCACCGCGGAGTCGGTGGTGTTGACGGACTGGCCGCCGGGCCCGGAGGACCGGTAGACGTCGATGCGGAGGTCGTTCGGATTGATCTCGACGTCGACCTCCTCGGCCTCGGGGGTGACGAGGACACCGGCGGCGGAGGTGTGGATACGGCCCTGGGACTCGGTGGCCGGCACCCGCTGCACGCGGTGCACTCCGCCCTCGTACTTCAGCCGGGCCCACACACCCTGGCCGGGCTCGGTCTGGCCGCGGGTCTTCACCGCGACCTGGACGTCCTTGTAGCCGCCGAGCTCGGACTCGGTGGAGTCGATGATCTCGGCCTTCCAGCCGACGCGCTCGGCGTAGCGCAGGTACATGCGCAGCAGGTCCCCCGCGAACAGCGCCGACTCGTCGCCGCCGGCGCCCGCCTTGATCTCCAGAATGACGTCCTTGTCGTCACTCGGGTCCCGCGGGATGAGCAGGAAGCGCAGCTTCTCGGTGAGTTCCTCGCGCTGCTTGTCCAGCTCCTTGACCTCGGCGGCGAAGTCGGGGTCGTCGGCGGCGAGTTCGCGTGCGGTCTCGATGTCGTCGCCGGTCTGCTTCCAGGAGCGGTACGTGGCGACGATCGGGGTGAGCTCGGCGTAGCGCTTGTTCAGCTTGCGCGCGTTGGCCTGGTCGGCGTGGACCGACGGGTCGGCGAGCTTCGTCTCCAGGTCGGCGTGCTCACCGACGAGTTCCTCGACGGCCTCGAACATCTTGGGGCTCCTGTACTGCTCGGAAAGGGGGAAGGCGGGCGACCAAAAACGCCGGTCCCGGCGCGTCCCGAAGGCGGGACACAGCCGTGGACCGGCGAAATGGGGCTCGCTACTTCTTGGAGCCGGCGGCAGCCTTGCCGAAGCGGGCCTCGAAGCGGGCCACACGGCCACCGGTGTCGAGGATCTTCTGCTTGCCCGTGTAGAACGGGTGGCACTCGGAGCAGACCTCGGCCCGGATGGTGCCGGACTCGATGGTGCTACGGGTGGTGAACGACGCGCCACAGGTGCAGCTGACCTGCGTCTCGACGTACGCGGGGTGGATGTCGCGCTTCAAGGTGTCTCCTAGGTTCGGGAGGGCACCGGGTCGCAACCGCGGGCTGCGGAGGCGTGAACCGGGGCCGACGTACCAGTCTGCCAGGACTGGCCGCATCCCCCAAAACCGGGGGGTGAGGCGTTCTATTCCCGGGGGTCCGGGAGCGGGGACGAGCTACGAGTGGCGTGGGCGGGCAGCAGGCCGCCGTGTGGGAGCCGTGCCCTCGTGCTCGGGCCGCTGCGCGTCGAGGAGGGGGAGCCGTTCGCGGCGGACGGGAGCCCGATCTCCCAGGCTCTGCGCAGGCTGGGCGTGCGGGCGAGGGGCGGGGAGGACGGGTTCTCGGCGATGGGGCTGGATCCGCACCGGTCCACCGACCGGTGGTTCGACTGATCCGTGGCGCCTACGACGCCGTCACCACGCCCTTGGCCCCGCCCGTGGCCGTGCCCTTCGTCGCGCTCGGCGGGATCGGCAGGTCGTTGCTCAGAGCGGTCCACACCTGCTTGGCCTTGGCCTCGGCGACGACGACCCGGTTGGGGTTCGCGGGGTCGTACTGCACCGGCATCGTGACCATCTTCATGTGCGACGAACCGATGCCCTTCAGACCGTTCGCGAAGTCCATCAGCGAGTTCACCGAGCCCAGGTCGGAGTCGGTGGTGACCGCCTTGGTCGCGGTGTCGGCGAGGTCGAACAGCTTCTTGGGGCTGGTCAGGACGCCGACCTGCTTGACCTGGTCGACCAGGGCCTTGATGAAGGCCTGCTGGAGCTGGATGCGGCCGAGGTCGGAGCCGTCGCCGACACCGTGCCGGGTGCGGACCAGGCCGAGGGCCTGCTTGCCGGTCAGGGTGTGCGTGCCGGCCTTGAGGTGCAGATGGCTCTCGGCGTCCTCGATGTTCCTGGTCGTGGTGACCGTGACCCCGCCGAGGTCGTCGATGAGCTTCTGGAAGCCGGAGAAGTCGACCTCCAGATAGTGGTCCATGCGGATGCCGGTGAGGGACTCGACCGTCTTCACCGCGCAGGCCGCACCGCCGGTGGAGTAGGCGGAGTTGAACATCACGCCCGAGGCGGCGGCGTGCTCCGTGCCGTTGGCGTCGGTGCACGCGGGGCGGTCGATGAGGGTGTCGCGCGGGATGGAGACCACGCTCGCCTTCTTGTGGCCCTCGTAGACGTGGACGACCATCGCCGTGTCGGAGCGGGCGCTGCCGTCGTCGGTGCCGCCGCCCAGCTCCTTGTTGGAGCCGGAGCGGGTGTCCGAGCCGAGGACCAGGATGTTCTCGGAGCCGTTGTCGACCTTCATCGGGCGCTCGCTGCCGAGGGCCTGGTTGATGTCGACGCTCTTGAGGTTGCCGTTGAGCTTGAAGTACAGGTACCCGGCGCCGGTGCCCCCCAGCACCAGGATGCCCGCGGCCGTCCAGGCGGTGACGAGCAGCGCCTTGCTGCGACCGCTGCGGGGCTTGCGACGGCAGCCCCGGCCGCCGCGGCCCCGCGGCCGGCTCGTGCCGGGCTCGGCGCCCGTCCCGGTGGTGCCCGTCTCGGTGCTGCCGGGCTCGCTGCTGCCGGGCTCGGGTATGCCGGCCTGCGGCATGCTCTCGGCGGACATGTGCTCCTCGGTTCTGGTCCCGGTCGGTGTACCCCCTGCTTTCGCGGACGGGCCGGGTCGTAGTGACCCATACCGCACCATCGTCACTCCATCGGGTCAGACGGAGAAACTCGGGAAAGGGTTGCACAAAGCAAAGTGCCCACCGCGTGAAGCGATGGGCACCCTGTGTAGCCGAGCAAACGGGATCAAACCCGCTCACCTGCGATTTCAGCCGAAAATGTCGTACTGCTTGAAGTCGGTACCGACGGAGATCCGTGTGGCGAAGATCTCGCTGGTCGCCTTGCCGGTGCCCTTGTAGAGGTAGAGCGTGCCGCCGGGCGTACGGGCCAGGAAGTCGGCCTTGCCGTCGCCGCTGATGTCACCGACCGCGTCGAAGGCGTTGTATCCGGTCCAGGCGCTGCGCACCTTGACGCGGGTGGAGAACGCGCCGGTGCCGGACTTGCCGGTGCCCTTGTACAGGTACAGGTCGCCGGTGCTGCTCTTGCGAGCGAGCAGGTCGGCCTTGCCGTCGCCGTTGAAGTCGCCGTGGCCGCGCACCATGTTGTACTGGTTCCAGCCCGTGCCGACCTGGACGCGGGCGGCGAAGGTGCCGTTGCCCTTGCCGGGGTAGATCCACAGCGTGCCGGCGGAGTCGACGGACAGCACGTCGGGCAGGTAGTCGCCGGTGACATCGCCGGGGGCGATGATGCGCAGGCGGGTCTTCCAGCCGGTGAAGATCTTGGTCTGCGACCAGGAGCCGCTGGACAGGACGTAGTGCATCCAGTAGACGTCACCGGTGCCGCTGTCGCGGACCACGAGGTCCTCGATGCCGTCCCGGTTGAGGTCGGTCTGCAGGACGACGTTCACGCCGTTCCAGTTGCCCCAGGAGATCCGGGCGCCGAACGACGTGCCCTTGGAGTCCTTCTCGTAGCCGGTCTTGGTGGAGGCGTTGCGCACCCACAGGTCGGCCTTGCCGTCGGTGTAGCTCAGGTTGCCGTCGTCGACCTGCGCGTAGGCGGCACCGACGTACGTGCTCACCTTGGTGAAGACGCTGTAGGCGCCCTTCTGCACACAGTCCACGACGCCCCAGGAGACGACGCCGACGATCCGGCCGTTCACCACGAGCGGGCCACCGGAGTCGCCGTTGCAGGCGGAGGTGGTTCCGGTGTCGCTGCCGGTGGCGGGGTTGCCCGCGCAGACCATGTGGCCCTTGACGAAGTCCGTGCTGTAGAAGCCGGAGCAGGTGGTGTCCGACTGGATCGGCAGCGTGGCCGTCTTCAGCGTGTCGGAGATGTCCTGGGTGGTGGAGCTGGTGCGGCCCCAGCCGTAGAGCTTGGCGCTGGTGCCCGCGGCGTAGGAGGCGGTGTCGCCGGACGTCGTCATCCGGATCGGCGTGGCCTTGACCGGGGCGTCCAAGCTGAGGACGGCGATGTCGTTGTCGATCGTCGTCGAGCTGTACGACGGGTGGTTCCACTGGCGCAGTACGGCGGTCGCAGTGCCGCCGTGCAGGTCCGTGTTGCCGGAGCTGTCGCTGGTCGGCAGCTGGGACGTGCCGGTGAGGACGGCGCCGTTGGCCGCCCAGTTGTAACCCTTCACGCAGTGCGCGGCGGTGAGGATCTTCGTCGGCGAGACGACCGAGCCGCCGCAGAAGAAGCCGATGTCGTCGCTCTCGTCGGTGGTGCCCTTGTCGTCGTAGTACCAGAGCTGAGCCATCCACGGCGCGCTGGTGATGGTGGTCTGAGTGCCACCGATGATCTTCGGGTCGACCGTGGCGGTGCTGGTGCCGGTGCTCGCGCTCAGGGACGACTTCTTGGTCGTCTGTCCCGCGGTGTCGTCACCGGCGAGGGCGCCCGCGACGCGCTTCTCCAGGGTGGAGAGCGAGGGCGAGCCGATGGCCGGCTTGACCGTGGGGGTCGGCACTGAGGTGGCCGCGCCGGCGGAGGAGGTCATCAGCGCGGCAGCGACGGCCGCGGCGACACCGGCGGCGGCGACGGGCAGGGCGATGCGTATCCGGCGTCTGTGACGGCCGCCGGACGGAGTCGTGGTCAAGAAAGTCCCCCCAGAGGAACATGAGACGGAAGGGACGCGAGGCGCGCCCACTCCTCTCAGCGTCAAAAGGCCGCCCCCCGTCACTGCTGTGACGGGGGGCGGCCTTTCGGACGGCTGTGTGCCTCAGTCCCCGTTGCCGGGCATCGGCGTCGTCTTCTGGATCTGCAGCAGGAACTCGGCGTTCGACTTGGTCTGCTTCATCTTGTCGAGGAGCAGTTCGATCGCCTGCTGCTGGTCGAGCGCGTGCAGCACCCGGCGCAGCTTCCATACGATGGCGAGCTCGTCGGAGCCGAGCAGGATCTCTTCCTTACGGGTACCGGACGCGTCGACGTCCACCGCCGGGAAGATGCGCTTGTCGGCGAGCTTCCGGTCGAGCTTGAGCTCGGCGTTGCCGGTGCCCTTGAACTCCTCGAAGATCACCTCGTCCATGCGGGACCCGGTGTCGACGAGCGCGGTGGCCAGGATGGTGAGCGAGCCACCGTCCTCGATGTTCCGCGCGGCACCGAAGAACCGCTTCGGCGGGTACAGGGCGGTCGAGTCGACACCACCGGACAGGATGCGGCCGGAGGCCGGGGCGGCGAGGTTGTACGCACGGCCCAGACGCGTGATCGAGTCGAGCAGTACGACGACGTCGTGACCCAGCTCCACCAGACGCTTGGCGCGCTCGATGGCGAGCTCGGCGACCGTGGTGTGGTCCTCGGCCGGGCGGTCGAAGGTCGAGGAGATGACCTCGCCCTTGACCGACCGCTGCATGTCGGTGACTTCTTCCGGACGCTCGTCGACGAGGACGACCATCAGGTGGCACTCGGGGTTGTTGTGGGTGATCGCGTTGGCGATCGCCTGCATGATCATGGTCTTGCCGGTCTTCGGCGGGGCCACGATCAGACCGCGCTGGCCCTTACCGATCGGCGCGACAAGGTCGATGATGCGGGTCGTCAGCACGCCCGGGTCGGTCTCCAGACGGAGCCGGTCCTGCGGGTACAGCGGCGTCAGCTTGTTGAACTCCGGGCGGCCACGGCCGTGTTCGGGCGCCATGCCGTTGACGGAGTCGAGGCGGACCAGCGCGTTGAACTTCTCGCGGCGCTCGCCCTCCTTGGGCTGACGGACCGCACCGGTGACGTGGTCGCCCTTGCGCAGGCCGTTCTTGCGGACCTGGGCGAGGGAGACGTACACGTCGTTGGGACCCGGCAGGTAGCCCGACGTACGGATGAAGGCGTAGTTGTCGAGGATGTCCAGGATGCCCGCGACGGGGATCAGGACGTCGTCCTCGGCGAGCTGCGGCTCGTTGCCGGCGAACTCGTCACGGCCACGGCGGCCACGACGGTCGCGGTAGCGGCCGCGACGGCCACGGCGGCCGCCCTCGAAGTCGTCGTCGTCCTGCTGGCCCCGGTCCTGACGGCCGCCGCCCTGCTGCTGGCCCTGCTGCTGGCGCTGGCCGCCCTGGCCCTGCTGCTCGTCGCCCTTGCTGCGGCGGTCCCGGTCACGGTCACGGTCGCGGCCGCGCTCACGGCGGTCCCGGCGGCCACGGCCCTCGCCGTCACCGGCTTCGCCCTTGGCCTCGCCCTGCGCCTGCGGGGCCGGCGACTCGGCCTTGGCCTCGCTCTTCGCCTCGGCGGCGATCGTCTCGGTGCTGCCCGCCTGAGCAGCCGTCGGGCTGCCCGCCTCGGCGGTGGCACGGCGACGGCGACGCTCGGTCGGGGCGTCGTCTGCCCCACGCTCGGCTTCGCCCGCGCGGGCGGTGCCGCCCGCCGGCTGGCCGGGGATCTCGATCTGCTGCTGCGCCACGGCCTTCTCGGCGGGCGCCTCGGACTTGGCCTCCGCCTTCTTCTCCGCCTCCTCGCCCGTACGGGCCCGGGAGGTGGTCCGGCGCTTCGGCTTGGTCTCGGCAGCGTCTGCGGCGGGAGCCGCGGCCTTGGGGGCGGCTCCGCCGCCGGCCTGCGCCTCCTTGATGACCTCGATCAGCTGGCTCTTGCGCATACGCGCGGTGCCCCTGATGCCGAGGCCGGATGCGACCTGCTGCAGCTCGGCCAGCACCATGCCCTCGAGGCCGGTACCGCGGCGCCGCCGGGAGCCGGCACCGGTGGCAGGCGCGGAGGCGTCCGTGGCGGGCGCGGCAGCGGTCTCCTCGACACGTGCGCCCATCAGATCGGTGGTGTCGCTCACGAAGGGTCCTTCCCTGGAGCGGACGTCGGCCTGTCTGGCTCGGCGACCGGTTGTGCTGTCCGGCATCGGTTCTGTCTCTGTGAACCAAGCCGGGGCGGTGGTCCGCCAAAGCGGCGGAAGAGATATCTGGTGATGGCGCTTCCCCGACGGGCCGTGGCACCCAGTGTCACGCGGCGCGGTCGCACCGATTCCGGAGTGTGCCCAGTGGCCCGCTCAGTGCCCGCGTACGGCGTACTGCCCAGGTACGGCGTACGGAATACGGAGTGGCTTGGGAGACTCCCGGAAGAATGTCTGTCCCGGACGGGGACACGAAGCACCTCGCCATGGTGGGGTCGGGTGCAGACTTGAGGTTAACACTACCGGATCCAACAAACATTCCCCCTCTCCAAATCCGGCAACCGTGTGTCAGGTCGCAAGCGGCAGCACGCTCGCTCCCTGGACATCCAGGCTCAGCCGGTTGGCGGCCCAGTCCACGCCGGCCAGGGCCTCCACCTTGTCGGCGGTCCCGGCGTCGGCCAGTGCCATGACGGTGGGCCCGGCGCCCGAGATGACGGCCGGGATCCCGTCGGCGCGCAGCCGCTCCACCAGCGCGGCGCTCTCCGGCATGGCCGGGGCGCGGTACTCCTGGTGGAGGCGGTCCTCGGTGGCGGGCAGCAGCAGCTCGGGGCGCCTGGTCAGGGCCTCTACGAGCAGGGCGGCACGGCCCGCGTTGGCGGCGGCGTCGACGTGCGGCACGGTGCGCGGCAGCAGGCCGCGCGCGGTCTCGGTCAGGACCGGCTTTCCGGGCACGAAAACCACCGGAACGATGGAATCGTTGGGCTCCATCCTGATGGCCCGCGCGGCGCCGCCCTCCATCCAGGAGAGCGTGAAACCGCCCAGCAGACAGGCCGCGACGTTGTCGGGGTGGCCCTCGATCTCCGTGGCGAGTTCGAGCAGGGCCGTGTCGTCGAGCTTCGCCTCTCCGCCTATGGTCACGGCGCGGGCGGCGACGATGCCGGCGCAGATGGCGGCGGAGGAGGAGCCCAGGCCGCGGCCGTGCGGAATGCGGTTGGCGCAGACGATTTCCAGGCCGCGGGGCTGCCCGCCCAGCAGATCGAAGGCGGTGCGCAGGGACCGTACGAGAAGGTGACTCTCGTCTCGCGGCAGCGTCTCGCTGCCCTCACCCGCGATGTCGATGTGCAGCCCGGAGTCGGCCACCCGGACGACGACGTCGTCGTAGAGCCCCAGCGCGAGGCCGAGGGCGTCGAAGCCCGGGCCGAGGTTGGCGCTGGTGGCGGGGACGCGCACCCGGACGGCGGCGGCGCGGAACGCTGGACCGGCCATCGCTCGATGACTCTCCTTGAGCTGCGTGATTGTCGAATGACATTCGATAGGGATGTGAGGACCCTCGGGCCGCTGAAACGGCGCGGCGCCCTGCCTGATGCGCAGGCATATGCGGCGGGCGGGTTGACTACAGCCTATCGAAGGAAGGTTCTGTGGCGACATAGGGCGCACAGGAGGCGCACGATGCGTGTCGCAAGCCCCCTGTGCCCCCCTTCTAGGGACTTCCCAGATTAGGACGCCACGAGCGGTTCTCAGGTTGCCCGGGGGCGTTCCCCGAGCGCACCCGGAGCAGGCCACGGGCGGGCCTGCCTCGGGCGTCGGGCCTCAGGCGACAAGCCTCAGACCTCAGACCTCGAACCTCAGGCGAGGCCCAGCCGCTCGGCCGCCGCCACCGCGTCGACCGGAACGGTGACCGGCTGCGGTGCGCCGGCGACGGCCCAGTCCGGGTCCTTGAGGCCGTTGCCGGTGACCGTGCACACGATCCGCTGACCCGGGTCGACCTTGCCCTGCTCGGCGGCCTTCAGCAGACCGGCCACCGAAGCGGCGGACGCGGGCTCCACGAAAACACCTTCCTGCGCGGCCAACAGCCGGTAGGCGCGCAGGATTTCACGGTCCGTCACCTCGTCGATGAGACCGCCGGACTCGTCCCGCGCCGCCAGTGCGTACTGCCAGGACGCCGGGTTGCCGATACGGATGGCGGTGGCGATCGTCGAGGGGTCCTTGACGACCTCGCCGCGCACGATCGGCGCACTGCCGGAGGCCTGGAAGCCCCACATGCGCGGAGTCCTGGTCGACACGCCGTCGGCGGCGTACTCCCGGTACCCCCTCCAGTACGCGGTGATGTTGCCCGCGTTGCCCACCGGCAGCACATGGATGTCCGGGGCGTCGCCCAGCATGTCCACGATCTCGAAGGCGGCCGTCTTCTGACCCTCGATACGCACCGGGTTCACCGAATTGACCAGCGCCACGGGGTAGTTGTCGCTCAGATTGCGGGCGAGCGTGAGGCAGTCGTCGAAGTTGCCGTCGACCTGGAGGATCTTCGCGCCGTGCACGAGGGCCTGGCCCATCTTGCCGAGCGCGATCTTCCCGCGCGGCACCAGTACGGCGCAGACCATCCCGGCACGCACGGCGTAGGCGGCGGCGGAGGCGGACGTATTGCCCGTGGAGGCGCAGATGACCGCCTTGGCCCCCTCCTCCTTGGCCTTGCTGATGGCCATGGTCATACCGCGGTCCTTGAAGGACCCGGTCGGATTCGCGCCCTCCACCTTGAGGTGGACCTCGCAGCCCGTGCGCTCGGAGAGCACCTGCGCGGGCACGAGGGGCGTGCCGCCCTCGCGGAGCGTCACGACCGGCGTGGTGTCGGATACCGGCAGCCGGTCCCGGTACTCCTCGATGATTCCGCGCCACTGGTGGGTCATTGCTGGTTACTCTCCTTCAACCCGCATGATGCTGGCGACACCCCGCACGGTGTCGAGCTTGCGCAGCGCCTCGACGGTCCCGGTCAGGGAGGCGTCGGACGCGCGGTGGGTGACGACGACGAGGGAGGCCTCGCCGTCCTTGCCCTGCTGCCGAACCGTATCGATCGACACCCCGTGCTCGGCGAAGACGGTCGCCACCTGGGCGAGAACACCCGGTTTGTCGGCGACGTCGAGGCTGATGTGGTAGCGGGTCACGACCTCGCCCATGGGCGAGACGGGCAGCGCGGCATACGCCGACTCGCCGGGCCCCGTTGCCCCGCTGAGCCGGTTGCGGCAGACGGCGACGAGGTCGCCGAGAACGGCAGAGGCGGTGGGAGCGCCGCCCGCGCCCGGGCCGTAGAACATGAGCTGCCCGGCGGCATCCGACTCGACGAACACGGCGTTGTACGCGCCGCGCACGGAGGCGAGCGGGTGGCTCAGCGGAATCATCGCGGGGTGCACGCGCGCGGTGACCGAGCCCCCGTCCGCGGCCCGCTCGCAGATGGCGAGCAGCTTGATGGTGCAGCCCATCTCCTTCGCCGAGGCGAAGTCGGCCGCGGTGACCTCGGTCATGCCCTCGCGGTAGACGTCGTCGAGGCGCACGCGTGTGTGGAAGGCGATACCGGCGAGGATCGCGGCCTTGGCGGCGGCGTCGAAGGCCTCGACGTCGGCGGTGGGGTCGGCTTCCGCGTACCCGAGCGCAGTCGCCTCGTCGAGGGCCTCCTGGTAGCCCGCCCCCGTGGAGTCCATCTTGTCGAGGATGAAGTTGGTCGTGCCGTTGACGATGCCGAGCACCCGGTTGACCTTGTCGCCGGCCAGGGACTCGCGCAGCGGCCGGATCAGCGGGATGGCACCGGCGACGGCGGCCTCGTAGTAGAGGTCCTTGCCGTTCGCCTCGGCGGCGGCGTGCAGGGCGGCCCCGTCCTGGGCCAGCAGCGCCTTGTTGGCCGAGACCACGGAGGCCCCGTGCTCGAAGGCGGTGGTGATGAGGCCCCGCGCGGGCTCGATGCCACCGATCACCTCGACCACGACGTCGATGTCGCCGCGTTTGACGAGGGCGGTCGCGTCGGTGGTGACGAGAGCCGGGTCGATGCCTTCCCGGACCTTGGACGGCCGCCGTACGGCGACGCCGGCCAGTTCCACCGGGGCACCGATCCGCGCGGCGAGGTCTTCGGCGTGCGTCGTCATGATGCGCGCCACCTCTGAGCCGACAACCCCACAGCCCAGCAGCGCCACCTTCAGCGGACGCGTACGCATCATCCGACCTCGTTTCCTCATACCGTCTACGGTTGCACCAGTCTCACTCACCGGACGGGAGTTTCTACCCTTCGTCCGGATCGTGAGATATCTATTTCATTCTGCCGGGACAGAGAGACCGGAGATCTTCCGGTCCCGTTTCTTTGCTGCTCAGCCGACGTCGAGACGCAGGAGGTCCTCCTCCGTCTCGCGGCGGACGATCACCCGGGCCTCGCCGTCGTTCACCGCGACGACGGGCGGCCGGAGCACATGGTTGTAGTTGCTGGCCATGGACCGGCAGTAGGCACCGGTGGCCGGGATCGCGATGAGGTCACCCGGTGCCAGGTCGGCCGGCAGGAACGCGTCCTTGACCACGATGTCCCCGCTCTCGCAGTGCTTGCCGACGACGCGCACGAGCATGGGCTCGGCGTCGGAGGTGCGGGAGGCGAGGGCGACGCTGTACTCGGCGTCGTAGAGAGCGGTGCGGATGTTGTCCGACATGCCGCCGTCGACGGAGACGTACGTACGCAGCCCGTCGAGGGGCTTGATGGTGCCGACCTCGTAGAGCGTGAAGGCGGTGGGCCCGACGATGGCACGCCCGGGCTCGACGGAGATACGGGGAGTGCGCAGCCTGGCGGACTCGCACTCGCGGCTGACGATCTCGGTCAGCGCCTTGGCGATCTCATGGGGCTCACGCGGATCGTCGTCACTCGTGTACGCGATCCCGAGGCCGCCCCCGAGGTCGATCTCGGGCAGCTCGACACCGTGCTCGTCCCGGATGTCCTTCAGCAGGCCCACCACGCGATGGGCGGCGACCTCGAACCCGGACATGTCGAAGATCTGCGACCCGATGTGCGAGTGGATCCCGATCAGCTCCAGCCCGTCGAGCCGAAGGGCACGCCGCACGGCCTCCGCCGCCTGCCCGCCGGCCAGCGGGATCCCGAACTTCTGGTCCTCATGGGCGGTGGCGATGAACTCGTGCGTGTGAGCCTCGACGCCGACGGTGATCCGGATCTGCACGCGCTGCCGCTTCCCGAGCGACTCGGCGACATGGGCGACGCGCGCGATCTCCTGGAAGGAATCGAGAACGATCCGCCCCACACCCGCGTCGACGGCCCGCTCGATCTCGGCGACGGACTTGTTGTTGCCGTGGAAGGCGATGCGGTCGGCGGGCATACCGGCGGAGAGGGCGGTGGCCAGCTCACCGCCGGAGCACACGTCGAGGTTGAGCCCCTCCTCGTGCAGCCACCGCACGACAGCACGCGAGAGGAACGCCTTCCCGGCGTAGAAGACATCGGCGTCCTGCCCGAAAGCCGTACGCCACGCCCGGGCCCGGGCCCGGAAGTCGGCCTCGTCGAGGACGTAGGCGGGCGTACCGAACTCCTCGGCAATCCGCTTCACGTCGATGCCGCCGACGCTGACGACACCCTGCTGATCACGGGTGACGGTCTGGGCCCACACCTTGGCGTCGAGGGCGTTGAGGTCGGCGGGCGGGGCGGAGTAGTGCCCCTCGGTGAGGACATCGGCGTGACGGGGCCCGGCGGGATGTGCGGAACGGCTCATGTCTATGGCTCTCTGTGGGCTCTCTGGGCGTTGCTTCTGTTTCTTCTGCGGGCGCGCTCAGAGGTGATCGGGTGCGTCGATACCGAGCAGGGACAGGCCACCGGCCAGCACCGTCCCGGCGGCTTCGGCGAGGGCGAGCCGGGCACGGTGGGCGGCCGAGGGTTTCTCGTCCCCGTACGGAAGCACGGCAGGCAGAAAAGGCAGAGCGGCATCGGCGACGGTGACGAGATGCCGGGCGAGCCGGTCCGGGGCACGGTGGGTGGCGGCCGCGGTGACGATACGGGGGTAGTCGGCGAGGGCGCCGACGAGATCGCGTACCTCTACGTCCCTGATATCCGCGATGTCGCCAGGCTCGGCGTCGAAACCGAGCCGGGCGGCATTGCGGCTGAGCGCCCGGGTGCGGGCATGGGCGTACCGGACACGGAAGAGAGGATTCCCCTCGCGCTGCACGAGATGGTCGGCGGTGATCCGCGGCCGGTCGTGCGGCGCGGGGTGGAGCAGGGCCCAGCGGGCGGCATCGGGGCCGAGCGGGGCGGGGTCCTCCGGGGCGGGGACGGGCCGCAGATTGACGGGCTCACGGTGATCGATCTCCACCCGCCCACCCTGAGCGGCAACGATCCGCACGAGCACGTCGGCAACGACCTCGGCACGGGCTTCGTACGGCACACGCAACTCGACGACTTCCCCGGCAAGGGCATCGCCGTGGCCGTACGCCTCCCCGCGCTCCCGGATCTCCCGAACCAGGGAGCCAACGGGATCGGCCTCACCCGCCAGACAGATGTTGATGAACCCGGGCCCGGTGACGACGACGTCACCGACCCCCTCGGCCCGCACGAGATGCGGCCGCAGAATCTCGGCGACGCGCAACGGCGGCTGTCCGGCGGGCCGGGCGAGCTGGAGCGCGATGTTGGTGGCGTAGTCGCCACACCCCCCGGGCCCCGGCGGCGTGACCACGACCCGCTCCGGAACGGTCACACTCAGCTCCCCTTCATCAACAGCACGACGCACCGCGCGCAGTACGGTGCGGGAGAGCTCGACGGGGGTCACGGGACAAGCGTATGGGAGGAGGGGGGTGGGTATGCGAGTCGGTTTGGGGTGGGGTCCGGGATGTGGACGGGGTGGGGGCGGGCTTGGGGGCGGACTTGCGGACTTTGGGTTGGCTCTTTGGGTTGGCTTGGGGTGGCCTTGGGCCGGCTCGGGGGCTGATCTTGGGTTGGCGCGGGGTTGGCGCGGGGTTGGCCTGGGGTCGATCAATGCCTCTATGCGCAGGCGCTCTCAGGATCTCTCGGGCGCGGCGCTGTGTGGATCAGGCACCGGCCCGACCGGCACGCTCCGTCGAAAGCCCGACCTGTTCCTCTCCGGAATCGAAGGAGCCACCAAGGACAGGCTCCCCCTCGTCCCCGCCGACCGGCCCGCCACGCCCCCGCTCGATCAACTGCCTTACGACGCTCACGAGTTCGGCGGGCTCGAACGGCTTGGCGAGAAAGGCGTCGACCCCGATGTCCAGCCCGCCCTCGACCTCGTACTGGGTGCAGGCACTGACGATGGCGAGGGGAAGATCACGAGTCCGGGGGTCGGCACGCAGCAGGGCGGCGGTCCGCAGGCCGTCCAGCCGGGGCATGACCACGTCCAGGGTCACGACATCGGGCCGCACCTCATGAACCACATCCAGACACTCGGCACCATCGGCCGCGGTCACGACCTCAAGCCCCTCCAGCTCAAGATTGACCCTGATCAGCTGCCGGATGACCTTGTTGTCGTCCACAACAAGCACCCGACCCGACGCGCCCGGCACAACTCGAGAGTAGGTCCGCACCGGCCACCGCGTCCGGCTTTTCCCCACTTCCACCCACGCGAGCGAGGCCCCCTCTCCGTCCAGCCGTAAACCCGTTCATGAACACCCCGAGGGAGCTGGTAGTGTTCTACCCGTCGCCAGGAGCGAACAGCTCCACAGCGGACGCCCCCGTAGCTCAGGGGATAGAGCAACGGCCTCCGGAGCCGTGTGCGCAGGTTCGAATCCTGCCGGGGGCACTTCGCCTCAACCAGCACAGTCATGTGGTTGACCAGCGCAGATGCCAAGCATGAAGAGCGGGAGCCAGTCTCACTGGGTCCCGCTCTTTGTCGTTGCCGCGCGCTGATCGCGGTAGACCTGCGATAGACCCCCTCTGCGGGCGAGATCCGCATTACGGGATCAGATGTGAACGACATACGCCAAGATGTTGCCTCATGGAGAACGGTGGGGGCTCCGGCCAGAGACAGGCACGCGCCGGTCTGGCGTACCTGGCGTTTGCCCTGATAGGCGCAGGTGCTGCGATTGGCCTTGCCCTGATCTTTCACTTGGGAGAAGCGGAAGCTGCGGTGACCGTTGCTTCAGGTCTGGCGCCAGCCTACTTAGCTTGGTCGGCATACCGTGTCGACCGGCGCGAAGCGTCCGACATAGCAGATAGCCGACGACGCGTTCGACAAGCAGAACAGGGCTTGGAGCGCGCTCTGCGTCCGTCAGGTTCCGTCACTCTGACATACGGCGACGCAGAGATCACGGTTCGCGGTGGTGAGAATGCCTCCGACCTGGTCCAGCAACTGCAACAGTTCCTAGACCGAGGTGATGGTAGTCCGACCGGAAACGGAAGCCCCGAGCCTACGGACGCAAACGGGCGTGAAGACTCCGTTTCAAGGGATCCAAGCACGCGAGCGGAAGCCGTCCCACCCAATGAACGAAACCTACTCACGCTGTCGGAGCTATGGACCCTGACGCACGCCAGGCTGGATCACTATCACGGCATCGCACTGAGTCAGGCCAAGCGGTCGTTCCGCAATGCCCAGATAGCTATGGGGATCGGCTTCACTCTTCTATTTGCCTTCGTCATCGTTGCGCTGACGGCCAGCACGACGACGGGCAGCGTTGTGGCTGGGGCCTTGGGCGGAGTGTCAGCTGCCTTGGCCGGCTACGTCAGCGGGACGTTCGTCCGGTCTCAAGAAGCCTCAGCTGGACACCTGCGGGCCTACTTTGAGCAGCCGCTTGAGTTCGCACGCTACCTGGCTGCCGAACGCCTAGCGGCTGACGCCAAGCTGAGTGACGCGCAACGGGCGGAAATTGTTACCTCTCTGGTCCAAGCCATGGTTTCGGGTACGACGGCCTCACCGCCGAATGCCAGCGCGGATACTCCACCCAGCACGACATAGAGCAGATATCCACCCGAGAGAGCGCACCCCGGCGCCAATGGGTCCCGCTCTCTCGTTGTTTGGCGCTGCTCACAATAGATCCGCTCTAGGCGTCGGCCCCATCCTCCCCTCCCCACCCCATCGCCTTTTCGATCTTCTTGTTGTCCTCAGCTTCACTGTTGTCGAGGCAGCCCGCGTAGTGGCGGTCGATGACCTCCGGGGAGGTGCCCGCGCGGCGGGCTACCTCCGCAACGGGAAGACCGGAGCGGAGCCAGTCAGTTGATGCACGTGGCGCGCCCGTCGTAGGGCTTCTGGGCCAGCGGGGACGTGACCTTGTGCAGCGGGAAGGCGAGGGGCCGCGCCTCCTGCCAGACGCGCCAGTAGCTGGACGTGCCGACCAGGCCGCCCCGCTCGTTCTGGAACAGCCGGCCGTCGGCCGCGGTGCCGAACTCCTTCACGTGCGCCTGGAGCATCGCTACCAAGATGGGCGGAATCGGCACCGGGCGGTCTGCCTCGGGGTCCCGCATCTTCAGTCCGCGCGTGTCGTGCCGGTCGCCTGAGTCGGTCCATTTCTTGCCCGACGTGTTTCCCGAAGGGTGAGCGCGCCCCAACCCGTTTGCGGCAAGTGGCAGTCCGCCAGTCACAGCCCCACGACTTCCGCCGAGCGCATCGCGGCGTACAGGATGCAGCCGAAGGAGGCACCAGACGCCTTCCTCGGTTTCGGTGTACCGACCCAACATAGGAGACGGCCGTCAGGAACTCCCGCCCCTGTACTGCGTTCATGAGTACTCGCGGGTCGATCGGACCACTAGCAGCAGTGGCGGGCCGCTCCAATCCAGCAAGTGGGCTTTCGTCCAGGTACTCCTTTCGGATCGCGTACGCCATGGCGGCGTTGAAGCAGCGCCGACGACGCTTGTACGTGTCCTTGGCAGCCAACTTGCCATCCAGCCTGTAGGCCAGCCGGTAATGGACGTCCTCAGCGATGCTGGATTCCCTCAGAGCCGATAGAGGGAGGGAATTCTCCGCGAGCCACGTGCAGACCTTCTCCAGGTCTGGCGCTCATGCCTGGGCATGGGCCAGCGGCTCCGTAAGGTCCGGGCTCTCAGCCGCCGACCAGGGCGACGAGCTTGATGAAGACCAGGTCTGGATCGGTGGTGAGATCCACGACTTCGTCCAGGTCCTCGACCTGGCGGTCGCCGGCCAGGACGAAGAAGCCGTTGGACAGGAAGGCGCGCTCGGCGATGTCCGCCTGGCGCTGCCAGTCGATGCGGCGGGGTTCGCGGAGTCGGTAGCCGTTCAGCTCTGTCTCGGCGTCGTCGGGGCGGACGAGGCCGTTGAAGGGGTTGGTCGGGCGGGCGTTGTGCCGGGCGGCCTCCTCGCGGACCCGGAGTCTGATCAGCTCCCGTACGGTCATCCGTTCGGGCTGGCCGGCGACCTCCCACTCGGTGAGCGGCTTGCCTGTCGCGGTCTCGTCCCGGAACGTCACGGTGGCCATCAGGCACCTCGCTTGATCTGCTTGAGAATGGACTCGTCGGTGATCTTCGTGTCGGCGGCGAGCAGGAACGCCTTGCTGAGGATCAGGGAGAGACGTTCGTCCTCGAACGGCAGGAAGACCTTGCCGTCGCCCTTGCCGCGTGACGGGACGATGCACAGGTAGGCGTCGTCCGGTTCCATCAGGATGTTGGCCGAGCCCAGATGAATCTTGTACGTGCGCAGATGCCCGCGGACCAGCAGGAAGCGGCCGTCGAGCGTGCACCGGGCGGCGATCTTCAGGCGCGGCAGGATTCGTTCCAGGGCCTCGCGGCGGATCTCGGCGCTCGCCGTCAGAGCACCGAACGTGGCCGTCCGCCAGTACGCGGCGTAGCGGTCCTCGCCCCGGTCGGTCCAGTCGGGATCGGCGGCGATCGAGGTCACGCCGACGAAGAGGTCGACGTCGCGCATCGCCTCGCTGAACACCAGCGGGGGTACCTCCGCCAGCGGAACCTCCCGCCAGCGCCGGCCGTCGCGCCGCTCGAAGCGGACCTGGTCCGTCGCGGCGTGCTCGGGCGCGTAGCCGCCGCCGTCGTCCGCGGCGGGCTCGTGGTGGAAGCAGGCCCGCCACTCGCCGTCGCCGAACTCGGCCCTTGCCTCCCCGTCGTGGCCGCCGTCGTACCGGCCGAGGAAGTTGGCCTGCCAGCCGCGTTCCTTGAACAGCGCGTAGAGCTGCCGGTAGTGGACGATGTGGGCGGCGAACCGGTTGGAGTAGGTGCCGGTCTCCTCCTCCGCCGGGGTGAGCAGGTAGATCTCCCGGAAGGCCTGTTTGAACGGCTGCCGCAGCCGCTCGGCGACGAGCCGCTCCCGCCACGCCCTGATGTCGTTCGTCGACGCCCGGATCGGATGCCACAGCCGGACGCGCTCGGGCTCGCCGGGCGGCTCGGCCATCGGTGCCACCGCGCGCCACTCGCCGTCCGAGTCCTGGAACTCCCATATCAGGCCGCGGACGAGAGTCCCGGTGACCGGATGGTCGCGGTAGTGGCGGCACCACTCGTCGTACGGCCATTCGCGCCCGGCCGACATCAGCGCCTCGACGCGGGCCCGCTCGGCCGACAGTGTCCCCCGCACCTCCTTGGCCAGGGTCCTCAACTCCTGGAGTTCGTCCGGGAAGCCGTCCTTCACCGCCGCCGGAGCTGTGCGGGACGTCCCCCCGTCGGGGCGTGTGAAGGTGAGCCGCACGGTCGCCGCTTCCTCGATCGCCACCCGTACCCGGTGTCCGCCCAACTCCCGTTCCAGCGAGCCGCCCGGCGTCAGGCCGTGGTCCGGCACGCTGCGCTCGACGAGCTGCTCCGCCGTGATGCCCTGCTTCCCGGCTGCCCTCACCAGCGCGGTGTCGAGCTGCTTGCGCAGAGCCCGGTGCTTGATCCGGGACCGCAACCGCCACAGGGCCTCCAGAGAGGCCGGATCGCCGGTCTCGGCCAGCGCGTTGATCGCCGCGCCCGTGAGCTTGAGGTCCTGCGTCACGTCGCTTCGGGGGCCGCCGGTCCGCAGGGCGAGCGCGCCGAGGTGCCGCACCGCGGCCGGGCCGCCGGTCAGCGCGGCCGCCCAGACGGCACCGCGCGCCAGGTCGCCGTCGTTCTGGTGGAGGACGTAGTGGTAGTGGTAGTCGCCGTGCAGCCAGCCGGTGTGCGCACCGCTTCTCCTGCTGCACAGCGGATCGTCCTCGGCCAGCGTCCGCAGGACGTCGGCCACGAGGTCCCGCGCCGACGCCGCGTCCGCGAGTTCGAGGCACGTACGCCGCCACCTCTGTGTGGGACGCGGTCCCGACAGGCTCGCCAAGTGCCGTACGAAGCAGGCCAGTTCCGGTGTCGGAGAGGTCTTCGCGCGGTCGCTCAGCGGGACGGCCCAGGGAGCGTCGGCGGGGATCAGTCCCTCGGGGACGCATGCCTCGTCCACGCTCGCGAGCAGCGCGCGCAGGCGCTGGGCGAGCGATGCGTGCGAGCTCGCCCCGACGGTGGTGTCCATGAGCTCCGTGTGTGCGTGCCGCAGCCAGGGCATGACCGCGCGGCGGCCGTCGGCGTCGAGCTGTTCGGCGGCGTTCAGCACCAGCCCCAGCGCACCGGCGAACCAGTGGCCCATGTCGTACTCGGTGGCGCGGAGCAGCATCACCGCGACCTCGTCGGGTGTCCAGCCACGTACCCGCGCGATCAGGGCCCCGATCTCGGCGTCGTACTGCCACAGGCTCGTGTCGTCGAAGCAGGCGGCCAGCATGAGGCACAGGACCGCGGCCCTGCCCTCCTCGTCCGCGCAGGCCGCGAGCCGCCTGTCGATCTCGGCCCGGGTCACCGCGCCCGCCGCCTCGTAGCGCCGGTGGTCCTCGTGTATGGCTCGCCGGAACTCGGTCCGCTGCCGTTCCAGGAGGTCGACGAGCCGACGGACGCGGTGCAGCGCCGCGGACCTCACGTCGTCGAGCGAGTCGTTCCTGCGGGATTCGGCCACCAAGGCGTCGTAAAGCATGGCGGGATGATGGCAGGGGGGACTGACAGTGCGATCGACCCGCGGGTCCACCCCAGAGCCCAGAGTTCAGCCACATCGACAGCTGGTGCTTCCTGCCGCGGGGCGGGCTTGTCTTGCCTCTCCTCCTGCCCCGGCGCACCCTGGTGCCATGGGTGCGCGTGAGGGGCCCACGCTCATTGGGTCCGTGCAGCGGGCGTTTCGGCTGTTGGAGGCCGTGAGTGGGCACGTGAACGGGGCACCGGCCAAGCAGCTGGCGCGGGAGACCGGGTTGCCCCTGGCCACCGCCTATCACCTGCTGCGCACGCTGGTGCACGACGGGTATGTGCGGAAGCTGGACGACGGCGGGTTCGTGCTGGGGGAGCGGTTGCGGGTGCTCACCGACGCCGGTGGCGGGCAGGCGCTGCTCAGCAGGATTCGGCCGACCCTCGCCACGCTGCGCGACGAGCTCTCGGCCGCCGCCTACCTCACCTTCTACGTGGAGGGCGAGATCCGGGTCGCCGAGATCGTCGACGGGCCGCGTGCGCCGCGGGTCGACCTGTGGGTGGGGTTCGAGGACGCCGGGCATGCCACCGCGCTGGGCAAGTCCGTGCTGCGGGAGCTGGACGAGGACTCCCGCATGGATTACCTGTCCCGGCATTCGCTGGCCGATCTCACCCCTCGGACGATCACCGATCGCCCGGAGCTGCTCCGGCGGATCGACGACGCGCCGCTGGCACCGGCGGTCACGGACCTGGAGGAGTATTCGCTCGGCACGGTGTGCGTCGCGGTTCCCGTCTACAGCGGGGACACCCTCGGCTCGCTCGGCGTCTCGCTGCGGGCGGACCAGCTCTCCCGGCTTGAGAAGGTCAGGGCGCTCCTGATTCCGACCGCAAGTCGCGTGACCAGGAGCCTGTCGCTCACTATCTGAAAATCCGCCGCTTGTGGCGGCCCCAGTCCAACCCTTTACCTGGACCGAAAGGACATTCCGGGCGAACATCGCCCTCCTACAGGTGAGGACTGCGGACCGATCATGAGCCAGAGGCGAGACCATGGTGGCGAACGCCGGCGGACCTGGCCCTTCATGGGCCGTGTGGCCGGTCCCGCGCTGTCGGTGGTCCGGGGGCGGACCACCGAGCAGTCGGCCACTGCCCTGCTGCCGCTGCTGCCCGTGCTGGTCGTCACCGCCGTCGTGGCCGTCGACCTCGTCCACGGCGCGGGGCTGACCTGGGTGCCGCTGCTCGCCGCCGGGCCCACGCTGGCCGCCACCACCAACGGGCCCCGCGGAGTCCTGTGCGTGGGCCTGCTGGCCACGGGCCTGGGTACGGCCCTCGGCATCCGTGACCGTGCTCCGGGCCACGAGCTGGCGATCGTACTGGCCGGACTGGTGGCCGTCTCCCTGGCGAGTGCCCTGGCCAGCGCATTGCGCAGGCGCCGGGAACTGGTGCTCGCGGCCGTCCGCTCCGTGGCGGAGGCCGCCCAGCACGCGCTCCTGCAGCCCGTACCGGCGGCCGTCGGCCCGTTCCAGGTGGCCGTCCGCTACAGCGCGGCCGCCGCGGAGGCCCGTATCGGCGGCGATCTGTACGCCCTGGTACCCACCCCGTACGGTGTACGGCTCATCGTCGGCGACGTCCGCGGCAAGGGACTGCCGGCCGTCGGGACCGCCGCTCTCGTCCTGGGTATCTTCCGCGAGGCCGCCTACGACGAGCCCGATCTCCTCGCCGTCGTCGACCGGATCGAACGCAGCCTCGCGCGCAACCTCGGTCAGGACGACTTCGTCACCGCCGTGGTCGCCGGATATCCCGAGCCCGGACGGCTGGAGGTGGTCAACTGCGGCCACGCGCCCCCGCTGCTGGTGCGCGACTCCGAGGTCATCGCCGTCGAGCCCGCCCAGCCCGCCCCGCCCCTCGGGCTGCGCGCCCTCAGCGGTGAGAACCCCCACCTCCAGGTGCTGTCGTTCTCCGACGGGGACCAGCTGCTGCTCTACACGGACGGGGTCACCGAGGCCCGCGACCACGGCCGTGAGTTCTATCCGCTCGCCGACGGTCTGGCGCGGCACGTGTGCCATGAGCCGGCCCGTACGCTGACCGCCCTCCACGACGATCTGCTGGCCCACGTGGGCGGCCGGCTGCATGACGACGCGGCTCTGCTTCTGCTTCGCAAGCCCGACACGGCTGATGTGGCCGATGCGGTCGGCGTGGCTGGTGTGGCTGGTATGGCTGGTGTGGCCGACGTGGGCAATGTTGCCCGTGTGGTGGATCAGTCTGAGCGGGCTCTTGAGCGGAAGGCCACCACCGCCAAGGTCACGCTCCAGCACTGCTGACGCCGGGGGACGTCGGGGCGGCGGGCGTCAGGGCGGCGGGCCGACTGCCCGCCGCTCACGCGGTGCGCTTGCGGGGCGTGGCCTTCTTCGCTGCCGCCTTCGTCGCCTTCTTGGCGGGCGTCTGCTTCGCGGTCGTCTGCTTGGCCGCCGTCTTCTTCGCGGTCGTCTGCTTGGCCGTCGTCTTCTTCGCGGCGCTCTTCGACTTGCTCGCGGACGCAGCCGTCTTCTTCGCCGCGGCCGTCGTCTTCTTGCCGCCCGTCTCCTTGGGTGCGGCCCGGGTCGTTCTGCGCGGCGGGAGCGGGGTGACCTCGGCCCCTGCCTCACCTGCCTCGGCTGCCTCGGCCGTCTCCTCCGTCTCACCGGCCACTTCCTCGCCCCGGGACTCCTTCGCCGCCCGCACGCTCTTCTCCAGGGCCGCCATCAGGTCGAGCACCTTGCCCCCGGGCGCGGGAGCGGGGGCCTCGGGTAGCTCCTCGCCGGCCGCCTTCGCGGCGATGGCCTCTTCCAAGGCCTCGCGGTACTCGTCGTGCAGGTCCTCCAGGTCGACCTCGCCGAGGGTGTCCATCAGGGCGTCCGCGAGGTCGAGTTCCTTGTCGCGGACCGTGACGTCCACGTCCGGGGCGACACCCTCGGGAGCGCGGACCTCGTCCGGCCACAGCAGACCGTGCATCGCGATGGCGTTGCCGACCACGCGCAGCATGCCCAGGCGTTCGCGGCCGCGCAGCGCGTACTTCGCGATGGCCACCTTGTTGCTGCGCTTGAGGGCCTCTCGCAGCAGGGTGTACGGCTTCGCGGCCGGGGCGCCGCCGGCCGCGAGGTAGTACGCGGCGTCCATCTGGAGCGGGTCGATCCGGTCGGCCGGGACGAAGGCGACGATGTCGATGGTCCGTGCGGTGGGGATCGGAAGGTTGGCCAGGTCCTCGTCGGTGATCGGGATGATCGTGCCGTCCGCGTCCTCGTACCCCTTGCCGATCTCCGCGCCGCTGACCTCACGGTCCTCCAGTTCGCAGACCTTGCGGTAGCGGATGCGGCCGCCGTCCTCGGTGTGGATCTGGCGGAACGAGATCGCGTGGCTCTCGGTGGCGTTCACCAGCTTGATCGGGATGCTGACCAGGCCGAAGGAGATGGCGCCGTTCCATATGGATCGCACGTGCAGCACCCTTCCGATCCGTAAACGCCGGTTTGTTGCGGTTTCGTGGGATTCTCATCGTATGACGCCGATCACTGAGGTGGAGGGGCGACGGGTCGCGCTCAGCAATCTGGAGAAGGTGCTGTATCCGGCGACCGGCTTCACCAAGGGCGAGCTGCTGCACTACTACGCGACCGTCGCAAAGGCCCTGCTTCCGCATCTCCGGGACCGGCCGGTGTCCTTCCTGCGGTACCCGGACGGGCCGGACGGTCAGGTGTTCTTCACCAAGAACGTGCCGCCCGGTACGCCCGACTGGGTCACCACCGCAGAGGTACCGCGGTCGGACGGGCCCGCGCGGATGGTGCTCGTGCAGGATCTGGCCTCGCTGATGTGGGCGTCGAACCTCGTCACCGAGTTCCACACGCCCCAGTGGGTGATCGAGGCGCCCGGGGAGGCGGACCGGCTCGTCTTCGACCTCGATCCCGGTGCCCCGGCGACGATCGTGCACTGCTGTGAGGTCGCGTTGTGGCTGCGGGCGCGGCTGGCCGACGACGGGGTCGAGGCGTATGCGAAGACGTCCGGGTCGAAGGGGCTGCATCTGCTCGCGGCGGTGCGGGGGGTGTCGTCGGAGCGGGCGTCGGAGTACGCCAAGGGGCTGGCTGTGGAGGCGGAGCGGGCGCTGCCCAGGCTGGTGGTGCACCGGATGACGCGGAGTCTGCGGCCCGGGAAGGTGTTCGTGGACTGGAGCCAGAACGCCGGGCGGAAGACCACGGCGGCTCCGTACACCCTGCGGGCGCGGCGTGAGCCGGCCGTCTCCACTCCGGTGACGTGGGAGGAGGTCGAGGAGTGCCGGGAGGCGGGGCGGCTGGCCTTCCGGGCGGGGGACATCGCGCCGCGGTTGCAGGACTTCGGGGATCTGCTGGCGCCGTTGCTGGATGCGGAGCGCGCGAGCCCGTTGCCGTGAACGCCGCGTTCAGCGGGCAGAGCGAACTCACCGAGCCCACCGGACCCACCGGACCCACCGGACCCGCCGGAAGGCGCTCACCCTCCCCCTCACCAGCCGACCACCCGCAGCCGAACCCCCGACCAGCCCTCACACCCTCGACCACGTGTTCCGGTCCCGGGCCATCGCATGCAACGCCTCCACATCCGCCGGCTTCAGCACACCCCCCAGCCGGGCCAGCCCCGCCAGCTCGGTGTCCTGCAGGACGCGGATCTCGCGGAGCGGGGCCGGGACGATGAGGGTCGCGGGGCCCGCCAGGGCCAGGACCGGGCGGACCTCGGCCGTCAGGGCGTACGACGCCCGGTCGGCGTCGGCGCGGACGCGGCGCAGCAGCGGGCGTGGCTCACGGCGGCCCAGGGCGACCATGGGGTCGGCCACCAGGACCCGCTGCTTGCGGGCGTAGAGGGCGTACAGGGCGAACAGCCCGCCGGGGCCGATGACCAGATGGTGGATGCGGTCGCCGCCGGGCAGCGGGACCGAGTGCAGCGCGTGCCAGCCCACGCCGTCCAGGCGGTCCAGGGCCTCGCCCACCGCCTGCTCGGCCAGCAGGGCCCGGCGGCGCGGGTCCGGGCGGAGGCGGTGGGGCGGGGCCGGGTCCCGGTCCAGGGCCACGAGGAGGGCCTCGCCGGGGCGGTTCGGGGCCAGGTCGTCGTCGGGGTGGAGCGAGAGGCGGGCGAGCTCCGCCGGTGTCGGGACCGGGGGCGGGCCCACCAGTACCGGGCCGGTCAGGAAGGGGCCCAGCGCCTCCATCACGTCCTCCCTGCTCTCCTCGCTGAGCAGGTTGACCCGGGCCGCCTCACGGTCGTACCAGGCGATGTTCCTTCCGTCCGTGAGACAGACGTACAGCCGTTCCTGGCCGTGCCGCCAGACCGGCACGACGCGCAGTCCGCTCATGTGCCATCACCCCTCGACCATGGGAACAGGAGGGGTGCTTCAGGGGCAAGAACCCGGCTACCTTTGAGACCAGTTGGGAGGGGCAGGTGGGGAGGCGCCGTTGCGGACCCGCAGGAAGCAACCCGACGTACCGGCTCCGGACAGCCCCTGGAGCGAGATAGTGCCCGGTCTGTGGATGGGCGGGCACGAGTTCAAGGGGCCCTCGGGGCTGGAGCTCGCCGTCGTCCGGGACGAGTTCGATCTTGTGCAGACCTTGCTGAGGCTGCCGGGGCACGGGCCGGACCCCGGTGTGGAGCACCATGTGTGGGCGATACCGGACGGTCCGCTGGACGGCACCCAGCTCGCCGGTGTCATGCGGCTGGCCCGGGCCGCGGGCGACGCACTGGACGCGGGGCGGAGCGTGCTCGTGCGGTGTTACAGCGGCTACAACCGCTCGGGGCTGGTGGTCGCGCACGCCCTGGTCGGCCGGGGGCACTCCGCCGAGGAGGCCATCCGGCTCATCCGCAGCCGCCGCTCCCCCTGGGCCCTGCACAACGAGCTGTTCGTCGACTATCTGCGCACGGGCCTGCCGACCGTCCGGCTCCTGGAGGAACTGACCGAGTAGCGAAGCCCTGCCGCTCGAAGCCCTGCCGCTGAGCCCGCCGCCGGGACCGCCAAGTAGCGGGATAACCGTTTCTCCGGACGAATAGGGTGTACGGCGCCACCGATCGATCCGAGCCACAGGAGTACCGTGCCTTTCAGCCGTCCCGCGCGCACCGCTCTCTCCGCCGTCGCCGTCGGCCTTCTCGCGGCGACGGCGGCAGCCTGCGGCGACATGGGCGAACTGCGACGCGACGGTGCGACCCCCACCGCGATCAGCCCCGTGAAGCTCTGGCCGGATCTGCGGCCGGCGTCCAGCCCCGCCTACAAGTACGACGAGGGGGCGACCGAGGTGGTGAAGGGCTTCACCGATCCCGGCCGGGACATCCGCAAGATCGATCCGGTGGCCGTCGTACGGGCGGAGATCGCCGCGCACCCGGCCGACTACGGCGCCAAGGGCCCGTACCACGAGACGGCAGCACGGATGGACGAGTGCGGCAAGGGCGGCAAGGGCGGCCGGTGCCCGCTGCTGAAGGCGTACTACCGGGACCTGACCGGCGACGGCCGGGAGGACATGACGCTGGGCTTCCGGCTGTTGCCGACCAACCAGACCGCCGTGCGCGTCTACGCCTTCGAGGGGGACCGGCTGGTCCAGGTCATGTCCGACAACGACGCGATCATCGGGGTCGAGCTCGCCGGACGGGCGGTGATCGTGCGCTCTCCGGCCGGGATCACCGGCTACGAGTACCGCACGACCTGGGAGTGGGACCAGAGCCAGCACGCGATGGTGTTCACGCGCGACGAGTTCCTGCGCACCGGCCGGCGCAAGCAGTCGCCCACCCCGTCCGCCTCGCCCTCCGCGAGCGGGCGATGAGGATGAGCCTGCCCCAGTGGACCGGGACGCTCGCGGCGAAGTCCGCCGCGTTCATCGCGGTGATGTGCTGTGCGCTGGCCGCCCTGCTCGGCATCCTGGTGCATGTCTCGGTGACCAACCAGACCGTCGGCCAGGCCCGGGACCTGGCGCTGGACCGGCTGGCGGACGCGACCAGGGCGTACCAGGCCGGGGACGCGCTGCTGCCCGGCGCCGGGGTGGACCCCGCCGGGCTGCCGGAGCCGCTGCGGACGCTGGCGGTGGCCGGGGACCGGGGCACGATGGTCGCGGTCCATCGCGGGCGCCCCACGATGTGGGCGGCGGGCCCGGCCGACGGCAGGCGGGCGCTGGCCGTCGAGGTCGACTACTCGCAGCAGGCCCGCACCATCGCCGGACTGGACCGGTCGATCCTGTGGTCGTCGGGGCTGGCGATCACGGTGACCCTGATGATCGGCGCGTTCGCGGTGACCCGGGTGACCCGGCGGCTGCACGGCACGGCACGGGTGGCCCGGCGGATCAGCGCGGGCGACCTGGACGCGCGCGTGAACGACCCGCGGACGAAGGACGTGGCGCGCTCCCACGACGAGGTGGCCGCGGTCGCCGCCGCGCTGGACTCGATGGCGTCGTCGCTGCAGAGCAAGCTGCTGAGCGAGCAGCGGTTCACCGCGGACGTGGCGCACGAGCTGCGCACCCCGCTGACCGGGCTGCACGCGGCGGCCGAGCTGCTGCCGCCGGGCCGCCCGACGGAGCTGGTGCGGGACCGGGTGGCGGCGCTGCGCACGCTCACCGAGGACCTGCTGGAGATCTCCCGGCTCGACACCGGGCGGGAGCGGCTGGACCTGGACACGGAGGAGCTGGGCGCGCTGGCCCGGCGGGTGGTGTGCGGGTCGGGCACCGACACCGAGGTGAAGGTCGTACGCGACGTCCGGGTGGAGACCGACCGGCGCCGGCTGGAGCGGGTGCTCGGGAACCTGGTGGCCAACGCGCACAAGCACGGGCGGGGCCCGGTGGTGCTGACGGTGGACGGTCCGGTCGTGGTCGTACGGGACCACGGGGACGGTTATCCGGACTACCTGGTGGAGCACGGACCGCAGCGCTTCCGCACCGAGGGCGGGGCGAAGGGTCATGGGCTCGGGCTGACCATCGCGCTGGGCCAGGCGGAGGTGCTCGGCGCCCGGCTGACCTTCGCCAACGCCCTCGACGACGGCGCGGTGGCCACGCTGACGCTGCCGTCGGCGCCGCCGACGGCCGGTCCGGGGGCGTCCGAGGCGAGGTGACGGGACCTTGTCCGGGACTCGCCACGCTGGCGTCGGCCACAGGACGCGCAAGGCGCCCCATTTAGGTAAGTTCCGGACATGACGAAGGCCGGAACCACCGTGGCGGCAAGGCAGGCCCCCGCGTCCGATGCACGTCTCCCCCGGCGCCGTGGCATCGAACTCGCCCTGATCGTGCTGGCCGTACTGCTGTCCCTGTACGGCTACTGCGACGTCGGCCTGGCGAAGACCGGCACCGTCCCGCCCGGTGCCGTCGGCTACGGCGCCGGGCTCGGCGTGCTCGCCCTGCTCGCGCACATCGCGGTCCGCGTCCGGGCCCCGTACGCCGATCCCCTCCCGCTGCCCATCGGCGTGCTGCTCAACGGCCTCGGCCTGGTCCTCATCTACCGGCTCGACCTGGAGACACCCGGCGACCGGGCCGCCCCCGCCCAACTCGTCTGGTCCACGCTCGGCGTGGCGCTGTTCATCGTGGTGGTGCTGCTGCTGCGCGACCACCGGGTGCTCCAGCGCTACGCGTACGTCAGCGTGGTCACCGCCCTCGCCCTGCTCATGGTGCCGATTCTCTTCCCGGCCGTGAACGGCGCCCACATCTGGATCCTGTTCGCCGGATTCTCCATCCAGCCGGGCGAGTTCGCGAAGGTGCTGCTCGCGGTGTTCTTCGCCGCGTACCTGGCGGCCAACCGCAACGCGCTCGCCTACGCGGGCCGCCGGATCTGGTTCGTGCAACTGCCCACCGGCCGGGTCCTCGGCCCAGTCCTCGCCATCTGGCTGATCAGCGTGGGCGTCCTGGTCCTGGAGCGGGACCTCGGCACCTCGCTGCTCTTCTTCGGCCTGTTCGTCGTCCTGCTGTACGTGGCCACCGGCCGCACCGGCTGGATCGCGGTCGGCCTGCTGCTCGCGGTGCTCGGCGCGGTCGCCGTCGGCTGGCTGGAACCGCATGTGCACAGCAGGGTCCAGGACTGGCAGCACCCGTTCGCCACGATCGAGGCGGGCCTCGGCCCCAACCAGCTCGCCCAGTCCCTGTTCGCCTTCGCCGCGGGCGGGATCCTCGGCGCGGGGCTGGGTCTCGGCCACTCCATCCTGATCGGCTTCGCGGCCAAGTCGGACTTCATCCTGGCGACGGCCGGCGAGGAGCTGGGCCTGGCCGGCCTGTCGGCGATCTTCATCCTCTACGGCCTCCTCGTGGAGCGCGGCTACCGGGCCGGGCTCGCGCTGCGCGACCCCTTCGGCCGGCTGCTCGCCCTCGGCCTCGCCTCGATCGTGGCGCTGCAGGTGTTCGTGATCGCGGGAGGGGTGACCGGGCTGATCCCGCTGACCGGCATGGCCATGCCGTTCCTGGCGCAGGGCGGCTCCTCCGTCGTCACCAACTGGACGATCGTGGCCCTGCTGATCCGGGTCAGCGACTCGGCCCGCAGCCAGTACGACGGCCGGGTGGCCCCGTGACCAAGTACATGCGGCACGCCGCCGCGTTCTGCGCCCTGCTGATGGTGGCGCTGCTCGTCAACGCCGCCCGCGTGCAGGTCGTCCAGGCCCCCTCCTACGACGGGAACACGGCCAACCGCCGCTCCGCGATCGCCCGTTACGGCCAGCCGCGCGGCGACATCCTGGTCGACGGCATCCCGGTCACCGGCTCCAAGGACACCGGCGAGCAGCTCCGCCACGAACGGACCTACCGGAACGGGCCGTTGTACGCCCCGGTGACCGGCTTCGCCTCGCAGGTGTACGGCACGACGTTCCTGGAGCACGCCGAGGACGGCATCCTGTCCGGCACCGACCCGATGCTGTCGCTGTTCCCCCTGTGGAACGACGTCACGCGGGTGCGGAACCGGCCCGGGGACGTCGTCACGACGCTCAACCGGGCCGCACAGGAGGCGGCGTACCGGGGGCTCGGCGTGCGCAAGGGCGCGGTGGCGGCCGTCGAGCCGTCGACCGGCCGGATCCTGGCGCTGGTGTCCACCCCCTCGTACGACCCCGCCGAGCTGTCCGGGAACGGCGACCGGGTGACCTCGGCCTGGGCGCGGCTCAACGACGACCCGGAGCAGCCGATGCTCAACCGGGCCGTACGGCAGACCTATCCGCCGGGTTCCACCTTCAAGGTGGTCACCGCGGCGGCGGCGCTGGACGCGGGGGTCGTCAGCAACCTGGACGCGCCCACCGACTCCCCCGTCCCCTACAAGCTGCCGGGCACGAGGACGCGTCTGACGAACGAGTCCGACGACTGCGAGGACAGCTCGGTGCGGGCCGCGTTCGAGTGGTCGTGCAACACGGTCTTCGCGAAGCTGGGCGTGGACGTGGGGCTCGAAGCCATGGCCTCGACGGCCCAGGCCTTCGGCTTCAACGACACCGGCCTGAAAATCCCCTTCTCGGTCGCGCCGAGCACCTTCGACACCCAGGTGGACAAGGCGCAGTTGGCTCTGTCGTCCATCGGCCAGTACAACACGCGGGCCACGCCGCTCCAGATGGCGATGGTCGCGGCGGCCGTCGCCAACGGCGGGCAGGTGCGGACGCCGTATCTGGTGGAGCGGACCGTCCGCAGGGGCGGCGAGACGGTCGCGACGACCGGTTCCCGTCCGATCCGCCAGGCGATGAACCCGGCGACGGCCGTGCGGATGCGGGAGCTGATGACCGACGTGGTGCGGGAGGGCACCGGCGCCAACGCCGCGATCCCCGGCGCCACGGTCGGCGGCAAGACCGGCACCGCCCAGCACGGCATCGGCAACTCCGGTGTGCCGTACGCCTGGTTCGTGTCGTGGGCGCAGCGCGACGACCAGCTGGAGCCGAGGGTGGCGGTGGCCGTGGTGGTGGAGGACGCGGCGGCGGACCGCGGGGACATCAGCGGGGGCGGGGACGCGGCACCGATCGCGAAGGCGGTGATGAAGGCGGTTCTCGACTCGTGAGACGGGGGCTACCGCGGGCCAGTGTCCCGACCTACCGTTCGGTCATGACCTCATCCGCAGCCGCGTACGAACTCGCCCAGGTCAATATCGCCCGACTCAAGTTCCCGTTGGATTCACCCGAGTTGAAGTACTTCGTCGATGCGCTCGACCCCGTGAACGCCGTGGCGGACGCCGCCGACGGATTCGTGTGGCGCCTGCAGAGCGACTCCGGCAACGCGACCGACGTCCCCGTACTCGGGGACGAGTGGCTGGTCATCAACATGTCGGTGTGGCGGGACACCAACGCGCTCACGGCTTTCATGTACCAGGGGCAGCACCGGGAGTTGCTGGCTCGGCGGCGATGGGGGTCCCCCTGCTCGAACGAAGTTGAGAGCTTGGGGGAGGTTCGAGCGGGTCGAGGAAGCGATGGCCACGCTGTGGTGGGTGCCGGCGGGGCATCGGCCTACGGTGGGGGAGGCGGAGGAGCGGTTGCTGCACCTACGGGCCAACGGCCCGACACCGTACGCCTTCACCCTCCGGACGTCGTTCCCGGGGAGGGCATCGGCGCCGGTGCTCGGCGAGGTGCCGGAGGGGCTGGGCTGCGGTGTCTAGCGGCGGCGGTTGATCGCAGTGAGGTCGATCTCGATGGGGAACGGGACGGTCGACTCAAGCTTGTCGTGGAAGATTCCGGTCAGGCCGTAGGTCTGGGTCGCGGGGTCGAGTTCGTAGACGTAGACCACCGGAAGGCCCTCGTTCTCCTCGACGCGCCAGTAGTGCGGAATGCCCGCCTGCGCGTATTTCCGCGGTTTCACCTCCCGGTCTCGCTCCTCCGAATCCTCCGACACGACCTCGACTGCGATCACGACGTCTTCCGGCCGATACCAGGTCTGCTTCGGACCGGTGTCGGCCCCCGCACGGAAGACGAGGACGTCGGGCTCCGGACGGTTGCGCTTGTTGAGCTTGATGGTCATCTCCCGGATGACATCCAACTCGTCCGGCACCTGATCCAGCAGAGTGTGCTCCAGCAAGCGCATGGCACGTGAGTGGAAACTGGTCTGCGGACTCACGAAGACAAGACTCCCGTCGATCAGCTCCGTGTGCGGAGGAAGATTGGGAAGCTTGTCGAGGTCGTCCGCCGTCCAGCCACCCTCCGGTGGACGAGCCCACTCGTAGTCCTCGTCCAGCCCGTAGTCACGTGCGGCGCTCATGATTGCTCCCATACGCCGGAGTCTGCCTGGCAGAGTCAGCGTACCCAGAGGAATATGCCGATTCGCCCATCGATCGAGTGATCAACCGATGAGCCGTTGACCCTCGTCGATCGCCTCCTCCACCTCCGCAACCCGCTCCCGCTCCTCCACCGCGAAGCGCTCCGCGTCCAGGTGTTCGGCGATCTCCTCGTCCTGGGCCATCAGCAGGTCCAGGTTGGAGTCGCCCATCTCCAGCACGCCCATGTCGACATAGGCCCGCTGGAGGCGCTCGCCCCACAGGCCGATGTCCTTCACGCAGGGCACGATGCGGCTGAACAGCAGCTTGCGGAAGAGCTGGAGGAACTCGGAGCGCTCGCTGAGCTCCTCGGCCTCCGCCTTGGGGATGCCGAAGTTCTCCAGGACCTCGACCCCGCGCAGCCGGTCGCGCATCAGATAGCAGCCCTCGATGACGAACTCCTCGCGCTCACGCAGTTCGGCGTCGGTGAGCTGCTTGTAGTAGTCGCGCAGCGCCATGCGGCCGAAGGCCACGTGCCGGGCCTCGTCCTGCATGACGTAGGCCAGGATCTGCTTGGGCAGGGGCTTGTCGGTGGTGTCCCGGATCATGCCGAAGGCGGCCAGCGCGAGCCCCTCGATGAGGACCTGCATGCCCAGGTAGGGCATGTCCCAGCGGCTGTCGCGGAGGGTGTCGCCGAGCAGGGACTGGAGGTTGTCGTTGATCGGGTAGAGCATCCCGATCTTCTCGTGCAGGAAACGCCCGTAGATCTCGGCGTGCCGGGCCTCGTCCATTGTTTGGGTCGCGGAGTAGAACTTGGCGTCCAGGTCGGGGACGGACTCCACGATCCGCGCCGCGCAGATCATCGCGCCCTGCTCGCCGTGCAGGAACTGACTGAACTGCCAGGAGGCGTAGTGCTGCCGCAGGTCGCCCTTGTCCTTGTCGGTGAGCTTCGCCCAGTACTTGCTGCCGTACAGGGACATCGCCTCGTCGGGGGTGCCGAGCGGGTCGTACGGGTCGACCTCCAGGTGCCAGTCGATCCGCTTCTGTCCGTCCCACTGCTTGTCCTTGCCCTTCTGGTAAAGGGCGAGCAGTCGGTCACGGCCGTCGTCGTACTCCCAGCTGAACCGGGCCGCTCCGGTCGCGGGCACCTGCCAGTGGGGGTCTCCCGGGTGCTTGGCGTACAGGTCGTTGGTCGGCATACCCGCAGGCTCACACGTAGACGGCGAGTCAACAAGTCATGCGCAAGGGATTGACGGTCTTACTGACAGGCAGTCTCATAAGAGTCGACATACGTACCCCCGGGTAACGAGGTGAGGGAGTTATGACGACCCTGACGGAAGCCGACGCGGTCGAGGGTCTGCGCGACGCGCTGGGCCTGCTCAAGGACCGCGAGCAGGTGGCCGAGCGGCTGCTCGTATCTTCCGCCAAGCACTCCTTCGACCCCGACAAGGAGCTGGACTGGGACGCGCCCTTCGAGGAGGGCAAGTGGTTCTGGCCGCCGGAGCTGGTGTCGCTGTACGGCACGCCGCTGTGGAAGCGGATGAGCGAGGAGCAGCGGATCCTGCTCTCCCAGCACGAGTCGGCGGCGCTGGCCTCGCTGGGCATCTGGTTCGAGATCATCCTGATGCAGCTGCTGGTGCGGCACATCTACGACAAGGCGGCGACGAGCGCGCACGTCCGGTACGCGCTCACCGAGATCGAGGACGAGTGCCGGCACTCCAAGATGTTCGCCCGGCTGATCTCGCGGGGCGACGCGCCCTGGTATCCGGTGAGCCCGGCTCACCTGGCGCTGGGCCGCGTCTTCAAGACGATCTCCACCACCCCGGGTTCCTTCACCGCCACGCTGCTCGGCGAGGAGGTCCTCGACTGGATGCAGCGGCTGACGTTCCCCGACGAGCGGGTCCAGCCCCTCATCCGCGGGGTGACCCGTATCCACGTGGTCGAAGAGGCCCGTCACGTCCGCTACGCCCGCGAGGAACTCCGCCGCCAGATGCTGACGGCTCCCCGGTGGTCCCAGGAGTTCACCCGGGTCACCTCCGGCGAGTTCGCCCGTGTGTTCTCGGTGGCCTTCGTGAACCCCGAGGTCTACACCAACGTGGGCCTGGACAAGCGGGAGGCGATGGCCCAGGTGAAGGCCAGCGCCCACCGCCGCGAGGTGATGCAGACGGGAGCGAAGCGCCTGACGGACTTCCTGGACGACATCGGGGTGCTGCGGGGCGTGGGCCGACGCCTGTGGAAGTCCTCGGGGCTGCTGGCCTAGGGGGTGTCGTTTGGATCAGTCCGACCGTGACGAACGGTGCGGACCGGCCGACCCGAGCGGGGTCATGGGGGTCCCTCCCGCTCGAAGAGCTTGGGGGAGTGCGTGCCAGGGCCCGCGACGCCGGCATGATCCAAACGACACCCCCAGGGCCGGCCCGGGGCCTGTCCTCCCGGACTCACAGATGAGCCAGGATCTGGCGTGCGGGGTGACCGAGGGCGTCGGCGATCTCGGTCAGCTCGGCGTCCGTCAGCCAGGCCCGGTCAGGGTGGAGGACCGCGAGCCGGAATCTCGCGAACCCCATCGGCCAGTCGTAGACCAGGTCGTTCAGCGAGATTCCGGCGCCGCAGCAGGGGACGGTGACGTCGAGCGTGGCGAAGCGGTCCTCGAAACGCTCCGTGATGGCCTCGCCCAGCCAGGTTCCGGTGTGCAGGTCCGCGCCGCAGCGGGGGCAGGTGACCCGCTCCAGGTTCGCGAAGCAGTGCACCACCTCCACGGTGTCGTGCCACAGCGACTCAAGGCCCCGTCGTCCCTGCTCGGAGAGCATCCCAGCGAGTGCCGCGGCGGCTCGGTCCGCCGCCGCGCGCTCCGGTTGCCAGTACGGATCCTCCGGGATCACGATCAGCCAGTTGTCGCTCATCCCCCACCTCCGGCCGTCACCGTAGCGCCGCCACGGTTACGCTGCGGGACATGACCCCGCCGGCCACCACCCCCGCCTACCGTCGCCTCAGTGTCGAGGAGCGGCGGCGCCAGCTGCTCGACACGGCGCTCTCGCTCTTCGCGCACCGCGCCCCGGAGGACGTGTCGCTGGACGACGTGGCGGAGGCGGCCGGAGTCTCGCGGCCGCTGGTCTACCGGTACTTCCCGGGCGGCAAGCAGCAGCTGTACGAGGCCGCGCTCAGGTCCGCCGCCGAGGAGCTCCAGCAGTGCTTCGACGAGCCCCGCCAGGGCTCCCTCCTCCCCCGCCTCGCCCGCGCCCTGGACCGCTACCTCACCTTCGTCGACGAGCACGACGCCGGCTTCAGCGCGCTGCTCCAGGGCGGCAGCGTGGTCGAGACCTCGCGGACCACCGCCATCGTGGACGGCGTGCGCCGGGCCGCCGCCGAGCACATCCTCAGCCACCTCGGCGTCACGGACCCGGGCCCGCGTCTGCGCATGACCGTGCGGATGTGGATCACGGCCGTGGAGGCGGCCTCCCTGATCTGGCTCGACGAGGACAAGCAGCCCCCCGCCGACGAGCTCCGCGACTGGCTGGTCGAGCAGTTCGTGGCCGTCCTGACGGTCACCGCCGGCCGCGACCCGCAGACGGCCGCCCTCGTCGCGACGCTGTCGACGGATGGCTGAGACTGGTGCCGTGAAGACACAGGACACCCCCTTCGAGGGCGGGCCCATGGACGGGCGCGTGCTCCCCGTGCTGGTGGGACCCACCGGCCACCCCCCGAAGACGTACCGCATCCCGGTCCCGGACGCGCACGGCGGCAGGCCCACCGTCCTCGTCTACCGCCGCGTCCCGCGGGGGCACAGCAAGCGGCTCGGGCTGGTGCAGTCGTGGAAGTACGCGTACGACCCGGAGGGCAGGAAGGGCGGCCGGCTGAAGTGGCCCTGGTCGAAACCCGGCATCGAGCCAGACGCCACGCCGTCCGGCAACCGGGATGACACCCACGGGTGAAGCCGTTGCACCGAACCGCGTACGTTCGACGCGCGAGTCGCACCACCACGTCTATTTCTCACGGTGTGGAGAGAAGCGGAAGGCCCGCCCTCCCCGGTCCGGAGGTGACGACGTGTCAGAAAGGTTTCTGCGCCTGGCTTGCACGGCCGCGGTGGCGGCCCAGGCCATGCTCGCGCCCATTCCCGCGGCGGCCGCGCCCGGCCCGCAGCGCCCGGTGTCCCAGCTGCTGACGGACCTTCAGCGGCTGTATCGGCAGGCCGAACAGGCCACCGAGACCTACAACGCCACCGGGGAGAAGCTGAAGAAGCAGCGCGCCCGGGTGGAGCGGTTGGACGGCGAACTCGCCCGTGCCCGGCTCGCCCTGCTCGGCAGCCGCAGCGCGGCCGGACGGCTGGCCCGGCAGCAGTACCAGGGCAGCACCGGGATCTCCTCGTACGTACGGCTCCTCCTCGCCGACGACCCGCAGCACGCCCTCGACGCGGGACATGTCATCGGGCAGTTGTCACGGGAGCGGGCCGAGACGGTGGGGCGGCTCGTGGGCAGCGAGAAGAGGAAGGAGGACCTGGCGAGGGAGGCCCGCAAGGCTCTCGACAGGCAACTCAGCCTCGCCGAGCGGCAGAAGAAGCAGCGGGACGACGTGCGCAAGCGGCTCGGCGACGTCGAGGAGATGCTCGCCTCGCTCAGCCGCGACCAGCTGGCCGCGCTCGCCGAGTTCGAGCGCATCGGGATCGCGGGCGCGCAGCAGAAGGTCATGGCGTCCGGCGCCCTCAGCAGCGTGCGGGCCCCCTCGAAGCAGGGCGACGAGGCCGTGCGCTATGCGGTGGCCCAGCTCGGGAAGCCGTACCAGTGGGGTGCGGTGGGCCCGTCGGCGTACGACTGCTCGGGGCTGACCTCCCAGGCCTGGGAGCACGCCGGGACGCCCATCCCGCGGACCAGCCAGGAGCAGTGGGCCCGGCTGCGGCACGTTCCGCTGCGCGAGCTGCGGCCCGGTGACCTCGTCGTGTACTTCCCGCAGGCCACGCATGTCGCCCTCTACCTCGGCGACGGAAGGGTCGTACAGGCACCGCGGCCCGGCGCCAAGGTCAAGGTGTCGCCGATCGCGGCCAACCCGGTGCTCGGCGCCGTACGCCCCGACCCGGGCGGGGAGCCCCTGCCGCGCTACACGCCGCCGAAGCTCCCCCGCGGTGCCCTGAAGGGCGCCGACCAGGGTTACGCCCCGGCCGCGGCTCCGGCCACGGCGGCGAGGTAGGCCTCGGTCTTCTCGGGCTCGTAGAAGAAGTTCTCGAAGTCGGCCGGATCGTTGAAGGCGTTGGCGAACCGGTCGGCCACCGGCTGGAGCAGGCCCGCCGCCCCGATCAGGTCGAGGATGTGCTCCGGCGGCGGGGCCAGCATGGCGTTCGTCCACTTGGTCACGTGCTGGGCCGTGTTCCAGTAGCGGTCGAACGTCTGCTGCATCCAGGCCTCGTCGAACTCCTTCTCGCCCTGCTCCAGGATCGAGGCGAGGTACGAGGCCGCGCACTTGGACGCCGAGTTGGAGCCCTGGCCGGTGATCGGGTCGTTGGCGACGACGACGTCCGCGACGCCCAGCACGAGGCCGCCGCCGGGGAGGCGGCCGATGGGGTTGCGGACGGTGGGGGCGTAACGGCCGGCGAGGGTGCCGCCCGCGTCGGTCAGTTCGACGCCCTTGGCCCGGTCGTGCTCCCAGGGCGTGTACTTCTCCATGAGTTCCAGGGTCAGGGAGAGGTGCTCGGCCGGGTCCTTGACGCCGTTGAAGGCGTCCAGCGGGCCACCCGGGATGCCTTCCCAGAACAGGATGTCCGCGCGGCCCGACGTGGTCAGCGTCGGCATGACGAACAGCTCCCCGACGCCGGGGACCAGGTTGCAGCGGACCGCGTAGAACTCCGGGTGCTCGGGGCGCGGGCCCATGCCGTGCACGTACGCCACCGCCAGCGCGCGCTGCGGCTCGCTGTACGGCGAGCGGGCGGCGTCCCGGCCGAACATGGAGACCAGCTCGCCCTTGCCCGCGGAGATCAGCACCAGGTCGTAGGCGCGGGAGAAGTAGTCGAGGTCGGAGACCGCCGCGCCGTGGATGACCAGTTGGCCGCCGCGCTGGGCGAAGGTCTCCATCCAGCCGGCCATCTTCACCCGCTGGTCGACCGACTGCGCGAACCCGTCGAGCCTGCCGACCCAGTCGATCGCGCGGGCCGCGGGGCCCTCGCTCCAGGAGCCGGGGGCCGCGACCGAGACACCGAGTCCTTCGATCTTCGGGGCCTGGGACTCCCAGAAGTTCAGCTGGAGATCGCGCTCGTGCTGCAGCGCCGTGTGGAACATGCACTGCGTCGACATGACCCGGCCGGAGCGGATCTCGTCCGCGGTCCGGTTCGACATCAGGGTGACCTCGTACCCGTGCGACTGGAGTCCGAGGGCGAGCTGGAGTCCGGACTGGCCGGCTCCGACGACGAGTATCTTGCGCATGCGGGTGGTGCCTCCTACGGCTTGGGGGCTACTCGGGGGTTTCTTCGAGCGCGTGGGCGACGAGGGCCAGGAGGGTCTCGATCACCGAGATCCGGTGGCGCGCATCCATGATCATTACAGGGATGTGCGCGGGGATCGTCAACGCCTCGCGAACGTCCTCCGGTTCGAACAGCTCGCTGCCGTCGAAGTGGTTGACCGCGACGATGTACGGCAGCCCGCAGCTCTCGAAGTAGTCCAGCGCGGGGAAGCAGTCCTTGAGGCGGCGGGTGTCGGCCAGGACCACGGCGCCGATCGCGCCGCGCACCAGGTCGTCCCACATGAACCAGAACCGCTGCTGACCCGGCGTGCCGAACAGGTAGAGCACCAGGTCGTCGTCGAGAGTGATGCGGCCGAAGTCCATGGCCACGGTGGTGGTGAGCTTGTCGGGCGTGGCGGTGAGGTCGTCGGTGGCCTCGCTCGCCTCGGTCATCAGCGCCTCGGTCTGCAGCGGCGTGATCTCCGAGACGGCGGTGACCAGCGTCGTCTTGCCGACACCGAAGCCACCCGCCACGACTATCTTCGTGGCTATCGGGGCTCGGGTGCGGTCCGTCTGCCAGGACCTCAGATCCTCGTCGGGTTCGTCGAGGCCGACGAGGGGAGCGACGCCATGAGCGGCGTCAGAGACGACGGAGTCCACTCAGCACCCTTTCCAGCAGAGCGCGGTCCGGGCGGCCCACTCCGTGGCCGGTGCCGGTTCCGTACACACGGATCTTTCCCTGGTCCGCGAGATCGCTCAGGAGGACGCGGACCACGCCGAGCGGCATCTGCAGCAGCGCGGCGATCTCGGCCACCGTACGCATACGGCGGCACAGTTCGACGATGGCCCGCATCTCCGGCATGACCCGGGTGTTGAGCGAACCGTTCGTCAGTTCCTTGCGCCCCTCGGGGGCCTCCAGTGCCGCCGTGCTGGCTACGAACGTCTCCACGAGGAGGACGTGGCCGAAGCGGGTGCGGCCGCCGGTGAGCGAGTAGGGGCGGACCCGGGCGGGCTTGCGGTCGCCGCCGCGCACCGGGAGCTGCCTCTTCTTCGAGGAGTCGCTCATCGGGCGCTCCCCGGCGCCTGGGACTCCAGCGATTTTCGGAGTTCGCTGCGGAGTTCGGGCGTCAGGACGTGGCCGGCCCTCCCGACGAAGAGCGCCATGTGGTACGCCACGACGCTCATGTCGCAGTCCGCGGAGCCGTGCACGCCGAGCAGCGAGCCGTCGCTGATCGACATCACGAAGAGGCTGCCCTCGTCCATCGCGACCATCGTGTGCTTGACCCCGCCGAACTGCATCAGCCGGGCGGCGCCGACGGTGAGGCTGCCGAGGCCGGAGACGATGGCGGCGAGGTCGGCGGACGAGCCGCGGGGGCCGGTCCGCCTCTCGGTGCGGGCCTCTCTGGCCTGGGCGTTCCGTCCGGGGTCCGAGGAGAGCAGGAGCAGGCCGTCGGAGGAGACCACGGCGACCGACTGGATGCCCGGCACCTCCTCGACCAGGTTCGTCAGCAGCCAGTGCAGGTTACGGGCCTCACTGCTCAGTCCGAAGGTACTGGGCGCGGTCAACTGCTTGC
This sequence comes from Streptomyces sp. NPDC001406, assembly GCF_042895285.1. Lineage (NCBI taxonomy): Bacteria > Bacillati > Actinomycetota > Actinomycetes > Kitasatosporales > Streptomycetaceae > Streptomyces > Streptomyces sp. NPDC001406. Next base: position 125,984 of record NZ_JBIAWG010000005.1, read on the forward strand.
CTCCTCGACTGTGCCCCCCGTGACATCTCCGGCGTGTGCTGGTGCTGCGTCCGGCCGCTCGTTCTGGGCCGTCTCTTCGGCGATCTCCGCCTCCACGTCCCTGCGGCCCTCTTCCGCCCCCCGACGGAAGCCGCCGAGACGCCGCCGGAGGGCTTCGGCGTCGACGGAGCCGGTCCGCTGGCGCGGGGCGCGGTCCGGGGAGGTGATCTTCGGGGTTCGCTTGGGGAGGCCCTTGCTGGTGACCTCGTCCTCGATGTCCGCCCCTTCCACGTCCGCGGCCCCCGCCGCTTCCGTGGTTTCCGCCGCTGGTGCGGGCACGGCGGCCTCGTCGGGAGTCCGCTCGTGCGCGTCCGGCCCGATGGCGTACGGGTCGGTGACGGGCACCGGGGCCAGCAGCTCCATCGTGCTCTCGGCGGGAGCCTCGACCGGGACCTCGGCGGCAGTCCGGGCCGGAGCCTCGGTGGGAGTCCGGGCCGGAGCCTCGGCGGAAGGGCGGGCCGGGATCTCAGCGGCAGGCCGGGACGGGGCCTCGGTGAACGCACCAGTCGACGTCTCGGCAGAAGCCTGGTCCGGAGCCTCGGCGAACGCACCAGCCGGAGTCTCGGCAGAAGCCCCGGCCGCAGCCTCGGCGAAAGCACCGCCCGAAGTCCCGGCAGAAGCCCCGGCCGCAGCCTCAGCGGCAGTCCCGGACGCAGCCTCAGCGAAAGCACCGCCCGCAGCCTCAGCGGCAGCCCCGGCCGAAGCCCCAGCGAAAGCACCGCCCGAAGTCCCGGCAGAAGCCCCGGCCGCAGCCTCAGCGGCAGTCCTGGACGCAGCCTCGGCGAAAGTACCGGACCGAGTCCCGGCCGGGGTCGGCTTCTCGTCGGGCGTTTCCCGTGTGGCCTGTTCCGCCAGTGCCACCAGCGGATCGGTGTCCTTGGCGCGGCCGTGCAGGACGTTGGAGTTGACCTCGGCGTCCGCGCCGGGCAGGGAGAAGGTGTGGGTGCCGCTGGGCACGGTCGCGGTCGGCGGGACCGCCGTGGCCGGGGCCTGGGCCAGCAGCGCGCCGGGGAGGACCACGACCGCGGCGATACCGCCCTGCTTCTGCTCGCGCAGCTGGACGCGGGCGCCGTGCCGGTGGGCGAGGCGGGCGACGACGTACAGGCCGAGGCCCAGGCCCTCCTCGCCCTCCTGCTCGTACGGGGAGTCCGGGTCGAAGTCGGCGAGCCGGGCGTTGAAGCGGGCCAGGCACTCGCCGGTCATGCCGATGCCCTCGTCCTGCACGGAGAGCATGACCTCGCCGCTCTCCAGCAGCCAGCCGGAGACCTCGACGTGCACATCGGGCGGCGAGAACGAGGTGGCGTTCTCCATCAGCTCGGCCAGCAGGTGGGAGAGGTCGTCGGCGGCGAAGCCCGCGACGTGCGCGTGCGGCGGGAGTGCCGCGATACGGACCCGCTCGTAGCGCTCGATCTCGCTGACCGCGGCCCGTACGACGTCCACCAGCGGGACCGGGCCGTGGTGCTGCTGGACGTGCTCCGTACCGGCGAGGACCAGGAGGTTCTCGCTGTGCCGGCGCATGACCGTGGCGAAGTGGTCGAGCTTGAAGAGCGTGGAGAGGCGCTCGGGGTCCTGCTCGCGCTCCTCCAGGCCCTCGATGACGGCCAGCTGCCGCTCCACGAGCCCGAGGGTGCGCAGGGCCAGATTGACGAAGGTGCCGCCGATGCTGGCCCGCAGCCGCTCCAGCTGGGCCGCCGCGTCGGCGACCTCGGTGCGCAGCTCCTCGCGGGCGTCGGCCATCTTCTGGCGCTGGCCGACCAGGTGCTTGCGGTCGGACTCCAGCGTGGCGATGCGCTCGTGGAGGGCGGCGGCGTGCGCGTGCAGGGCGTTGACGGAGCGGACGACCTGGGCGAACTCGTCGTTGCGGCCGGTGAACTTGACGGGTTCCTCGCCGGCCGGGTTCTCCGACTCGGCCAGCCGGGCCGAGCCCCGGCGCAGCACCGACAGCGGGCGGGTCAGGGTGCGGGCCATGGCGGTCGCGACACCGACGGCGACCAGCATCAGGGCGCCGAGGACGGCGATGCGGATCTCCCACGCGGTGACGTCGTCGTCGCGCAGCTGGGCGAGGTCCTTGGTGCGGTGGTCGTAGAGGGCGGCCTCGGCGCCGCGCATCTGGTCGACGCGGGCGGACAGGGCGGCGTCCAGCTTCTTGGCGCTGATGCCGAGGTCGCTGTCGGAGAGCGTCGGCCCGTCGGTGAGCTGGGCGAGGTACTTCTCCGCGGAGTTCACCTCGGGGCCCGTGACCGTCGAGTCGTACGAGTCGACCGCGGACTTGGGCGCGGTGTCACGGAAGTCGGCGAGGGCGGTGTCGGAGCGCAGCCGGGCCTGCTGGGCGGCGGCGCTGAGGGCGTCGCGCTGCTTCTTGTCGGCCGCGGAGGTGGTGGCGGTCGTGGTGGGCAGGCCCGTGAGGGGGTCGATGACCGTCTGGGTGCTGCTCGGCACATTGAGGGCCGCGAGGAGCAGGCCGCGGGCGGCGGCGGACTGCTGGACGGCGGAGTCCAGCTCGGCGAGCGCGTAGGCGCCGGCGCCGGCCCGTGGGGGCATCTGCTCGGCCAGGTCCTCGGCGAGCCGGTGCAGCTCGCCGATCGCGGCCGAGTAGGCCTGGTGCGCCTCCAGCGCCGTGCTCTTGCCGGTGAGCGCGGCCCTGCGTACGGCCGCGATGCCGTCCAGGTCCGAGCGCAGCCAGGCGGGCGTGTCGGTGTCGGCGCGCAGATCCTCCACCTGCCGGTCGACACGGGCGCTGCGCTGCTCGGAGGGCGCCTTGGACTTGGGGCGGCCGGCCGCGACGTAGGAGGTGACCTCGTCGCGCTCGTCGGCGAGCGAGTGGGCGAGGGCGAGCGCGTCCTGGGTGCGCCCGGCGAGGGTCACCAGATCCTGGGAGTCACTCAGTTGCCCGGAGGCGGCGAGGACGGACGGGGCTCCGGCCCCGGCGATGGCGGCGGCCACCACGGCCACCGCGACGATCAGCCGGTTGCGTACGTGGGTCGGGCGTCCGGTGCCGACGGGAGTGCGCTCGACGCCCCCTTCGGAGGCCGTCTGCCTGGCTTTGCCCCGAGACCGCTTCTTCTGCACCGATGCTCGCATTCCTGAACTCGTCTACCCATGGGCCCGGGTGGCACCCCGTCGTTCCGGTGCCGAGCAATGCGTTCACCCTCCCCCACGCTCGGCTTCAGCTCACGCGCGGGACGCCCCCATCGGTCCCCGACCCTCCCAGCGCCGGTGGGCAGTGGTCGTGCATCACCTGACCGGCCACCCGAAGGAGTGAACATCGGAGGGGAGTTGGCAGGCAAGTTGCCGCGGCCGGTGCGGGGGTGATTACCGGCGGGCCGGTTGGACGCGGGACGCAGGCTTTGACAGGATTCGCCGACACGCCTTCTCGGAGTGCGTCATTCCATCCCAAACCAGGCGCCTGACCTGCGCCGCGGTGGCAATTCCGGGACCGTTGCCAGCCTTTGGCGAACACTGTGAAGGCCTCGTGCAGACTGGCCGAATGCGTACTGAAGTCGTATCGGAGCCCGGCAGCGCGGACCGCCCCAACGAGGACTTCGCCGGTGTCGGACTACCGGCCTGGGGGCAGGGGGGCTGCGTGATCGTCCTGGACGGGGTGACCCCGCCGGACAGCGGTACGGGCTGTCTCCATTCGGTCCCCTGGTTCACCGCGCGACTCGGCGGAGCCCTGACCGAACTGACCGTTTCCGACCGAGATCTGACGCTGCCGGAGATTCTTTCCGCGGCGATCGCCCGCACCGCGGAAACCCACGCGACCACCTGTGACCTTTCTCACCCGCGTACGCCCCAGGCCACGGTCGTCCTGGCCCGCTGGTCCACCGACACCGTCGAGTACCTGGTCCTCTCGGACTCCGCCCTCCTCCTGGAGTCCCCCGACGGCACGGTCACCCCCGTCCTGGACGACCGCCTCTCCCGGCTGCCCCGCGCGTCCCTGGTGAGCGACGCCGTCGCCGACGCCACGGTCCGCAACAGGGAGGGCGGCTTCTTCACGGCCGCCGCCGACCCCTCGGTCGCCTCCCGGGCGGTCACGGGCACGCTCCCGCGCGACGGGGTCCGCGCCCTGGCCGCCCTCACCGACGGGGCGACCCGCTGGGTGGAGAAGTTCCTTGAGGGCGACTGGAGGGACTGCTTCACCGTCGTACGGAAGGAGGGCGCGCGGGCGCTGGTGGAGCGCGTACGGGCGCTGGAGGCGGCGGACCGTGAGGAGCGGGCGTTCCTGCGGCGGAGCAAGACACACGACGACGCGACGGTGGTGTACGTGGAGCTGACCTGTCCGGCTACTTGTCCATGACGCCGTTCAACTCGTGCAGCAGCCGCGCCAGTTCCGCGACCTCCTGCCGGTCCCAGTGGGCGAGCTGGCTGACGTAGCGGGCGCGGCGGGCCTCACGGACCTTGCCGACGCGGCGGCGGCCCTCGGCGGTGAGGGCCACCAGCCAGGCACGCCCGTCCGCGGGGTCCGGCTCGCGCGCGACCAGGCCGAGCTCCTCCAGGGCACGCAGCTGGCGGGACATGGTGGCCTTGCCGACGCCGATGTAGGCGGCGAGTTCCGTGGCGCGATGGCCGCCGTGCTCGTCCAGGCGGACCAGGAGGCCGTACGCGGCGGACTCCAGGTCGGGGTGGACCTCGCGGGCCATCTCGCCCTGACTCGCGCGGGCACGCCGCAGCAACACCGTCAACTCGCGTTCCAGCGCCAGGAATTCCTGGTCTGCACCACTGGGTGTCACCTGGCCGGCGACGTGACGTCCGTCGCCGTTTCCGTCCTCGTGCACGTCAGCACCCCTGATCGGTTTCGCGGTCCTGAAAGTTTCTGCCAAACGCCGCCGTTGCCGCAGCTCCGTCAGTATTTCGCAGGCGTAGACCAACGGCAGCCTCCGGACCCCCTTTCCACCTGCCCGTCTACGTGCGTAGTTTCCTTGACAGGAAACTCATGGCATGCCCACGCCAGTGGGTCATCCGCGGTCCCCCACCCCTTCTTCGGGGTCCCCCACCCCATCCTCGGAGGCACGTCATGCCCGTGCACAGACCCGGTTCCATCCGCCCGCGCCCGCTCACGGCCGTCCTGGCCGTGCTCCTGGCGGCGCTCTCCCTCACCCTCCCGCTGTCCACCGCCGACGCCGCGACCACCCCCACGCGCGGCTCGGCGTACATGGGCATGGGCGTCCAGGCCCACGACGGCCGGGACGGCACGCCCAGCACCGGTGACGTCACCCAGACCGAGGGCGTCGACGTCTCCGGCTACCAGGGCAACGTCGCCTGGTCCACGCTGTGGAACAGCGGTGTCCGCTGGGCCTACACGAAGGCGACGGAAGGCACGTACTACACGAACCCGTACTTCGCCCAGCAGTACAACGGCTCCTACAACGTCGGCATGATCCGCGGGGCGTACCACTTCGCCACCCCGGACACGACCAGCGGCGCGACCCAGGCCAACTACTTCGTCAGCCACGGCGGCGGCTGGTCCAGGGACGGCAAGACCCTGCCCGGCGCCCTGGACATCGAGTGGAACCCGTACGGCGCCGCCTGCTACGGGAAGTCGGCCGCCGGGATGGTGAGCTGGATCGCCGACTTCCTGAACACGTACAAGGCGCGCACGGGCCGGGACGCCGTGATCTACACGGCCACCAGCTGGTGGACCCAGTGCACCGGCAACTACGGCGGTTTCGCGGCGAACAACCCGCTGTGGATCGCCCGGTACGCCTCGGACCCCGGGACGCTGCCCGCCGGATGGGCGTACTACACGATGTGGCAGTACACCTCCTCCGGACCGACGGTCGGGGACCACGACAAGTTCAACGGGGCCCTGGACCGGGTGGTGGCGCTCGCCAACGGTTGATCGCGCACACCGGAGCACCGGGCCGGCGCGAGGACGCCGACCCGGTACTCCCGTGCTGTGTACGCCGCTCAGCCGACCAGGCCGGTCGGGTCCCGGGGCGCGTCGCCGGCCGGGGCCGTCCGCTGCTGCGGGAACGCCAGGTCCGCGGCTCCCGCCGGGCCGTCCGCCGCCCGCTCCACCGCGGCCCGCTCGGCCAGGGCGTTGACGGCCGCGTTGAACCGCTCAAGGGAGGTCGGGTGGTCCGGACCCAGGACGTACTCCTTGAGGGTGCGGCGCTCCGCGGCCATCGGGTCGTACCGCGGCTCACGGACCGAGCGCAGGATCTCCGGCAGCCGCTCGCAGGCGCGGTCGAGCAGTTGGGCGCCCCCGGCGGTGGTGTACGCGGCGCGGAACTCCTCGTCGGGCAGGTCGTGGGCGTTGGTCAGGACGTACGGCTTGAGACTGGCGACGAAGTCGGCGACCACGGAGGAGACGTCGCTGATGAGGACGTCCGCCTGGTTGAAGCACTCGTAGAGCGTCGGCAGCTGCTTGAGGACGACGTGGTGCCGGACCGGGCCCCGGCTCTCCCAGTACAGGCGGTGCCACTCGGCGTGCAGTTCCCACCACTCGGCGGCGCCGTCCCGGTCGGGGACCCGCGCGTCACGGATCTGCTGGGCGTCGTCACCGTCGTGGTGTCCGGCCAGTTCGTCGAGCCGGGCCCTGATCTCCCGCAGCCGGGGCGCGGCGGCGGTGACGGCCGCCTCCGCCGCCGCGGCCTCGCGCCGCTCGTTGTCGGCCCGCAGCAGCTCCCGTACGGCCCGGTCGGCCTCGGCCGCCTCGGGCGAGCGCTTGCCGGTGAGCGGGTGCGGCTTGTAGACGACGCGCACGTTCTCCGTGAGAAGGCGCTCGACCAGGGCCACGCCCATCGGTATCAGCGAGGTGTGGCAGTCGTCGTCGCTCCAGCCCTCCCAGGTGGGGGCGTAGAGCACGGTCGGCAGCGGGCCCGGCGTGTGGTCGGCGTGCAGCCGGATCGGGGCCAGCTGGGGCCGGCCCACCTCGACGATCGCCTCGTCGCTGATGGCGTGCCGCACCCGCCGGTAGCGGTCGCGGCCCGCCCGTCCGGCCACCCAGATCTCGTCGTACACCTTGCTGACCCGGTTGCTGCTGGCGAGCTTGTCGCTGTCGCCGTGGCCGATGAACACGTGCTTGGCCTCGGCGATGCGCAGCATGTGCACGTTCTTGCCTGCGTTGCCGGGATACAGCACGACACGGACGCCGGACAGTTCCAGCTCGGCCAGGTCGTCGGCCTTGGGCACGCAGACCACCGGGATCCAGGTACGGCTCAGATGGCGGAACGAGGCCCGCTCGCGCAGCACGATCACCGGGCGCAGGTCGAGCCGCTCCAGCGTCTCGATCCACATGTTGACCTGGTACATGAAGTCCCGGGACACGGAGGCGAAGCTGAAGTACAGGGCGACCTCGGGCCCGTACGCCGCCAGCTGCCGGTTGACCTCGGCGAACACCTCGTCCCGGGCCGGCATCCGGCGGACCCGGCGGTACTGCCCCAGCAGGGCCACCACGGCCGCCACGGACAGCCCGGCCGTCAGCGCGAAGCCGACGCCCGCCGGGTACCAGACCCCCGCCGCCAGCGCGGTGAGCAGTCCCGCGTGGGCCGGCACGTCGAGGTGGAGCAGCTTGCGCAGGAAGCGCCGGTAGAGAACGGCGGGCGGGCGCCGCGGGACATCCAGTGCGCTCAGGTCGAGGTTGCGCACCACCAGCGGCAGCACCCGTCGCAGCCGGATGGCGTGGTGGGCGGCCGAGTACAGCATCACCAGCGCGAAGTGCGCGCTGAAGACGGCCAGCGCGGCGACCAGCACCCGGTCCGGCGCGTCCGTCCGGCTGGCCAGCGCGAGCAGCATCACCGTGCGGACCGCGAACCGCAGGGTGCGGTTGAGCTGCAGCGTCGCGAGCCTGCGGACGAAGCCGGGCGCCCGGGTGTGCAGCACCTCGTCCACGACATAGGTCACGGCCGACGCCACGGCGAACCCCGCGACCGACGGCAGCAACGCGAAGACGGGCAGCGCGGCGAAGCCGGCCCCGAGCAGGAGCACGAGGAGCAGGTCGGTCGTCCCGCGTACCCGCAGCACTCCGCACAACCGACGAATGATCACGGACAAGGCGTTCCCCCCACGGGATTGCACACGGTCTGCCAAAAGCCGTTGTTCGCCAGTTCGACGGCGCAGGGGGGTAAAGAGTTGTACATCTGGCGCTCGGAAATATTTCACCTTGCGTTGGTGCGGGGTTGACCTCGCCATGGAGCACCGAAAAGGCCCGGGCCTCCCTCACGGGACCCGGGCCTTTCCTTCATCCGATGACGTCCGTCACGCCGCCACCGGAACCTCCGGCGCCGCGCCGTTCGTGGCCGGCGACAGGGCCAGTTCCAGGACCTGCCGGACGTCCGTGACGCCGTGGACGTCGAGCTTGTCCAGCACCTCCGACGGGACGTCGTCCAGGTCGGGCTCGTTGCGCTTGGGGATGATCACGGTCGTGACCCCGGCCCGGTGCGCGGCCAGCAGCTTCTGCTTCACGCCGCCGATCGGGAGGACCCGGCCGGTGAGCGAGACCTCGCCGGTCATCGCCACGTCCGTACGCACCAGGCGTCCGGACAGGAGCGAGGCCAGGGCCGTGGTCATCGTGATGCCGGCGCTCGGGCCGTCCTTGGGGACCGCGCCCGCCGGGAAGTGGATGTGCACGCCCCGGTCCTTGAGATCGGCCACGGGCAGCTCCAGCTCGGCACCGCGGCTGCGCAGGAAGCTCAGCGCGATCTGCGCCGACTCCTTCATCACGTCGCCCAGCTGGCCCGTCAGGGTCAGACCCGCCGCGCCCGTCTCCGGGTCGGCGAGGGACGCCTCCACGAACAGGACGTCTCCGCCGGCGCCGGTCACCGCGAGGCCCGTCGCCACGCCGGGCACCGCGGTGCGGCGTTCCGCCGGGTCCTGGGCGGACTCGGGTACGTGGTGCGGCCGGCCGACCAGGGCCCGCAGATCCTCGTCCTTGATCGTGAACGGCAGCTCGCGCTCGCCCAGTTCGTGCTGGGCCGCGACCTTGCGCAGCAGCCGGGCGATGGACCGCTCCAGGTTGCGGACGCCCGCCTCCCGCGTGTACTCGCCGGCCAGCTTGCGCAGCGCGCTCTCGTCGAGGGTCACCTCGTCCTTGCCGATGCCCGCCCGCTCCAGCTGGCGCGGGAGCAGGTGGTCACGGGCGATGACGACCTTCTCGTCCTCGGTGTAGCCGTCCAGGCGGACCAGCTCCATACGGTCGAGCAGGGCCTCCGGGATGGCCTCCAGGACGTTGGCGGTGGCGAGGAAGACGACGTCCGACAGGTCCAGCTCCACCTCCAGGTAGTGGTCCCGGAAGGTGTGGTTCTGGGCCGGGTCGAGGACCTCCAGCAGGGCGGCCGCCGGGTCGCCCCGGAAGTCGGACCCCACCTTGTCGATCTCGTCCAGCAGGACCACCGGGTTCATCGACCCGGCCTCCTTGATCGCGCGCACGATCCGGCCGGGCAGCGCCCCGACGTACGTACGACGGTGGCCGCGGATCTCGGCCTCGTCGCGGACGCCGCCGAGGGCGACGCGGACGAACTTGCGGCCCATGGCGTGCGCGACGCTCTCGCCGAGGCTCGTCTTGCCGACGCCGGGCGGGCCGACGAGGGCCAGGACGGCACCTCCGCGCCGGCCGCCGATCACGCCGAGGCCGCGGTCGCCGCGGCGCTTGCGCACCGCCAGGTACTCGGTGATCCGCTCCTTCACGTCCTCCAGGCCCGCGTGCTCGGCGTCGAGGACGGCCTTCGCGCCCTGGATGTCGTACACATCCTGGGTCCGCTCGTTCCACGGCAGTTCGAGGACGGTGTCCAGCCACGTGCGGATCCACGACCCCTCGGGCGACTGGTCGCTGGACCGCTCCAGCTTGTCGACCTCCTTGAGCGCGGCCACACGGACCTTCTCGGGCAGGTCGGCGGCCTCGACACGGGCGCGGTAGTCGTCGGACTCCTCGGCGGAATCCTTGCCGTTCTCCCCGTTCAGCTCGCGCAGCTCCTTGCGGACCGCTTCCAGCTGACGGCGGAGCAGGAACTCACGCTGCTGCTTGTCGACGCCCTCCTGGACGTCCTTGGCGATGGTCTCGGCGACGTCCTGCTCGGCGAGGTGGTCGCGCAGCTGCTGGGCGGCGAGCTTGAGGCGGGCCACCGGGTCGGCCGTCTCCAGCAGTTCGACCTTCTGTTCGGTGGTCAGGAACGGCGAGTAGCCGGAGTTGTCGGCGAGCGCGGAGACGTCGTCGATGGCCTGGACCCGGTCGACGACCTGCCAGGCGCCGCGCTTGCGCAGCCAGGCCGTGGCCAGCGCCTTGTATTCCTTGACCAGTTCGGCGACGTGGCCCGGCAGCGGCTCGGGCACCTTCTCGTCGATGCGCATCCCCTCGACCCAGAGCGCGGCGCCCGGTCCGGTGGTCCCGGCGCCGATCCGCACCCGGCCGCGGCCGCGGATCAGCGCGCCCGGGTCACCGTCCGCCAGCCGGCCGACCTGCTCGACGGTGCCGAGCACACCCGTGCTCGGGTACGTCCCGTCGATGCGCGGCACCAGAAGAACCTTCGGCTTTCCGGGCTCCGACCGGGCGGCGGCCTGGGCGGCCTCCACCGCGGCGCGTACGTCGGCGTCGTTCAGGTCCAGCGGAACCACCATCCCGGGCAGCACGACCTCGTCGTCGAGCGGCAGCACAGGCAGAGTGAGCGGTGTGAACGCCGTGGACTCAGCAGCCATGATCTCCCCTTCGGCAGTCAAGTTGAGCTATGCCGACTCAATGCACGGGAGCCCTCGGATGTTCCCCCGACCGCGTTCGCTCTGAGCGATCACCAAATCACCCTGCACTACCAGCGGAAACGGGGCTGGGGGCGCGGTTATGCCCTGGGGGGAGGACAGTGGCCGGCCGGCGGGCCCCCTGCGCACCGATCCCTGGCAGCTGAGAAAGCTCCCCCACGCCGCGATCGGCGCCGAGCGCGGGCTCGCCACGCCGCCTCCGGCGCTGCACCCGGACGCCCGGAGGGTCTACACGGACTGGGCCCGCTCCACCGCCCGGACCACGTGCGTGGGCGTGGGCCGGACCGGCCGCACGGCCCGGGCCCGGTGCCGGCGGCGGAGTGCGGGCCACATTGCGATCCCTATCGTCAGCGAGATCAGGTGGCCCCAGTTGGTCATCGGGTCCGTGTACGCGATCAGGTCCTGCAGGAGCATGCCGCCGAACAGTGCGACGACGGGCCAGCGCAGCCAGGGGGTGAGCAGTCCGGCCAGGGCGCCCGTGCTGGCGGCGACGCCGAAGCTGATGCCGTAGTCCAGGCGGTGCAGGGAGCTGCCGGGCAGGTGTCCCGCCAGGACCGCGATCCCGACGGGGACCTCGGTCGCCAGGGTGGCGAGCACATGCCCGAGCAGGAAGACCGTGGCCGCGCGCAGTCCTCCTATGCGCCGCTCCAGCGCGGTGAGGACGACCAGGAAGCACATGGCGTACGGCGACACGACCCCGCCGGCGATCCACAGCGCGCTCGCCAGCAGGACCTGTACGGGGGTGCGCACCAGGTGCGCGACATCGGTGCTGGAGGCCTGGTAGAGGCTGTGCATCAGCCCGGGGGCGGCGTCGGCGGCGATCAGCGAGGTGACCGCGAGCAGGGCCGCGTAGGCGAAGGTGAACGGCGTTCCCGTGGGGGTGGGCAGCAGCCGCCAGGGGTGGAGGGCGCGCAGCCGCCGGGCGAGGAGGCGGTGCGGGGCGGGGAAGGACCCCGCCGGGAAGGACTGTGCGGGGAAGGACTGTGCGGGGACCGGCGCGACGGCCGCCGGCGCGGCGGTCCGGGACCGAAAGGGCGCGGCTGCCGGGATGGCCGCCGCAAGCGCGACCGGTGGGGCGCCGAGTGCGGCACCGTCCGCCATGGCACCGCGCTGGCGCGGCATCCCGTCCAGCAGGTCGGCGAGCCCGGTGGGCGACAGTGCGCTGTCGTCGGAAAGAGGCGTGCCCGGGGGCGGAGGCGAGGCCGTCGTGCCGGCCGTCGCGGTCGGTTCCACGGTGAGGCACTCCTTCCGTCCCGCCCCACCCTTAGCGCCGCACGGGCCCCTGTCTATGACCGACGCCACGCGAGACCCCGATTCACAGGATTTTCTGAGGAACCGATCGACCCACGCTGGGGTTTCGACAGATTCGACAGAAGCGGAAGCGCTCGAACGAGTGATGTGCGCCGACCTGCCCGCCATCCGTAATTTCCGTTGCCGTAAAGCCGTGTTCGTGCAGGATGGGCGCATGGCCGCCACGTACGACACTCCCGTAGTCCTGGACCGGCACGAGGGCCCGCACGGGGAGGTGGTGCTGCGCAGACACGGTGAGTCACTGCAGATCATCGCCAACGGCTGCTTCCTCATGGACACCTCCGACGGGCGCTCGGAGCGGCTGCTGGTCGACGCCGCGTACGACGCCCTGGACGGACGGCCGAAGCCGGACGTGCTGATCGGCGGCCTGGGCGTCGGATTCTCGCTCGCACACGCCGCGGCCGACCCCCGCTGGGGGCGGATCACCGTGGTCGAGCGCGAGCCCGCCGTGATCGGCTGGCACCGCGCGGGCCCGCTGTCCGGGCTGTCCGCCGCCGCGCTCGACGATCCGCGCACCGAGATCGTCGAAGCCGACCTGTTGATGCACGTCAATGAGACTTCCGCCACGTACGACGCCCTGTGCCTGGACATCGACAACGGCCCCGGCTGGACCGTGACCGAGGACAACGACGGTCTCTACTCCCCGGCCGGACTGGCAAGCTGCGCAAGGGCGTTGGCCCCCGGAGGGGTATTGGCCGTATGGTCGGCGCAGCCCTCTCCGGATTTCGAGGGAACCTTGCGGAATGCCGGGTTCCAACAGGTGCGTACCGAAGAGATCCCGGTTGCCCGGGGCGTTCCGGACGCTGTGCACCTCGCCGTACGCCCTGGATAGCGACGGTGCCTCCGGTCCCCGTAATGTGCTTCCCTGACGCGGATCATTCAAGCGTCAATCGCAAACCATGCGCAGACCGAGGAACCACCCCACTGGTTCCGGAAAGCACACTCAGGGGCGGGCGATGGAGCAGACACACACCTCGCACAGCGGTACGGCGGCGGCTACTCCGGGCGCACAGCGCCGGGTGCTGGTGATCGAGGACGACCCGACGATCGTGGACGCCATCGCGGCCCGACTCCGCGCCGAGGGATTCCTGGTGCAAACCGCGGCCGACGGTCCTTCCGCGGTCGACACCGCCGAGGCCTGGCAGCCCGACCTGCTGATCCTCGACATCATGCTGCCCGGCTTCGACGGCCTGGAGGTCTGCCGCCGTGTGCAGGCCCAGCGCCCGGTGCCGGTGCTGATGCTCACCGCGCGCGACGACGAGACCGACATGCTGGTCGGGCTGGGCGTCGGCGCCGACGACTACATGACCAAGCCGTTCTCGATGCGGGAGCTGGCCGCACGGGTGCACGTCCTGCTGCGCCGCGTGGAGCGGGCCGCCATCGCCGCGGCCACGCCGCGCTCCGGCATCCTGCGCCTCGGCGAGCTGGAGATCGACCACGCGCAGCGCCGGGTGCGGGTGCGCAGCGAGGACGTCCACCTCACGCCCACCGAGTTCGACCTGCTGGTCTGTCTGGCGAACACCCCGCGCGCGGTGCTCTCCCGTGAGCAGCTGCTGGCCGAGGTGTGGGACTGGGCGGACGCCTCCGGCACCCGGACCGTCGACAGCCACATCAAGGCGCTGCGCCGGAAGATCGGCGCCGAGCGGATCCGCACGGTGCACGGCGTGGGCTACGCGTTGGAGACCCCGACGCCATGAGCGACGGGCCGGCCGCACGGAGAAGCCCCGGGGAGGAGCCCTGGGGCGGCGTACGTCCGTTCTCGATCAAGACCAAGCTGGGCGCGCTCGTCGTCATCTCGGTACTGATCACCACGGGTCTGTCGATGATCGCGGTGCACACCAAGACGGAGCTTCGCTTCATCACGGTCTTCTCGATGATCGCCACACTGTTGATAACGCAGTTCGTGGCGCATTCGCTCACCTCGCCGCTGGACGAGATGAACGCGGTGGCCCGGTCGATCTCGCAGGGCGACTACACGCGCCGGGTGCGGGAGAACCGCCGGGACGAGCTGGGCGACCTGGCCGGGACGATCAACGTCATGGCCGACGAGCTGGAGGCCCAGGACCGCCAGCGCAAGGAGCTGGTGGCGAACGTCTCGCACGAGCTGCGCACGCCCATCGCCGCCCTGCGGGCGGTCCTGGAGAACGTCGTGGACGGCATCGCCGAGCCGGACACCGAGACGATGCGTACGGCGCTCAAGCAGACCGAGCGGCTCGGGCGGCTGGTGGAGACGCTGCTGGACCTGTCCCGGCTGGACAACGGCGTCGTACCGCTGCGCAAGCGGCGTTTCGAGGTGTGGCCGTACCTCTCCGGCGTGCTCAAGGAGGCCAACATGGTCGCCTCCGCGCGCGGGGGCATGGCGTCGGGCTCCGGGAACCACACGCGGACGGACGTCCATCTGCACCTGGACGTCTCCCCGCCGGAGCTGACCGCGCAGGCGGACCCGGAGCGGATCCACCAGGTGGTGGCCAATCTGATCGACAACGCGGTCAAGCACAGCCCCCCGCACGGCCGGGTCACGGTGAAGGCGCGGCGCGGGCCGCAGCCGGAGTCGCTGGAGCTGGAGGTCCTGGACGAGGGCCCCGGCATCCCGAAGTCGGAGTGGCACAAGGTCTTCGAACGCTTCAACCGGGGAGCCGTCAGCCGCCCGCACGGTCCGGGCAGCGACGGCGGTACGGGTCTGGGGCTGGCGATCGCCCGCTGGGCGGTGGATCTGCACGGCGGCCGGATCGGAGTGGCCGAATCCGAGCGGGGTTGCCGGATTCTCGTCACCCTTCCGGGAGAGCGATCCCTGCCGAGTTGACGTAAAGTTCGAACCGGAGTCACAAGATCCACGAGCGTCCCCACTGACGGACACGTGTGATCAGGGACGGCCCGCGCCCGTGAGGCGCCGAGGCCGTGGCCGACGCATCCCTGCCACAGGCAAACCACGCTTGTTTCCCGCCATATCAACCGCCGAAACGCACTTTCTGATGTGACTTACACGACGATGAACGGGCCCGACCTGACCTTCACCCTCAGGGAGGCGTAGCCTTTATTTCCGCTGTCCATCACCTTGTGAAGCGGAAGAGGGCGGTTGCCGCCGTGTCGCCACAGTCCCCCAGTAACTCGAGTATCTCGACCGAAGACCAAGCCGGGAAGAACCCCGCCGCTGCGTTCGGTCCCAACGAGTGGCTCGTCGACGAGATCTATCAGCAGTACCTCCAGGACCCGAATTCGGTAGACCGAGCCTGGTGGGACTTCTTCGCCGACTACAAGCCGGGCGTCGCTGGCGCCCAGGCTCCGTCGGGTGCTGCGGCCGCGGGGGCCGCAGGAACCACCACGACGGCCGCTCCGGCCCGGCCCGCGGCTCCGGTGGCCCCGGCCGCGCCCGCCGCCCCGGCGCCCGCGGCCCCCAAGCCGGCCGCCGCCGCTCCGGCGCCCGCCGCTCCGGCCGCGCCCAAGCCCGCCGCCGCGGCCCCGGCCGCCAAGCCGGCCGCCGCGAAGGCCGCGCCCGCCACCGAGGCGCCCGAGGGCCCCGAGTTCGTGACGCTGCGCGGTCCCTCCGCCGCGGTCGCCAAGAACATGAACGCCTCGCTGGAGCTGCCGACGGCCACCTCGGTCCGCGCGGTCCCGGTGAAGCTGCTGTTCGACAACCGCATCGTCATCAACAACCACCTGAAGCGGGCGCGCGGCGGGAAGATCTCCTTCACGCACCTCATCGGCTTCGCGATGGTCCAGGCCATCAAGGCCATGCCGTCGATGAACTTCTCGTTCGGCGAGAAGGACGGCAAGCCGACCCTCGTCAAGCCGGCGCACGTCAACCTCGGCCTGGCCATCGACCTGGTGAAGCCCAACGGCGACCGCCAGCTCGTCGTGGCCGCCATCAAGAAGGCCGAGACCCTGAACTTCTTCGAGTTCTGGCAGGCCTACGAGGACATCGTCCGCCGCGCCCGCGACGGCAAGCTGACGATGGACGACTTCACCGGCGTCACGGTCTCCCTGACCAACCCCGGCGGCCTCGGCACCGTCCACTCCGTCCCGCGGCTGATGCCCGGCCAGTCCGTGATCATGGGCGTCGGCTCCATGGACTACCCGGCGGAGTTCCAGGGCACCAGCCAGGACACCCTGAACAAGCTCGGCATCTCGAAGGTCATGACGCTCACGTCGACCTACGACCACCGGGTGATCCAGGGCGCCGCCTCCGGCGAGTTCCTCCGCCAGGTCGCCAACCTGCTGCTCGGCGAGAACGGCTTCTACGACGCCATCTTCGAGTCGCTGCGCATCCCCTACGAGCCGGTCCGCTGGCTCAAGGACATCGACGCCTCGCACGACGACGACGTCACCAAGGCCGCGCGCGTCTTCGAGCTGATCCACTCCTACCGGGTCCGCGGCCACGTCATGGCCGACACCGACCCGCTGGAGTACCGCCAGCGCAAGCACCCCGACCTGGACATCGTCGAGCACGGCCTCACCCTGTGGGACCTGGAGCGCGAGTTCGCCGTCGGCGGCTTCGCCGGCAAGTCGATGATGAAGCTGCGCGACATCCTCGGCGTGCTGCGCGACTCGTACTGCCGCACCACCGGCATCGAGTTCATGCACATCCAGGACCCCAAGCAGCGCAAGTGGATCCAGGACCGCGTCGAGCGCCCGCACTCCAAGCCGGAGCGCGAGGAGCAGCTGCGCATCCTGCGCCGGCTGAACGCGGCGGAGGCCTTCGAGACCTTCCTGCAGACCAAGTACGTCGGCCAGAAGCGCTTCTCCCTGGAGGGCGGCGAGTCCGTCATCCCGCTGCTGGACGCGGTGCTGGACTCGGCCGCCGAGTCCCGCCTGGACGAGGTCGTCATCGGCATGGCCCACCGCGGCCGGCTGAACGTCCTCGCCAACATCGTCGGCAAGTCGTACGCCCAGATCTTCCGCGAGTTCGAGGGCAACCTCGACCCGAAGTCGATGCACGGCTCCGGCGACGTGAAGTACCACCTGGGCGCCCAGGGCACCTTCACGGGCCTGGACGGCGAGCAGATCACAGTCTCGCTGGCGGCCAACCCGTCCCACCTGGAGACCGTCGACCCGGTCATCGAGGGCATCGCCCGCGCCAAGCAGGACATCATCAACAAGGGCGGCACGGACTTCACGGTCCTGCCGGTGGCGATCCACGGCGACGCGGCCTTCGCGGGCCAGGGCGTGGTGGCCGAGACCCTGAACATGTCGCAGCTGCGCGGCTACCGCACGGGCGGCACGGTCCACGTCGTCATCAACAACCAGGTCGGCTTCACCGCGGCCCCCGAGTCCTCGCGTTCCTCGATGTACGCGACGGACGTGGCCCGCATGATCGAGGCCCCGATCTTCCACGTGAACGGCGACGACCCGGAGGCCGTGGTCCGCGTGGCCCGTCTGGCCTTCGAGTTCCGCCAGGCGTTCAACAAGGACGTGGTGATCGACCTCATCTGCTACCGCCGCCGCGGTCACAACGAGTCGGACAACCCGGCCTTCACCCAGCCGCTGATGTACGACCTGATCGACAAGAAGCGCTCGGTGCGCAAGCTCTACACCGAGTCCCTGATCGGTCGCGGCGACATCACCCTGGAAGAGGCCGAGCAGGCGCTGCAGGACTACCAGGGCCAGCTGGAGAAGGTCTTCACGGAGGTCCGTGAGGCAACCTCCCAGCCGATCTCCGCCCAGGCGCAGGCGCCGCAGGACGGCTTCCCGATCGCGGTGCCGACGGCGATCTCCTCCGAGGTCGTCAAGCGCATCGCCGAGTCCCAGGTCAACATCCCCGACCACTTCACCGTCCACCCGCGTCTGCTGCCGCAGCTCCAGCGCCGGACGGCGATGGTCGAGGACGGCACGATCGACTGGGGCATGGGCGAGACGCTCGCGATCGGCTCGCTGCTCCTGGAGGGCACGCCGGTCCGGCTGTCCGGCCAGGACTCCCAGCGCGGCACTTTCGGCCAGCGCCACGCGGTGCTGATCGACCGCGAGACGGGTGCGGACTACACCCCGCTGCTCTACCTGTCCGAGGACCAGGCCCGGTACAACGTCTACAACTCGCTGCTGTCCGAGTACGCGGTCATGGGCTTCGAGTACGGCTACTCGCTGGCCCGCCCCGACGCGCTCGTGATGTGGGAGGCGCAGTTCGGCGACTTCGTCAACGGCGCCCAGACGGTCGTCGACGAGTACATCTCGGCGGCGGAGCAGAAGTGGGGCCAGACGTCCGGCGTCACCCTGCTCCTCCCGCACGGCTACGAGGGCCAGGGCCCGGACCACTCCTCGGCCCGTGTCGAGCGCTTCCTCCAGCTGTGCGCCCAGAACAACATGACGGTCGCGATGCCCACGCTCCCGTCGAACTACTTCCACCTCCTGCGCTGGCAGGTGCACAACCCGCACCACAAGCCGCTCATCGTCTTCACCCCGAAGTCGATGCTGCGTCTGAAGGCGGCGGCGTCGAAGGCGGAGGAGTTCACGAGCGGCGAGTTCCGCCCGGTCATCGGCGACGCGTCGATCACCGACCCGGCGGCCGTGAAGAAGGTCGTCTTCTGCGCGGGCAAGGTCTACTACGACCTGGAGGCCGAGCGGCAGAAGCGCGGTGTCACGGACACGGCGATCATCCGCATCGAGCGCCTGTACCCGCTGCCGGGTGCGGAGATCCAGGCGGAGGTCAACAAGTACCCGAACGCCGAGAAGTACCTGTGGACCCAGGAGGAGCCGGCCAACCAGGGTGCCTGGCCGTTCATCGCGCTCAACCTGATCGACCACCTGGACCTGGCCGTCGGCCCGGACGTCCCGCACAGCGAGCGGCTGCGCCGTATCTCGCGTCCGCACGGCTCGTCCCCTGCGGTGGGTTCCGCGAAGCGGCACCAGGCCGAGCAGGAACAGCTGGTCCGTGAGGTGTTCGAGGCGTAGGTCTCGCGGCACGACAGCGCAAGGGCCCGGCCCCGGAGAGAACTCCGGGGCCGGGCCCTTCCGTCATGTCCTGGGTGCCGGGCCGCTCACGACACCTGGGGCTCGAAGTCCCAGTAGGGCCGGTTGCGGGCGCGTGCCGACAGGGTGTGCACGTGCTGGGGCCCGAGCGTGGCGGCGAGGTCGGACAGCGCCTCCTGCTCCGTCTTCTCGGCCTCCCGGCGGTTGCCGAGCCCGCGCAGATCCGCGGCGTGGGCGATGCGGGCCGTCAGGGTCAGCGGGTGGGTGCGGCCGAGGATCTCGGTGGCGCGCAGGGCGGCGGACCTGCTGAGTCCGGCCGCGGACTCCGTGTCCCCGACCAGGTTGCGCAGGGCGGAGGCGTTGACGGCGCAGCCCACGGTCCAGGGGTGGTTCTCCCCCACGGCCGCGGTCATGTCGGCCATCGACTGCTCGATCAGGGCGTGGGCCTGGTCGCGTTCGCCGACGCTGCGCAGGATGAGCGCGTGGTTGGTGCGGGCTCCGGCGAGGAACGGATGCCCTTCGGCGTGCATGGCCTCGTAGCGCGCGATGACGTACTCGCTGGTCTCCCGTGCCTGGTCGATGTCGCCGTGCTCGCGGGCGAAGCAGCTGTGGCTGATGGCCGCGGCCAGCGTCTGCGGGTCCTTCTCGCCGAGCTTGCGCTCATAGCGCTCCAGTACGCGGGTGAACATCGGACCCGCCTTGCCGCGGTCGCCGATGCGGTAGAGGCACAGGGCGAGGTTGTGCTCGGCCAGCAGGGTCTGCGGGTTCTCGGCGCCCATCACCAGGCGGTACTCGCGCACGTTCTTCGCCTGGACGGACTCCGCCTCGGTGTAGCGGCCCAGCAGCCGCAGATTGGTCGCGTAGTGGATCTCGGAGTAGAGCGTCCACGGGTGACGGTTCTTCAGCAGCTGACGGCGTGCCTCCATGGTCCGCCGGTCGATCTCCAGGCTCTCCTCGTAGCGGCCGAGCAGCCGCAGCGCGAAGCCCAGGTTGTTCAGGGCGTTGAGGGTCCGCGAGTCCTGTTCGCCGAGCAGGTCGCGGTAGGCGGGGTAGAGCCACTCGTACAGCTCCCGCGACTCCTCGTAGCGCCCGAGGCCCCACAGGTCGGCGCCCAGGCCGTTGGCCGCGCGCAGATGGTCCAGGTCCTGCTCGCCGCGCTCCACCCGGAGGTGGTCCACGGCGACGCGCTCGATGGCCTCGGTGCGCCGGTACTCGCCGGCCGCGCGCAGCAGGTTGGCGTAGTGGTAGGTCAGCTCCCAGATCCGCGGATGGGTGTCGCCGAGCAGCGACTTCCACGCGTTCATGGCGCGCTCGCCGAGCTTCATGCCGGACTGGTACTCGCCCGTGAAGTACATGTAGCGCAGACAGTTGAGGACCAGGTTCTGCACGGTCCGGTCCTTGCTGTTCAGCACGTCCGCGTGCTTGAGGTGCGGCACGATCTCCGCGTACTCGTCCCACAGGCGGGTGTCCGTGGCCCGGCCGGGGTCGGCGGCGGCCAGGGCTCTGCGGACCACGTCGATGAACTCGCGCCGGTCCTCGTCGGGCATGTCCTTGTGCACGATCTGGTGCACCATGCGGTGCAGATACAGCGACTCGCCGGAGGAGACCGACTCGTCGCCGGCCGCCTCGTGCGACTCCAGACGTACGACGGAGTACTGGCGGAGCTGGTTGATCGCCTTGTTCCACAGGAGAGGGTCGTTGAGCAACCCGGCGATCTGTTCGGGCAGTTCCTCGTGCGGCATCTCCCGCAGCAGCCGTACGGGGATGAAGCCGGGCGCGAAGAAGGTGCACAGGCGCAGCAGGTCGACGGATTCCGGGACGGTCTCGCGGAGTTTGTTCAGCAGTATCGACCAGGCTGTCTGGAAAGCGACGGGGAAGTCCGCGGAGACCTTGACCACGTCCCCGTCGATGCCGCCCTCCAGGAGCGCGATGTAGTCCTCCACCGACAGATCGGAGTCGTTGAGCCAGCCGGCGGTCTGGTCGAGGAGCAGCGGCAGGTCCTCCAGCGCCTCGGCCAGCTGGTCGGCGTCCTCCTCGCTCAGCCGGGGCGCGCGGCGGCGCACGAAGGCCACCGACTCGTCGCGGGCGTAGACGGGCACCTCCAGCAGTTTGCTGTTGTGCTCGCTCCACTCGGGGTTGCGCGAGGTGATCAGGACATGGCCCGGCCCGGTGGGGACGAGGTCCCAGATCTGGTCGGGTTCGTCGGCGCCGTCCAGGATCAGCAGCCAGCGGGAGTAGGGGTCGCCGCGGCGCAGCGAGTCGCGTACGGCACGCAGCCGCTCGCCGTATTCGGCGCCGGTGGACAGGCCGAGCTTCGGGGCGAGTTCGGCCATCAGCCGGCGGTAGGTCACCCGGCCCTCGGCGTTGACCCACCACACCACGTCGTACTCGGAGCCGAAGCGGTAGACGTACTCGGCGGCGAGCTGTGTCTTGCCGACGCCGGACATGCCGTGCAGGGTGAGGACGCCGGCGCCCGGCTCGGAGCCCTGCAGCAGGTGGTAGGCGTCGTTCAGGAACGGCTCGCGTCCGGTGAAGCGGGTGTTGCGCCGCGGTACGCCGCCCCACACCTCGGGCATGGAGGCCGGGAAGCGCGGTCCGCGCCGCTCGCCCTCGGCCGGCTCCGGGGCCGGGTCGGTCGGCAGGCCGAGCCGGTCGATCAGGCGCCGTTCGGCCTCGTCGGCGCCCATGTTGGTCAGCTGCGCCGGGGCGAGCACGGTGGTGGCGGTGGGTACGGACGCGGTGGTGATCGAGACGGCGGCGAACCGGGACGGGTCGGGGGCCACGACCTCGCGCAGCGCCGCGTTCCACTCCTCGTGGGTGCGCGGGCCGAGTTGGAAGAACCACTCGCTGACGAGGATGAGGATCCGGCCCTCGGCGAGTTTCAGGTCACGCAGCAGGTCCACCAGCGGGACCTCGGCCGGGGAGTCCCAGCGCATGTACACGACCCGCAGGCCACGCCGCTCCAGCCGGTCCGCGATCCAGGCCGCCCAGGCCCGGTTGAATCCCGCGAAGCTGATCGTGACGGTAGGCTTCGCGGTCCCTTTGTCGGCTGCCCCGACCGGCCTACGAACTCCAGACATGCAGCGGCCTCCCCGCACGTAATGTTAGAACCTCGGCGCGGCACCGCGATAGGCGCTGACAGGTATCCGTCGTACTCGCGCGCTTCGGTCACATCTCTTCCCGCAAGCGCAACGATCTTCACTCGAACTGGCAACATATTTCACTCAGTTGGCGGAGTTCGACGGGCCGAGAACAAGCCACGCGCCGCTGTCACATAGGCCTGTGCCCGTACGGCGTGGCCACGGGGCGCGGGATGCTCGTCGAGCCGTTCGTACACGGCCACCATCTGGTCGACGAACCGGCGTCCCGGCACGGTCAGGTCCGGCGATCCGACGAGCGCGGGCAGCGCCGCGCCCACCTGTTCGCGGCAGCGGGCGTGTTCGGCCCAGGCCGCCTCCCGGTCGGCGGGCCGCGTGAGGGTGAGCGCGCGTTGCTGGAAGAAGTCGGCCAGCGCGAGGTGTGAGTAGGTGCCCTGCAGCAGACCGTCGTAGGGGCGCGGATCGGTGCGCCAGGGGGCGAAGTACCGTTTTTTCCCATCGGCCCGGTGGAGGGTGACCGCCTCGCTGAGGGCGACGAGTTTGGTGTGCTGAAGCTCGTGCACCAGGGTCGCGGCCAGGACCGTGGGGCCGTGCGGGGCGCTGCTGAGCACGGCGCCGAAGGCCTCGCGCCGGGTGCCGCTGCAGGTGCCCGTGCAGTCGCCTGGCTCCGTACCGGGCGGCGCGGCGAGCGGGACGAGGCAGCGCAGCAGGCGGACGGCCTCCAGGAGGCGCTGCTCGCCGCCCAGCCGGAGTTCCACCGCGGTCCCCGACCAGGAGTGCAGCCAGCGCTTGCGCTCCGCGTCGTCGAGGCTCGCCGGACCGCTCAGCCCGAGGTGGTGGACGCTGTCCTGCACCCATCGGTACGGGTCGAGGTCGTCCAGCGGGGTGGGCGGGGCGCCGGTCGTGAGGCCGGGCAGGGCGTACGCGGGCGTCCAGGCGGCGGCACCGGACCAGGCTCCCGTGCCGCGCTCCACCTGGACGACGACATCGGCCGCGCCCCGCTGCCGCATGGTCAACCGCCCGCCCCTGTGAGCGACTTCGACCGAGGTGTCCCCTGTCTCCGCCGTGCGCAGTGCCCCGAGGGAGGGCAGTACGAGCAGTCCGTCCCGGGCGGTGAGCCGTACGGCGAACGAAAGCCCGGCGCGGGCCGCGGCAGCGGCGGCCAGCGCGCTGAAGTGACCCAGGTCGCAACGGAGTTCGCGGGCCCGCTGCGGCGCGCCCGGCCGTGCGGGGTCCGTGCCGAGCCCGCGCAGACACCGCTGGGCCCATGCGCCGACCAGCGAGGCGAGCAGACGGACCCGGGCGGGTGAACCCGCCGGGCCTCCCGCGACCGGCATGTCTCCCACTGGCTCATCCGCTGCAGCGGCCGCGTCCGCCGCCTCCAGCAGCGCCCAGTCCTCCAGGAGCCGCCGCCTGGCGTCGGCCGGGCACAGCGCCGGGTCGGCTCCCGCCACGGCGTCGAGCACCGCGCGCAGCAGGAGCAGCCGACGGGTGTCCTGGTCGCGGGCCAGGAACGCAAGGGCCTCGGGGCCGCCTTCGGTACGGCCGAGTTCGAGGAGGATCCGGTCCGGGACCTCCGGAAGTATCACGTCACGCCCCCTTCCCGAGTGGCAGCGGACGGGGCGGCCCGCACCGTGTCCGCACGGAGTCGGCCCGCCACATGGCGGATGAGGCGCTGCAGGTCGGCGCAGTACACGGAGGGGTTGGTGAAGCCGTGCCCGGCGCGGTAGCGGTGGGCGTACTGGCCGCCGCCGCAGACGTTCAGCAGCGGGCAGGCCCGGCAGGTCGCGGCCAGCGAAGCGGCGCCCGCCTGCCGGGCCGCCACCGCGGGGTGCCGCAGCGCGTCGTCGAAGGTGTGCCGGTGGATGTCGAGGCCGGTCCGTGCTGCCCCGTCGTACGCGGACTTCAGCGAGTCGACCTGTTCGATCGACCCGTCGGTCTCCACCACCACGGCGTCGAAGGGGGTGAGGCCGAGCGACTCCGTGGCCGCGGGCAGGCCCAGCAGCAGCGCGAGGCACTCCTCGAAGAGCCGTACCCGGGTCTCTCTGCGCCCCGCCTGCCACCAGCGGTCGAAGACGGCGCACAGCCAGTCGCCGTACACGGTGCCCGAGTCGTCCCAGTGCGGCGGCGGGGTCGACCAGTTCCCGTGCGGCAGCAGCAGGTCGAGGGCGGGCGGGCCCAGGGCGACCAGGGACTCGTACATCTCCACCGGGTCCAGGGTGGGATCGACGACCGCGAGGATTCCGGCGTACGACTCCGGGAAGCGGGCGGCGACGAGACGGGCACCGCGCGAGGCATCGGGCCACGACGGCCGGCCGGACGGGCGGACCCGGAGCGCGTTGTGGGCGGGCAGCCCCCCGTCGAGGCTGATGCCGACGCGGATGCGGTGGCGGGCCAGGGCCGCGAGGCGCCGCTCCGTCAGCAGGGTGGCGTTGGTCTGGACGGTGGCGTGGACCGTGCAGCCGGCCGGGACCCGGTCGCGTACCAGACCGGTGAACCGGGCGAGGGTGGCCACACCGGCCAGCAGTGGCTCTCCGCCGTGCAGGACCAGGGAGAGACCGGTCAGTCCGTGTGCGCGGGCGTGTTCGGCGATGCGGGAGGCGGTGCGGTCCAGCACGCCGGGGGGTGCCGCGGCGGGGCGGTCGCGCCAGGTCCGGTCGGGGCCCTCGTAGAGGTAGCAGTAGCGGCAGGCGAGGTTGCAGCGGCCGTGGACCTTCACGACGAACTGCCGGAAGGGGACGCCGCGTGCCGCTGCCGGATCGGGTGCGCCCTCTCCAGACACTCCAGCACCCCCATGCCGTACGTCCGCGCCGCGAGCCCCCGCTCGTACGGAACCGCCTTCCCTGGCCGGTGATCCCGACAAACGCAGATCGTTCGACGTTGACCGATTCAATGGCGAAAATGACCGGCGTTACATGTTTTCAGAGCGCACTGTTGAAGCCCCAGAGCATCTCGCTCGGCCGCGTGGACCGCTCGCGCAGATCCTCCACCACCTCGCGCAGCACGGGGTGCTGAATGGTCCTCAGCTCCGACAGACTCAGCTCCGAAAGATCCGACAGCTCCGGAAGCTCCGGAAGCTCCGGAAGCGTCTCCACCGCCTCGGTCCGGCGCATGGCCGTCTGTCGCTGCGGCTCGTCCCGTACGTCCATCCCATCCCCCTTTCATCGCGTGGCGTCCCGCCACGACCGGGTCACTCCAGGTCGGCCAGCCGCTGTGCCGTCTGACCGGCCGTCGGCTCACTCGTGGTCACGTGGTCGTCCGGCAGCTTCGACCACTCCGCCCGGGCCGCCCGATAGGCCTCGCGGGCGGCGCGGGGCCGCATGGCCGCCTCGTAGGTCATACCCCGCCAGTGGTGTGCCTGCGCACCCAGTTCGACTGATTCCTGACGGCGGCGGTCCGTCTCCGCGTCCTGTTCCGCATCCCGGGCCGCCTCCGCGGCCGACCGGAACGCGTCGACCGCCTCGTCCAGCCGTGCCGGGCGACCCAGGCTCTGGTACGCCTCGAACTGGACCTGACCCAGTTCCAGCCAGCACCGCGCGGCAAGCAGCGGATCGTCGGCGCCGGCCGCCGCGAGGCCGAGGAGATGTTCGGCCTCGCGCAGATCCACGCGGTCGCCGCGGGCCCGGTACCTGAGCATCAGCGCCCGGCCCAGCAGCAGGAGCCGGCCGGCCAGCAGGCCGCTGCCCGCGGGTGTCTCCGTGCGGCAGTCCCGCAGGACCCGGATCGCCCGGGACAGGGGCTCCTGGGCGGAGAGCCCCCTCTCCAGCGCGGCCCGGCGCAGCAGTACCTCGCCCCACTCGGCGAGCACATCGGCATGGGCCGACTCGTCCCGGGGCATCCGTTGGGCGGCCTGCTCGAAGTGCCGGGCCGCCTCCTGGAGTTCACGCGGATCGCCCGACTCGTCGTACCGGGCCGCGCCGATGCGGCCGGCACGCACCAACAGGGCCGAGCGCGGGCTCTGTTCACGCGTGAGGGCCAGCGCCTCGTCGACCCGCGCCTGCGCCTCGTCCAGCGCTCCGCCCGACAGCAGGAGCGCGTCGACCAGATCGAGGAGAACCCTGACGGGCGGAGGTCCTTCGCCGGTGTCGGAGTCGTGCTCAAGAGCGCTGCGCAGTGACTGCGCGCTCTGCTCCGCGTACCGGCGGGCCTGTTCCCGGTCGGGCGTCACTCCGGACAACCGCAGCAGGACACGGCCGTGCGCGAGGGGGAGTTCGGGCGGACGACCGCGGCGGTCGGGCCAGGCGTCGGCGAAGGCCTCCAGCATGCCGACCGCGCCCTGCAGCAGGGCGCTGTCCCCACCGAGCCGCCACTGCGCCTCCAGGGCGCCCACCCGTTCCAGGGTGAGCCGCAGCGCCTCCGTCTCGTCCAGGTCGGGCGCCCCGCACGCGACGGCGTACTCACGGTCGGCACGGCGCAGCAGTTCGAGCGCGGCGCGCTGGTCCCCGTGGCGCCTGCGGTCCGTGGCCGCGGCCCGCAACACCCGTGCCAGTACGGCCCGTTCGCGCACCGCGCGGGGATGGGCGACCGCGCGCTCGGCGGCCGTCTCCGCCTCGCGCAGCAGCTCGGCACCGCCCTGCATCTCCCACAGCCGCAGGACGCAGTGGGCGTACTCGGCCCACAGCTCGGAGTCCCGGCCCGCGGGCCGTTCGTGCTCGGTGGCGCCGCGCAGCAGCTGAACGGCGTCGATGATGTCCTGCACCATGCCCTCGCGGTCGAACCGCTCGACCAGCGTGCGGGCCCGGACGACGGCCGGGTGCGCGGGGCGGCCCCGGTCCGTCTGCTCCCGCTCCCGGCTGCCGTACAGGGCGAACTGCTCCGGCAGCGGCATGAACCGCTCCAGGACCCGCGCGGCGACCTCGGCGAAGGGCTGCGGGACCGGAGTCGCGGCGCCGTTGTCGCCGTTCTCGGCCGGGTAGCCGCCGGGCGCGTACGGCCGCCCGCCGCCGCCGTTGCCGAGCTGGGCCAGGGCCAGGGCCGGGAAGTTGGGGCCGCCCTTGCCGAAGCGCTGCTCGATGTACTGCGAGCAGTGCTTGAGCACCAGCAGGGCCTCGTCCCGTCCCAGCGACGACAGCAGCGACTCCTGTACGCCCGGCGCGAACTCGTACCACTGGACGCCGTCCTGGGCGCGCTCCTCGCGGGCCCGCGCCAGCAGGCCGCTGAGCAGCACCTCGGCCAGTTCGGAGGGACCGGAGTCGGGCATCATGGTCCGCTGCACCAGCTGCATCACGGGCAGACAGAGCGGGGCGGCCGCCAGATGGACGGCGAGGCGTCCCGCGGCCGGGGAGGCCGTGGAGCGGAACCTGCTGACCAGTTCGAGCGGGGACGGACGGCGGCCGGGACGGCCCGCCGACACGGGCGGCTGGTCGGACCGCACCCAGCCGACGGCACCGGCCACGGGCCCGGTGCCGGCCCCGGACAGCAGCCGCGCCCAGGCTCCCAGGGCCACCGGCTCGGGCGGCAGCACGGGCACGGGCAGCTCACCGCGGCGTGCCTCCGTGGGCGTTCCCGCGTGTGTGCGCACCCGCAGCGCGGTGGCGCCGCCCAGGCTCTCGCCGCGCGTCAACTCGCCGTAGAGCACCGGGAGCCGGGTGCGGTTCCACATGCGCTGGGGCAATGGCTGGAGCACGGCGGCCGGGGCCTGCCGGGAGAGATGGTGGAGCAGCCGGTGGGCCTGGCCGGACCGCCACAGGGGGCCCGCGCAGTCGCTGACCAGCAGGGTGATGCGGCGTCCTGTGGGATCGCTGAGCCGGTCGACGGAGTGCAGCGGGGCGGCATGGGGTTCGGGGCTGCGGCTGACGGCCGGTTCACCGTCCGGACCCTGGTGCAGATGACTGACCTCGATGTCCCAGAAGGCGCCCAACTGCGCGAAGACCTGCTCCAGTTCGGTGAACATGCGGTCCCACACCCGCATGGACGAGGAGGCGTCCATCACCAGCTGGAGCCGCGCGTCGGCCCGGCGCACGGCCCGGAACACGGGAATGACGAGTCCGCCCGCCCGCGCGCTCAGCTCCGCCGTCGCCGTCTCGTCGAGCGTCGAGCGCAGCGGTGGAGCCGGGCTCCGGTAGCCCTGCAACGGCCGTAAAGCGCGCTGGAGTTCGAGCGGAGCGGGAAAGGCGGGGGCAGCGGGTACCCCGACGGGCAGGGGTGCCGCCCGGCCCGGACCGCTCGTGGGCGGGGCGCTGGAGAACGGCAGGGGATACAGGGCCACACGGCGGTCGACGCCCGCGTCGTACTCCTGTGGCTCCGGCGCCTCGGGGGCACGGTCCGGGGTCGGGGGCCGGCCCGTGGCGGTTGCCGGGTCCGGGAAGGTCCGCTCGCCGCCGTACCCCGCCGCCGGGCCGCCCGGCCGGGTGGCCCGGTCCTCGGGCTCGGCGGCACCCGTGGGATGCGTCCGGCCGGCCAGCCACAAGGCGTCGCACAGCCCCTCGGCGTCCGGGTCGAGGCCGATCTCCCGCAGCCGGACGATCAGTTCGGCGATCGGGTCTGCGATCAGTTCGGCGATCGGATGGCCGCCGGGCACGGCGGCACTCCCTGCTTCGGGCGCGCCCGAAGGCCCGTCCTCGGGGCCGCCGCCGGGCTGGACGGGGCCGTGGCGCGCCGCTGCGTCGGGCATCAGCGCCTCACCTCGGGCGGTCGAGTCGCTGGATGAGCAGGTCGGCGAGGCGGTCACGGCTGGGCGGGGCCGCCGCGTCGGTGAGATAGATCGCGTTCAGCAGCTGGTCGGCGGCGAGGAGTTCACTGCGGGAGCGCTCCAGGAAACGGCTGATCAGGTCGTCGCCCGCGCGCGCCGCCTCGTCGCCGAGGTGGGCACGGACGAACGTGGCGAGCCTGTTGTGGTCGGGGCGTCCCAGTTCGAGGTGGATGCAGCGGCGCATCAGGGGGGCCGGGAAGTCCCGTTCCCCGTTGCTGGTGAGGACCACGAACGGGAAGGCCCGGCAGCGCACCCGGCCGTCGCGGACGCGGACCTTGGTGCCGTCGGCGGTGAGCACCTCGGCCTCGCCGTCGGGCAGCCGGTCGGCGAGGCGCTCCAGCTCGGGGATCTCGAACTCGCCCTCCTCCAGCACGTTCAGCAGGTCGTTGGGCAGATCGATGTCGCTCTTGTCGAGCTCGTCGATGAGCAGCACGCGCGGGGTGTCGGAGGGCAGCAGGGCGGTGCCGAGCGGGCCGAGGCGGATGTAGCTGCCGATCGCCTCGACGGCTCCGGGGCTGCCGGCCGCCGATCCAAAGCCCCCCTGTGCGGCGATCTGCACGTCCTGGAGGCGGGCGATGGCGTCGTAGTGGTACAGGCCGTCCTGGAGCGTGGAGCGGCTGACGATGGACCAGCGCAGGACGTCGCCGAGACCCAGTTCGTACGCCACGGAATGGGCCAGCGTGCTCTTGCCCGCGCCGGGGCTGCCGGTGACGAGAAGGGGGCGGCGCAGATAGAGCGCCGCGTTGATCATTTCGAGTTCCTCGGCGCCCGGCCGGTGCAGTTCCGCCAGGTGCCGGTGCGCGCCCAGCCTGCGGTCCTGGGAGCCGTCGCGCGCCGCGTCCCGGCCGGCGAAGTCCCGCCAGGGCGGCGGGGGAGGCAACCGGCTCATTCCGTCGTGGGGTTCCCCGGCGCCTCGGTAGATGAGCCACTCACTGGATTCGGTCATGGTCCGGTCCTCGTCGTCACTCGTACCACCACGGCAGCCGTCGAACGTGCATCACGGTATCGACACACGGGAAAGCTGGTAAGGGGCCGGAAGGCGCATGGGCCGCGTCGCGCCAGGGGGCGTCGGGTCAGGGGGCGTCGCATCAGGGAGCCTCCAGCAGATCGCCTGTTCCGGGCAGGGGTTGGTGCGGATCGTCGTACAACAGCGCGATGCCGTGGGCCCAGTAGGCCTCGACGAGACCCGCGCGGAGATCCACCCGGAGCCGGTGCACCAGGTCGGGCAGGAACGCCGCGCCGTCCCCGTCGTCGACGACCTTCTTGGCTCCGCGGTGGAACTCCCCGCACACGGCGTCCGGTTGGCTTCGCCAGCGGCGCCACAGGACCACGCCGAAGCCGGCGTGCACGATCCTGCCGAGCGCGGCGCCGTCGTCCTCGTAGCGCCGGTCGCCGTAGCGGCACAGCACCGGAATCGTACGGGGCCCCAGACCGCGCAGTTCGTCCATGGTCGGCACCGGCTCGCGCACCCCGTCGTCGCAGTCGAGGACTTCGGCCTGCGCGTCACGGGCATGCAGCCGGCGCCAGCGGTCCAGGCGCTCGTGGTCCTCGTCGCCGTCCTCGCCCCACTCGGGGCCGGACATCCCGAACTCGCCGTCACCGGGCAGCTGGTCGCGATCGGAACAGCGCACGACGACCGGCCGCTGCTCGCCCAGCGGGGGCCCGTCCGGCCGCACCTTCCACTCGTCCACGGCCAGCCCGAGCAGTTGATGCGGCAGGGCCGCGTGCAGAGCCGCGGGCCGCCCCGGCTCGTCGCAGCGGCGGAAGGCCTCCGCGAGCGGAGCGACGACCTGCGCCGGAAGGTCGTCCAGCGGTGTGCGCTCGGCCTCGTGGAGACGGGTCACGTCGCCGTCGGGGCGGGCCACGCAGACCGACCAGTCGCAGCGGTCGGGCTCCCAGCCCCTGGGCAGCACTTCGAGCAGCACGGACAGTGCGGGCCCGGCGTCCTGGGGGTGCTCGGGAAGTTGCTCCCCCGGTGGCGTCGGCGCGGGGAGCTGCGCGTTCGCGGGACGACGGCGCAGCCCCAGCCATTTGGCGCGCTGCCGGACCAGGCCGTTGCGGTAACCGCTGTCGAGCCCCGTCGACGCCTTCTTCACCCAGTCCCACAGGGCCTGTTCGGCCTTCAGCGTGCTGGGTGTCGCGGGACGCTCGGCGCACATGACCTGCATCGCGTAGTCGAGGACGAGTTTCAGCTCGCCGTCGTGCCGGGCGTTCTCGTACAGCATGCCGAGGCCGTCGCGCCAGCCGCGCGGCGCGGGCATCAGGGACGGGAACTGGAAGTTCGGCAGGGCGTCGAGGAGGTCGAGCAGACCGCGGGTGGTGGCGGGAGGCGGCAGGTCGGCGAGCCGGCCGAGCAACTCGCTGCGCTCGTCCGGGCCGAGCGTGCGGCCGGGGCGGGTGCCGAGATCTCCCTGCACGTCGGCCCAGGTGGGGCGGCGGGAGTCGGAGGGCTGCTGCCGGTCGCGGTGGTAGCGGTCATGGGCGTGGAAAACGGCCTGGTAGACGTCGTCGTGCTCGGTGCGCACCCCGTCCGGCGGCACCTGTAACGTCCGCAGGCGCTCGATCCCCGTGGAGGTGCCGCCCGTGCCGTGGTCCGCGCGGGACTTCAGTACGCCGATGACCTCGCCGCGCACCGGGTCGATCACGGGCCCGCCCGAGACACCGGGTGGCAGATCGTTCTGCCCGAGCCGCATCTGCACCCCCGCCGACCAGCCGCCGATGGTTCCCTGCACGGAGAGGAACCCGTCCAGGATCTGCAGCTGCCCTCCGGTCACGGTCCAGCCCGCGTAGAACACCCTGCCCTCGCCGTAGTGCGCCGTGGGCCGCTCGGAGACGTACACGCAGTCGTGGTCGACGGGCTCACGGAGCCGGACGAGCGCGAGGTCCGGGGCGGGCCAGCTGCCGGGCATCCGGCGCTCGACATGCTCGGGCAGGGTCGCCGCGACCCGGCCGTGGACGGCGGACGGTCCCTGGCCCGGTCCGGTCTCATAGACCACCGACACTTCGCCGCCCTCCCCTCCGTCTACGACGTGTGCGCAGGTCAGAACCCAGTTCGGCGCGATGAAGAAGCCACTGCCGAGGAAGGTGCCGGGTTCGTCCAGGGCATACCCGACACCTGTGCGATGAATGCGCACGGTCGCCGCCATGACGAGTTCACGCAGAGCATGGTGGGCGGCATGAAACCCATCCGATGCGCCCCCGTCGTGCCGGTCGGTCATACCCCGCCCCCACCGACGGCCCCCCGGGCGCCCCCATGCACCGGGGCGCCGGTGGACGCGCCCGCGCGTGGGGTGCGGTCGGGGTTGGGTGGAGGGTTGTTGCCGGGGATGGTGGGGGTGCTGGGGGTGGGGTGTGGGTAGTGCGGGGCGGGGGTGTCGGGGTGGCCCGCCCCCGCCCGGCCCCCGGCCCCCGGCCCACACCGTGAGGGCAAGCCCGAGGGGGGAGCCGGGGCGAGGGCCGGGGATGCCGTGGGTGCCGGGGCTGCCGGGGTCGGGGCAGCGCCAGGGATCACACGATCGGGCCAGGACGCCGTGACGACAGCCGGGCTTGTGGATGCCGAAGCCGAGCGCGAAACCGGAACCGGGACGCGACCCGCAGACGCCGAGGGCGAACCCGGAGCGGGAGACGGGGCAGGGCCCGTGGATGCCGGGGTCGGGGCAGCCGGGGTCGGGGCAGCGCCGGGAACCACAGGATCGGGGCGAGACGCCGTAACGCCGGCCGGGCCTGCGGGCGCCGAGGCCGGCGCAACGCCAGGGACCACAGAATCGAGGCGGGACCCCGGGACCGTGGCCGCGCCTGTACGTGCCGAGGCCGAGCGCGAAACCGGCACCGGAACACGACCCACAGACGCCGACGGCGAACCCGGAGCAGGAGACGGGGCAGGGCCCGTGGATACCGGGGTCGGGGCAGCCGGGGTCGCGGCAGCGCCGGGAACCACAGGATCGGGGCGAGACGCCGTAACGCCGACCGGGCCTGCGGGCGCCGAGGCCGGCGCAACGCCAGGGACCACAGAATCGAGGCGGGACCCCGGGACCGTGGCCGCGCCTGTGCGCGCCGAGGCCGAGCGCGAAACCGGCACCGGAACACGACCCACAGACGCCGACGGCGAACCCGGAGCGGGAGACGGGGCAGGGCCCGTGGATGCCGGGGTCGGGGGTGCGCCGGGGGGCGCTGGGGCCGGGCCGGAGGCCGGGGTCGGGTGCGAAGTCGGGTCCGGGTCGGGGTCCGGGGACGACGGATCCGGTGGGCCGCCGCCGTTCCACGTCAGGGTCACCGTGATGCCGGCCTTGGCCTCGCCGTCCGCGAGCAGTCCCACGACCTTGCCTGCCTTCGCGGTCAACTCGATCCCGAACTCGACGCTCACCTCGTCCGGCCGCACCGCGCGCAGCGGACCGGCCAGTGACCGTGCGACCCCGGTGACGAGCGAGTGCAGGCTCTCGACGCTCGCCTCCACCCGCTCCGCGAATCCGGTGTCCGTGTACGACAACTCCCCCGGTGGCACGGCCAGTTCCTCGGCCCCCGATATCCGGGCCCACACCGGCGTACCGTCCGGCAGCTCGATCCGCGCTACCCGCGTCACTTCCTGTCCCATACGAATCCCCCGTTCCCCCGTGCCGGTGCCCGCTGGGCGAGCCGGCTCCGGGGTGTCCGCGGCGCGAGAGCCCAGCCCGGGTTCTGCCAGGCCGTGCGCTCCCTACGCCCCTGCTCCTCGTCGTTTCCCGTTCTGCTGGTCCGGCAAGGCCTCACTGCCCGTACCGGAAGACCTCACCTTTCCCGCAGGGAAAGAGTCCTTCCCCCGGCAGCCGGGCCCTACCCCTTCGCCGAACCGAGGCCGAAAAGTGCACCGCTCGCACCAGAAGCCGCCGACGGCACTCGCAGCGGTACGGATCGTCGTGGACGAGCACGCGCACAGAACGCCTCCCGCCAGGTCCGGAAGGCCCATGCCGAGGGGCCGGGCGGCCCACGGAGGCCCTGTTCTGTACGCCTATCCTTTTCTTGTCCGTCCCTCGCGGCCCCCTGCACGGGAACCGCGCCTCTTCCTTCCCACGGAGCACCATCCATGTACTTCACCGACCGAGGCATCGAGGAACTGGAGAAGCGGCGCGGCGAGGAGGAGGTCACCTTCGAGTGGCTCGCCGAGCAGCTCCGTACGTTCGTCGATCTGAACCCCGACTTCGAGGTCCCGGTGGAGCGCCTGGCGACGTGGCTGGCCCGCCTGGACGACGAGGACGACGAGTAGCAAGCCGACGGGGGCCTCCCTCAAAAGGCCCCGGTCAGCCGGAAGACCCCGGTCAGTCGCGCGGGCGCACCAGCTCGTACGCGAGCCCCAGCGCCCCGTGCGCCACCAGCAGCGCCCCCGCGGTGACCCACCCTCCACTGCGTCGCCGTACGCCCCACACCATGACCGGCAGGCCCACCACCACCTGGGCCAGGGCGAGCGCACGGGCCTGCGGATCCCCGGCCCACGGCAGCCACGGCGCCAGCCGCCCCCGCTCCACCACCTCGAGTTCGGCTCGCACCGCCTCCCGCCAGCCCGCCACGACCCCCAGCCCCTCGATCCGCCGCACGTCGGCCGGGACGAGGGCGGCCTCGTGGAGCCGGTCGGCGGGTTCGCCGGGGAGCACCCCCGCGGGCAGAGCCACTCCCGCGCGCGTGAGGACGGCGAGCAGCCCGCGCAGCCGATCGCGGCCGTCGGCCTCGGAGTCCGCCCCGGTCAGCAGACCGAGGGACTCCACGTCCAGTACGGGATCGAGCCCCAGCCGCGCGGCGAAGGTACTCATCGCCTCGTCCTCCCCCACCGGGGTGCCGTTGGCCAGCCAGACGTAGCCGACGGGACGGCGGAAGCCGGAGGCGAGGGTGAACCCGGCGCGGTCGGCGTCCCACCACAGCGCGAGCACGGGCCAGGACGAACCGACGGCCAGCGCCGCGGCCCAGCCGTTCACGACACGGTCGACCGGCTCACCGGCGTGGAGCCACGGGGTGCCCTCGGGCACGAGCACGCTCCATTCGTCGCCGGCCCCGGTGAGCAGCATCCGCTCGCGCAGCAGGTTGGCGGCCGGGGCGACGGAGTCCGGCGCCGCCCGGCAGAGCAGCAGGGCACCGGGGGCGGCAGCGCCCGGTGAACCGGCCCGAAACCCATCCGCCGACATGGTCACACGCTAGGCAATTCATCCCTGTCACGCCCGATATGAGGCATCGCCGATCACGCGAACGAGTGTCTTGACTTTCCATGGCCGCGATATATCGTGTTTTACGGAAGACGCGATATGGCGTGTCGCGTCCCGTGAAGGAGGTCAGCACCATGTCCGAGTGGTCCGTCACCGAGCCCACGAAGCTCACCTTCGACGATCCGGTGAGCGAGCTGCACGTACGCATCGTCAACGGAGCGGTCAACGTCATGGGCACGGACCAGGGTGCCGCGCATCTGGAGATCTCGGACATGGAGGGCCCACCCCTGGTGGTCACCCAGGAGGGCGGCACACTCACGGTGGCGTACGAGGACCTGCCCTGGAAGGGCTTCCTCAAATGGCTCGACCGCAAGGGCTGGCGGCGCAGCGCGGTCGTCTCCCTCGCGGTCCCCGCGCAGACCCGCGTGGAGGTCGGAGTGGTCGGCGCCGGCGCCGTCGTCTCGGGGATCCGCGGCCACTCGGACATCAAGGGCGTCACGGGCGACACGACGCTGGTCGCCCTCTCCGGCCCGGTCCGCGCGAGCACGGTGTCCGGAAACCTGGAGGCCCAGTCCGTCACCGGCGACCTGCGCTTCAACTCCGTCTCCGGCGACCTGACCGTCGTCGACGGCTCGGGGTCCTCCGTGCGCGCCGACTCGGTCAGCGGCTCCATGATCATCGACCTCGACCCGGACGGCCCGACGGACGTCAGACTGACCAGCGTCTCCGGCGAGATCGCCATAAGGCTCCCGCACCCGGCGGACGCCGAGGTCGAGGCGAACACGGCGAGCGGCAGCATCTCCAACGCCTTCGACGGCCTGCGGGTCCACGGCCAGTGGGGCGCCCACAAGATCACCGGCCGGCTCGGCGCGGGCACCGGCAGACTCAGGGCCACCACGGTCTCCGGCTCGATCGCCCTGCTGCGCCGCCCCCCGAGGGAGGACGAGGACGAGGCGTGGGACGCCGAACCGCCGGTCAGGGAGGCGGAGTTCGTCTCCGACGCCGTGGCCGAGGGGACGGGGGACCCGTCGACGGACGGTACGGCGGCCGAAGCCGTGCCGGACACCCCGGCCGCGCCGGCCGACCCGGGGACCGCCCCGGTGACCGCCCCGGCGGCCGGAACACAGGGCGACTTGGGGGAGAATTCCGTTTCCGGCCCGGACGACGCCGCGAGCAAGGACTCCGCGAGCGGCGACGCCCCGGCCGACGGCACGACCGACAAGAAGGTGCTCTGACATGCCTCCCGTCTTCGCCCACGGCCGCCTGCGCCTCTACCTGCTCAAGCTGCTCGACGAGGCCCCGCGCCACGGCTACGAGGTGATCCGCCTGCTGGAGGAGCGCTTCCAGGGGCTGTACGCACCGTCGGCGGGCACCGTCTACCCCCGCCTGGCCAAGCTGGAGGCCGAGGGCCTGGTCACGCACACCACCGAGGGCGGCCGCAAGGTGTACGCCATCACGGACGCCGGCCGCGCCGAACTGGCCGACCGCAGCGGCGAACTGGCCGACCTGGAACTGGAGATCCGCGAGTCGGTCGCGGAACTCGCCGCCGAGATCCGGGCCGACGTGCGCGGCGCGGCGGGCGACCTGCGCCGTGAGGTGCGCGCGGCCGCCACCGAGGCCCGGCACGGCACCTGGACCGGCACCGGGGAACACGGCCCCTCCGGGGACTACGGCGACCTGGGCGACAAGGAGGCCTGGCGGGCGGCCAAGGAGGAGATGCGCCGCGTCAAGCAGGAGTGGAAGGAGCAGGCCCGGCGCGCCAAGGACGAGAGCCGCCGCGCCCGCGAGGAGGCCCAGCGCGCCCGCCGCCAGGCCCAGGAGGCGCAGAACCGGGCCCGGGCCCAGGCACAGGAGGAGATGCAGCGCATCGCCCGGCGGGTCCAGGACCATGTGCAGGACCACTTCGCGCGGGGCGACTGGCCGACGGGGGTGCGCGAGGGGCTGACCGAACTGGCCAAGGAATTCGGCGAGTTCGGGAAGGACTTCGGGAAGGAGTTCGGCAAGGACCTGGGATTCAAACGGCCCGGAGCAGGGGCCGGGGCCGGTTCCGCCACCGGCAAGTCCGCACCGGAGCCGGAGTACACACAGGTCCCCGAGGACTTCCCGGCCGACTACGAACCGGCCTGGGCCCACGAGGACACTACCGGTGACCCGGTGCGCGACCTGGACCGTCTCCTCGACCGTTTCCGGGACGACATCCGCGACGCCGCCCGCGACCACGGCGTGACGGCCGACCAACTCCGGGACGCCCGCCGCCATCTGTCGACGGCGGCGGCACACATCGGCGCGATACTGCGCGGGCCGAAGGTCTGAGCGCCTGTCCGGCAGCGCGCCCACCGTGAAGGGCGGGCGCGCTGCCGGGGGCGGCGGCCGTCAGCCTGCCTTCGCCTCTCCCCCGCCGTACAGCACACGGGTCAGCGACTCGTGCGTCACCCCGTGCTCGGCGAGTGCCTCGGCGGCCACGCCCGGACACGAGGTCAGGGCGAGGAGGAGGTGCTCGTCGCCGATGTGGCGGTCGCGGTGCCCGAGGGCGACACGCAGGGACCGGGTCAGCAGATCCTTGGCACCCCGGCTGAACGGCCGGCGCCCGAACGATCCCTTCCGCCCGGCCGCCAAGGCCCCCTCCCCATGGGCCTCCTCCACCCGGGACACGATCTCCGAGAGGTCGATCCCCAGCCCCGACAGCGCGTCCGCGTCGGCCCGGGAGAGCCCGCCGCGGCGCCGGGCCTCGGCCAGGGCGCGCGCGACTCCCTCCCGCCGCCCCGCCGACAGCCCGAGCGACGCCAGGGCGAACGAACCCCGGCTGCCCTCCCGTTCGAGAAGGGCGAGCAGGAGATGGGACTCCTCCACCCGCTCGTCACCCAGCCGCTCGGCATGCGCGACCGCACCTTGCACGGCGGCACGGGCATCCTTCGTGAACCGTTCGAACATCACTGCCTCCCGTACTTCTTGTGCACGGC
Source organism: Streptomyces sp. NPDC001406 (assembly GCF_042895285.1). Taxonomy (NCBI): domain Bacteria; kingdom Bacillati; phylum Actinomycetota; class Actinomycetes; order Kitasatosporales; family Streptomycetaceae; genus Streptomyces; species Streptomyces sp. NPDC001406. The sequence goes on from NZ_JBIAWG010000005.1 coordinate 163,839, forward strand.
CTGCCTGCTGACGCCGAGTTCGGCGGCGATCTCCTGCCACGACCAGCCCTGGTTGCGGGCGCTGCGCACCTGCACCGCCTCCAGCTGCTCCAGCAGCCTGCGCAGTGCGGCGACGGCACGCAGTCCGACCCGCGGATCGCGGTCTCCGGCCCGCTCGGCGAGTTCCGTTGCTTCGGTCATGATGTCAACCTAAGTTGACGGGACCTCTCATGTCAACCGTGATTGACAAACACCGACGGCCGGCCCGGAAACCGGACCGGCCGTCGTACCGAAGCGGCAGTCGGCGGACTGCGGCGGCGATCAGCCGCTCGGCGATCAGCTGCTCGACGATCAGCCGTTGGTGAGCACGATCTTTCCGAACTGGTCGCCGGACTCCAGCCGCTCGAAGCCCTCGCGGGCGCGGTCGAGCGGGAGGACCTCGTCGATGACGGGACGCACACCGGTGGCGGCGCAGAAGGAGAGCAGGTCCTCCAGCTCGTCCTTGGTGCCCATCGTGGAGCCGACGACCTTCAGTTCCAGGAAGAAGATGCGGGTCAGCTCGGCGTGCGAGGGGCGGTCGCCGCTCGTGGCGCCGGAGATGACGATCGTGCCGCCGGGACGCAGCGACTTCACCGAGTGGGACCAGGTGGCGGCGCCGACGGTCTCGATGACGGCGTCCACCCGCTGGGGCAGCCGCGCCCCCGACTCGACCGCCTCCACGGCGCCGAGTTCCAGGGCGCGCTTGCGTTTGGCCTCGTCACGGCTGGTGGCGAAGACCCGCAGCCCCGCAGCCTTGCCGAGCACGATCGCGGCCGTGGCGACACCACCGCCGGCACCCTGCACGAGGACGGAGTCCCCGGGCCGTACGCCGGCGTTGGTGAAGAGCATCCGGTAGGCCGTCAGCCAGGCCGTGGGCAGGCAGGCGGCCTCCTCGAAGGAGAGTTCCTTGGGCTTGGGCAGGATGTTCCAGGTCGGTACGGCGACCTGCTCGGCGAAGGTGCCCTGGTAGCGCTCGGTCAGGATCGAGCGCGGCTCGTCGGGGCCGACACCGTGGCCGCTCTGGCCGATGACGGAGTGCAGGACGACCTCGTTGCCGTCCTCGTCGACGCCGGCGGCATCGCAGCCGAGGATCATCGGCAGCCGTTCCTCGGGGAGGCCGACGCCGCGGAGGGACCAGAGGTCGTGGTGGTTGAGGGAGGCGGCCCTGACGTTGACGGTGCTCCAGCCGGGACGGGCCTCGGGGGCCGGGCGCTCCCCCAACTCAAGGCCGGAGAGCGGCTGGTCGCGGTCGATTCGGGCGGCGTAGACAGCGAACATGGGCTCGACGATAGGTTCCCGATCAGCCGGACGGAACCACGGCCCGCTGTGACACATGCCCTGTTGCGCAACGGCGCGGGGGCCCGGGGGCGCCGGTCCCCGGGGCGACAACACCCTCGAAATCACCCGGTCGGCCGGGTGGGTGGGCAAAAAAATGGCCCCGCCCGGACGGACGGGGCCATTCCAGGCGTCACCGGCGGGCGACGCCCTCGGCCCGCGCGGCAGCCGCGACCGCCGCGGTCACCGCCGGAGCAACCCGCTCGTCGAACGGCGACGGAATGACATAGTCGGCGGCCAGATCGTCGCCGACGACCGCGGCCAGCGCCTCGGCCGCCGCGATCTTCATCCCCTCGGTGATCCGGGAGGCCCGCACCTGGAGCGCGCCCGCGAAGATCCCGGGGAACGCCAGCACGTTGTTGATCTGGTTCGGGAAGTCCGACCGGCCGGTGGCGACGACCGCCGCGTACTTGTGCGCGACGTCGGGGTGCACCTCGGGGTTCGGGTTGGCCATCGCGAAGACGAAGGCGCCCTTGGCCATGGAGGCCACCGCCGTCTCGGAGACCGTACCGCCGGAGACGCCGATGAAGACGTCGGCGCCCGCCAGCGCGTCCTCCAGCGAACCGCTGATGCCCGCCTTGTTGGTGAACCCGGCGACCTCACGCTTCACGGGCGTCAGGTCCTCCCGGTCGGCCGACACGACGCCCTTGCGGTCGGCCAGCGCCACATCCCCGATGCCGGCCCCCACCAGCATCTTGGCGATGGCGACACCGGCCGCGCCGGCACCCGAGATCACCGCGCGCAGGTCACCGATCGAGCGCCCGCTCAGCCGCGCCGCGTTCCGCAGCGCCGCCAGCGTCACGACCGCCGTACCGTGCTGGTCGTCGTGGAAGACCGGGATGTCCAGCCGCTCCTGGAGCTTGCGCTCGATCTCGAAGCACCGCGGTGCCGAGATGTCCTCCAGGTTCACCCCGCCGAAGGACGGGGCCAGCCGGACGACGGTCTCCACGATCTCGTCGACGCCGGTGCAGTCGAGCGCGATCGGGACGGCGTCCACGCCGCCGAACTGCTTGAAAAGGATCGCCTTCCCCTCCATCACCGGAAGGGAGGCCTGGGGGCCGATGTCCCCGAGCCCGAGGACGGCCGTACCGTCGGTCACGACCGCGACCACGGACGACTTCCACGTGTAGTCGTTGACCAGGTCCGGCTGCTCCGCGATCGCGGTGCACACGCGCGCGACGCCGGGTGTGTACGCGAGGGACAGGTCGTCCTTGTCGCGCAGCGGCACGGTGGCCTGCACAGCCATCTTGCCGCCGCGGTGCAGCGCGAACGCCGGATCGAAGGAATCGAGGGGCTCGGCCCCGCCGTCCTGCTCCGTACTGTTGTCGCTGCGAGGATTGACGATCTCCGCTGCCACTTCGTTTTACCCCTTAAATATTCAAGGTTTGAGGGTTGACCACTCCTGGTGAAGAGTGGGCGGGACCGCATACGCCCCGATTGCCTGATACGTACGGGCCGTACGCGACGGGCGCGCCGCACACGCGCCCTGAGCCCCGGATGAGGGGTGTAAAGAACCTTCTTACCCGACGGACAGGGCCGACGACGAGTCCATTAGGTGCAAGGTCACATCACGGGACTAGAAGGTCACGTCCTGATGACATCGAGGCGACGTCGAGGCGAGATGGAGCGCCCTGTTGCACGTCGGGGAACGTCCGGGCAAGCACCGACCACATGGTGAGATGCACCGAAGGAATTTCGGCCGGTACCGGGGATTTCCGCAGACGGTCCGGCTTGATGTGCCGACCTGACGCGGTTCGGGGGTCACCCGTTATCCGATTTTGACATAGCGAGTCCCCTGAATAGCGCAGTCCGAATGGCAAGATGCCGTAAACCCACGAGGTCGCGACACCCGAAGGTGTGTGTTCTCGTCGACCTAACGGCAATCTCCACCCCTTCCGCCGGAGGAACCAACCATGACCGCAAGCTCCACCCGTCGTACGACCGCCCGCACCCGTACTGCCGCGGTCGGTGCGGTCGCGGTCGCTGGCGCCCTGATCCTCACCGGCTGCGGTGACCAGACGGACAAGGGCAGCGACGGCGGTTCGACCAAGTCCTCCGCCGCGGCGCCGCTCGCCGACAAGCTCCCCGCGGACATCAAGAAGGCGGGCGTCATCAAGGTGGGCTCCGACATCGCCTACCCGCCGGTCGAGTACATGCAGAACGGCAAGGCCGTCGGCATCGACCCCGACATCGCGGACGCCCTCGGCAAGCAGCTGGGCGTGCAGTTCCAGTTCACGAACGGCAAGTTCGACCAGCTCATCGTCGGTCTGCAGGGCGGCCGTTCCAACGTCATCATGTCGGCGATGAACGACACGAAGGACCGCCAGAACGGCATCGACTCCGACAGCGGCAAGAAGGTCGGCAACGGCGTCGACTTCGTCGACTACTTCACCGCCGGCACCTCGATCCTCGTCCAGAAGGGCAACCCGAAGGGCATCAAGTCCCTGGACGACCTGTGCGGCAAGGTCGTGGCCCTGCAGCGCGGCACCACGTCCGAGGGCATCGCCAAGGCGCAGAGCACCAAGTGCACCAAGGACGGCAAGAAGGCCATCACGCTGCAGACCTTCGACACCGACCCCGAGGCGCTGCTCCGTCTGAAGCAGGGCGCGTCCGTCGCCGACCTGAACGACTTCCCCGTCGCGGCCTACAACGCCAAGACCTCCGGCGGCGGCAAGGACTTCGAGGTCGTCGGCGACCAGATCGAGGCCGGTCCGTACGGCATCGCGGTCGGCAAGAAGGACACCCAGCTGCGCGACGCGCTGCAGGCCGCCATGAGCGCCATCATCAAGAACGGCGAGTACCAGAAGATCCTCCAGAAGTGGAACGTCACGCAGGGCGCGGTCACCGAGGCGAAGATCAACGGCGGCTCTTGAGCAGCCCGAGCAAGACTGAAGGGCTGTCTCTGTGACTGACAAGGTCGACAAGATTCCGGCGTCAACGGTGCCGCCGGAGCAGATCAAGGCGATCCCGGTGCGCCACTACGGCCGCTGGGTGGCGGGCGCCGGCGTCGTCGCCGTCCTGGTGCTGATCGGTCTCGCGTTCTCCAACGCGAACATCAACTACAGCATCATCCCGGACTACCTGACGGATGCCACCATCCTGTCCGGCGTCTGGCACACGCTGTACATCTCGGTGCTCGCGATGGTGCTGGGCCTCGTGCTCGGCGTCATCCTCGCGGTGATGCGGATGTCGTCGAACCCGGTGACCAGCACCGTGGCGTGGCTGTACATCTGGTTCTTCCGCGGCACTCCGGTGCTGGTGCAGCTACTGCTCTGGTACAACCTCTCCCTCGTGTTCCCCATCCTCAACCTGGGGTTCTACAAGGACGAGATGAACCAGGTCATGACGCCGTTCCTGGCGGCGCTTCTGGGCCTCGGCCTGAACGAGGCCGCGTACATGTCGGAGATCGTCCGGGCCGGCATCCAGTCGGTCGACCTGGGGCAGACCGAGGCATCCCACGCCCTGGGCATGACCAGCGGCAAGACCCTGCGCCGGGTGGTCCTGCCGCAGGCGATGCGGGTGATCGTGCCGCCCACCGGCAACGAGTTCATCAACATGCTGAAGACCTCGTCGCTGGCCTACGCGGTACAGTTCAATGAACTGATCAAGCGCGCCACGGACATCTCCAGCACCTCGCTGGCGGTCGTCGAGATGTACTTCGTCGCGTCGATCTGGTACCTGATCCTCACCAGCGTCTTCAGCGTCGGCCAGTACTACCTGGAGCGCCGTTACGCCCGCGGCTCGACGCGAAACCTGCCGCCGACCCCGTTCCAGCGCCTGAAGAAGAACCTCCGACTGTTCGGTTCTTTCCGCCGCCCGGAGGTGGCCCGATGACCGGTCTGAGCAAGGACATCGCACAGCCGACCAGCGGTGCGCCGATGGTCAAGGCCGAGGGCGTGCACAAGTCCTTCGGTCTTGCGCACATCCTCAAGGGCATCGACCTGGTGGTGAACCCGCGCGAGGTGTTCTGCCTGATCGGCCCGTCCGGTTCCGGCAAGTCCACCTTCCTGCGGTGCATCAACCACCTGGAGAAGATCAGCGCCGGCCGGCTGTACGTCGACGGTGACCTGGTCGGCTACCGCCAGAAGGGCGACAAGCTCTACGAGCTCAAGGAGAAGGAGGTCGCGGCGCAGCGACGGGACATCGGCATGGTGTTCCAGCGCTTCAACCTCTTCCCGCACATGACGGCTCTGGAGAACGTCATGGAGGCTCCGGTCCAGGTCAAGGGCGAGACCAAGGCGATCGCCCGGGAACGGGCCGAGCGGCTGCTGGACCGGGTGGGCCTCGGCGACCGCAAGGGCCACTACCCGGCGCAGCTCTCGGGTGGTCAGCAGCAGCGTGTCGCCATCGCCCGCGCGCTGGCGATGCAGCCGAAGCTGATGCTCTTCGACGAGCCGACCTCGGCCCTCGACCCGGAGCTGGTCGGCGAGGTCCTCGATGTGATGCGGGACCTGGCCGAGGACGGTATGACGATGATCGTCGTCACGCACGAGATGGGCTTCGCGCGTGAGGTGGGCGACTCGCTGGTGTTCATGGACGACGGTCTGGTGGTCGAGTCCGGCCACCCGCGCGACGTCCTGACGAACCCGCAGCACGACCGGACGAAGTCGTTCCTGTCCAAGGTCCTCTGACACTCCGCTGCGAGAAGGGCGGTACGGGATTTCCCGTACCGCCCTTCGCCGTACGACCTGTCGCCGTACCGCCCTTCGCCGTGCCGTCGAGCCCGCCTGTCGCCTACTTGAGCGCGAGAAGCAGCGTGTCCGAGGGCGAGCACCACACCGGCCGGGCCTCGGCGAAGCCCTTCTCGCGCAGCACGCGCGCGTGCCAGGCGGCCGAGGGCATGTCACCGTCGGCGTGCTCGCCGTAGATCTCGTAGCGCCGGGCGGTCGGACCGGCGAGGACCGGGTCCTTGGCGGCGAGCTGCCACCATTCGGCCCAGTCGAGGGCGCCGTCCCGCTTGGCCTGATCCATACGGGCGTGACGCCCCGCGCGCTCGGCAGCGTTGATCCGTGGCGTGGACTCGTCGATCATGTGGTCCGCGTTCATGAAGACACCGCCGTCGCGGACCAGTTCCGCGACCTGACCGTAGAGAGCCGCGAGGGGTTCGCTGTGCAGCCAGTGCAGGGCCGTGGCGGTCAGGACGGCGTCGTACGAGTCGTACGGCAGCTTCGCGGGCCAGTCCGGGTCCTTGAGGTCGGCGGTCACGAAGCCGACCCGCCCATCCCCGGCGAAGGTGCCCTCGGCGATGGCGAGGAGGGCCGGGTCGAGGTCGACGCCGGTGCTGGTGGCCTGCGGGAACCTGTGCAGCAGCCGCGCGGTGATGGTGCCCGTGCCGCAGGCCAGGTCCAGCACACGGGGCGCGGTCCCGACGAGGGCCTCGACCATGTCGAGCATGATCCGGAAGCGTTCCTCGCGGTCCGGCATGTACCACTCCTGCTGCCGGTCCCAGCTCTCCTGCCAGGCCGGCCAGTCCGCGCCGACCGTCACCATGTGTGCGTCCGCGTTCGTCATCGAACTCCTCCACCCCATCGATCGCGTAATACCCTGTAAGTGCGACCGTCTATTACCCGACCGCACCCCACGACCATAGAGCGCCCCCGTAAGGACTACAAGTGGAACTGGCCTATTACTCGGATTACGCCGTCCGTCTCGTCAACAGCGAGGAACCGGCCCGGGGCAAGGACACCCTGACCTCGGTCGAGGCCGTCCGCGATCTGTTCGGCGGCAACCAGTCCGCGGCCCGTCGCGCCACCGACGCGGACGTCACGCGCTTCCGCTCGGTACGGGCCCGGCTGCGCGCGGTCTTCGAGGCCGCCGACAAGGGCGACGAGACGCTCGCGGTGGACCTGCTGAACTCGCTCCTGCTGGAGTTCCCGGTGAGCCCGCAGATCTCCGGGCACGACTTCCGGGACGACGACGGCCGTCCGCTGTGGCACATGCACCTCGCCGACCACCCGTCGAACGCGACCGCGGGGTACGCGGCGATCGCGGCGATGGGCCTCGCGTTCCATCTGACCGAGTACGGCGTGGACCGCCTGGGCCTGTGCCAGGCGCCCCCCTGCCGCAACGCCTATCTGGACACGTCGACGAACCGCTCCCGGCGCTACTGCTCCGACCGCTGCGCGACCCGCGCCAACGTGGCCGCCTACCGGGCCCGCAAGCGCCTGGAGGCCGACCGCCCGGACAGGACGGGCCTGGCGGCCGAGAGCGCCCAGCGCACCAGCGCGAGCGGCGAGCGCTGATCGCGGCGGAGCGGCCGGTAGCGCAGCCGGACCCGGCCGAGGATCAGGTCCTCCGGCACGGTCCCGTAGTCGGTGCTGTCCCCTCCGGCGTACGGATTGTCCCCGAGGACCCACCAGCCGCCCTCGCGCCGCTCGGCGGCCCGCTTGACGACGAGCAGGTCCTGCTGGAACGGGTGGCGCAGGACCACGACGTCACCGGGCCTGATCCGGGCCCCGTACTGCACCACGAGCTGGTCCCCGTGGTGGAGCGTGGGCACCATGGACGGCCCGGTCACCTCGGCCAGCCCGAAGGGCGTGACCGCCCTCCCCCGCTCGGTCTCCTGCGACAGCTCCGGCATCCCCGGCACCTCCCCGGTCCGTTCCTCCACCAGTCTCAGTCTGACCCCGGACTTTTGTCCTAAGCCCAAGGGGGCACTCGCGAAAACCCGTCCCTCAGGGAGTAATGTCCCACCTGAGAAGACGATCACGAGGAAGGAATGCTCCATGCTTTCCCGCCTGTTTGCCCCCAAGGTCAAGGTCAGCGCGCACTGCGACCTGCCCTGCGGTGTGTACGACCCGGCCCAGGCCCGCATCGAGGCGGAGTCGGTGAAGGCCGTCCAGGAGAAGATGGCCGCCAACGACGACCCGCACTTCCAGGCGCGCGCCACGGTCATCAAGGAGCAGCGTGCCGAGCTCGCGAAGCACCACGTCTCGGTGCTCTGGAGCGACTACTTCAAGCCCCCGCACTTCGAGAAGTACCCGGAGCTGCACCAGCTGGTCAACGACACCCTGAAGGCCCTCTCGGCCGCCAAGGCGTCCACCGACCCGGCGACCGGTCAGAAGGCCCTGGACTACATCGCCCAGATCGACAAGATCTTCTGGGAGACCAAGAAGGCCTGATCCCGTATCAGGCTCCCGGTCCTTCCGGAGCAGTTGTGAGGGGGCCCTGCCGAAGACCCGGCCGGGCCCCTTCGCCGTCCGCCGGCGGGTGTCGGGGTCGTCGAAAGCCGGGGGACCCGCCCGCGCGCTCCTGTGCGAAGCTGAAGGGGTGAGCATCGAGGACCTGGTGCGGCTGCGGCGGGCCCGCGACCGTATGGACCGCGAGTACGCCGAGCCGCTCGACATCGCCGAGCTCGCGCGCACCGCGCTGATGTCCCAGGGGCACTTCCAGCGCAGCTTCCGCGAGGCGTACGGCGAGACTCCGTACAGCTATCTGATGACCCGTCGTATCGAGCGGGCCAAGACCCTGCTGCGCCGCGGCGACCTCAGTGTCACGGAGGTCTGCCTCGCCGTCGGCTGTACCTCGCTCGGCTCCTTCAGCTCCCGGTTCACGGAGCTGGTCGGCGAGACCCCGAGCGCCTACCGGGCCCGGTCGCACGAGGAGAGCGCGGTGATCCCGTCCTGTGTCGCCCGCACCTTCACCCGTCCGCGGCGCCGCCCCTACTGACCCGGCCTCTCCCGCCCCACGGGCCCTACACTGAGATCTCTCAACAGCGTTGCCCGTCAAGGTCTTTGATGAGAGCCGGGGGAGCCGTGGCGACTGCACGCATATCCGTCCTGAGCCGGGACCCGATCGCGGACGCCGAGTCCCTCACGGACTGGCTCAGGGGCGAGCCGGCACTCGCCGGGAAGGTCCGCCTCGACGGCGCCGGACCCGAGCCCGGACAGCTGGGCACCGCGCTCGACACGGTGACCGTGCTCCTCGGCGCGGGCGGCCCGCTCACCGTGCTCGCCTCCTGCCTGCGCGCCTGGATCACCCAGCCGCGCCGCAGCGACGTACGCCTGGAGGTACGGCGCGCGGACGGCTCCGGCGTCGAGATCGACGCCAAGCGGGTGCGCGGCGAGGACCTGGAAGGCCTGCTGCGGCGGATCCTCGACGACGGGCCGGACCAGGACGTACGGGAGTGACGTGCGCCTTCCCGACCCCCACCGCTCGCGGGTCGTACTGATCGGCGCGAGCCGGTACTCCGACCCGGGCCTGCCCGACCTCCCGTCCGTCCACCGCACCATCACCGACCTGGCCGCACTCCTCACCGACCCGTACTACGGGCTGGTCCCGGACAGCCACTGCACGGTGCTGCTCGACGACGGCGACCTGCGCACCGTCGGCGGACGGCTGCGGGCGGCCGTGGCCGAGGCGGAGGACCTGCTCCTCGTCCACTACGCCGGGCACGGCCTGGTCGGCGGCCGGCGCCACGCTCTCCATCTGGCGCTGCCCGACAGCGAGTGGGCCGCGCCCGAGTTCAACTCCCTGGAGTACGAGAAGCTGCGCGACGCCGTGCTCGACAGTCCGGCCGGGACCAAGCTGGTCGTCCTGGACTGCTGCTTCTCCGGCCGTGCCCTGGGCGACTCCCTGGCAGGGGGCGGCGACGCCGAGCGGCTCGGGCAGCTCGCGGTGGCGGGCACCTACGTGCTGACCTCGGCGCAGCGCGACCAGGTCGCCCTGGCGCTGCCGGAGGAGGAGCACACCGCGTTCTCCGGGAGGCTCATGCGGCTGCTGCGCGAGGGGGTGGTCGGCGGGCCCGAACTGCTCACGATCGACGACCTCTACCGCCGGCTCCGGGCGATCATGGAGGCCGAGGGCCTGCCCACCCCGCTCAACCGCGCCGCGGGAACCGCGCACGAGATCGCCCTCACCATCAACCGCGCCTTCGCCGCGACCGCCGGACCCGAACTGCGCCGACAGCAGATCGCCGCGGTCGAGCAGGGCAAGGCCGGGGACTGGAAGGGCGCGGCGGAGCAGCTCCAGAAGATCCTCGACGAACAGACCCGGATCCTCGGCCCCGAGCACGCCGACACCCTGCGCACCCGCCAGTCCTACGCCCACAGCCTGGGCGGCGCGGGCACCCCGGTGCAGGCCGCGGGGCTGCTCCGGCAGCTCCTGGCCGAGCAGTTGCGGCTGCTCGGCCCGGACCACGAGGACACGCTCCGCACCCGGCAGTTCCTCGCCGTGAACCTGGGCGAGGCGGGGCACCGGGAGGAGGCCGTCGGCATGCTGCGGGTCCTGCTCGCCGACCGGTGCCGGGTCCTGGGCGCGGAACATCCGCACACCCTGCGCACGCGGCACATCCTGGCCCGCAATCTCGCCCTGACGGGCGGGCGGGACGAGGCGCTGGCACTGCTGCGGCAGCTGGTGGTGGAGCGGGAGCGGGTGCTGGGGGCGGAGCATCCGCACACGCGGAGGGCCCGGGAGGATCTGGCGGGGGTGGAGGGGGCCGGGGATGGCTGACGACCGGTTCGGGGAGCGGGCGCGGCAGGTGGTGCAGCGCGCCGAGGCGTACGCCCGTCGGCTCCGTCACCACTCCGTCGCGCCGGGGCACCTCCTGTTGGCCCTGCTCGACGACACGCCTGACGGCACCGCCGCGGAGATCGAGAGCCTCACCGGCGCCCCGGCCGCGCGGATAGGTGACTCGATGCGGAAGGCCCTAGGTGCGGGGGCCACGGAGCAAGGGGGGTTCATGCCCCTCGCCGCGGAGACCAGGTCCGTGCTCGACCTCGCACCCCGTGAGGCCGCCCGCCTCGGAGCCACGACCGTCGAGCCGGCACACGTCCTGCGCGCGCTGCTCGCCCAGGGCAACGGCACCGTGGTGGGCGTCCTCCAGCGGAACGGTGCGGACCTGAATCGCTCGCGGCAGCTGACCGACCGCCCTGCCCCAGCCCCACAGCTCCGCGGCCCCCTCTCATCCGTCACCCGCGACCTGGGCGCCGTGACAGCCCCCGTCGTCGGCCGCACGCACGAGGTCGACCGCGTCATCCAGACCCTCACCCGCCACCGACGCAACGTGCCCCTCCTGATCGGCGAACCCGGTGTCGGCAAGGAGGCCGTGGCCCGGGGAGTCGCCCTCGCGATCGCCGAGGGACGCGTACCGCCGGCCCTGCGGGGCCGTACCGTGCGGGCCCTCGACCTCGCCGCGGTTCTCGCCGATCCGCGGCACCGGGCCCGGGGCAGTGCCCTGGTCACGGAGCTGCTGAGCGAGGCCGGGGACAATGCGCCCCTCGTGCTCCACCTCAGCGGCGCTCTCACCCCCCTGCACCTGTCCGAGGGCACGACCACGCCGCTCGGCCTCTTCCGTTCCGTGCTCGAAGCACCGGAGGTGTTCGTGCTCGGCGACTGCGGCCGCGCGGAGTACGAGCACCGGGACCAGGACCCCGGTCTCGACCGCCTCGTCCAACCGATCTTCGTCGAGGAGCCACCCGCGGAGGACGTACGGGAGATCCTGCGCGCCGTCCAGGGGCGCCTGGAGAGCCACCACAACGCGGTCCTCACCGAGGAGGCCCTGGCGGCCGCCGCACTGGCCCGCGACCACGTCCCCGACCAGGCGCTCCCCGGAGCGGCCATCGGCCTGCTGGACGAAGCCGGAGCCCTGGCCCGGATCCGCGCCGCACGCTCGGACGTGTCCCCGGGCCGGCCCCTGGAAGTCACCGACGCCGACGTCTCCCAGGCCCTCGCCGCCTGCTCCGGCATCCGGACCCCGCCCCGCCGGCTCACCACCCCCGCCCGGCACGACCCTTCCGTCTGGTCCATGAGTTGAACGGGCGCGGCCCGGGCAACCGCCCTAGCGTGAGGCCATGGACCTGAAACTCAAACAGTGCTTCATCGCCGTCGACGACCACGACAAGGCCCTCGCCTTCTACGTCGACGTGCTCGGCATGGAAGTCCGCAACGACGTGGGCTTCGAGGGCATGCGGTGGGTCACCGTCGGCTCGCCGCTCCAGCCGGACGTGGAGATCGTGCTGGAGCCGCCCGGCGCGAACCCGGACGCCTCCCCCGCCGACCGGCAGGCGATGGCCGAGCTGCTCGCCAAGGGCATGCTGCGCGGGGTCATCTTCACCACCGCCGACTGCGACGCCCTGTACGCCAGGGTCGAGGCAGCCGGTGCGGATGTGCTCCAGGAGCCGATGGACCAGCCGTACGGGGTGCGCGACTGCGCGTTCCGGGACCCGGCCGGGAACATGCTGCGGTTCATGGAGCGCGCGGACAAGTGACGGGGCGGGTGACCGGGCAGATGTGCGGATAGGTGTGCGAGCAGATCGTGCGCGGGGCAGATGGTGCGCGAGCAGATGGTGCGCGGGGCCGCCGTGCCTACGATCGCCCCATGACAATCCGTTGGACCTACGCCTTCGTCGACCGCCCCGCCGCACGCCTCGCCGGGACCCACGCCTTCTGGACCGCGGTCACCGGCACCCGGCTGTCCGAACTCCGGGGAGATCAGCAGGAGTTCGTGACCCTTGTGCCCGAGGACGGCACCGACGCCTGTGTGAAGGTCCAGGGGGTCGTCTCCGGCGAGGGCGGCGCGCATCTCGACTTCTCGGTGGAGGACGTGGCGGAGTTCGTGGCATCGGCCCGGAAGCTGGGCGCCGCTGTGGTCGCCGGGCACGAGGGGTGGGCCGTACTGCGGTCGCCCGCCGGGCAGTTGTTCTGCGCGGTGCCGTGGCACGGGGAGTCGGCGCGGCCGCCGGTGGTGGCGGGCAGCCGGCTGGACCAGGTGTGCCTGGACATCGCGCCGTCCGCGTACGAGGGCGAGGCCGACTTCTGGGCGGAGCTGACGGGCTGGGACCTGCTGACCGGCTCGCTCCCGGAGTTCCGGGTGCTCAGGCCGCCGTCCGGGCTGCCCGTCCGCGTCCTCCTGCAGCGCCTCGGCGACGAGCGGCCCGTCTCCGCCCATCTCGACCTGGCCTGCGCGGACATCGAGGCGACCCGCGCCCGTCACGAGGAACTGGGGGCCGTGCTCGTCGCCCGCGGCACCCACTGGACGGTGCTGCGCGACCCGGCGGGCGGCACGTACTGCCTGACCGGACGCGACCCGGAGACAGGCACGCTGCCGTCGCCGTCGGTCAGCGGCACCCAGCGGTAGGCGGGGCAAGCAGGATGAGCCCTGCCCGCGTCACCCCCAGGGCTCCACATCCACCACGGCATCGACCGGGACGGGGCCGTACACGTGCGGGAACTCCTCGCCGCCCGGCTCCATGGCCTCGTACTTCACGGGTACGCCGACCAGCGCGGGGTCCACGACCAGGACGACCAGTTCGTCCGGGCCGTCGTAGGAGCCGTACACGAAGGACGCCACGCGCGGGAGCTGGTCGCGGGTGGAGAAGTGGATGAAGCCCTGCTCCTGGAGGGTGCGGCCGCGAGTGGAGATCTCGTAGGTGCCGCGCTCGCGCGCCGCGTCCCACAGGGAGCGCTCGGTGATGTGGAGGATGTAGGGCAGTTTCGGCATGCGGCCACGCTACGGCGTCAATCGCGCCGCCCGCGACCGCAGATACCGCTGCTCCGGCAGGCTCAGGGTGCGGGCGGCGGCCGCTTCGTAGGCGGCCCGGGCGGACGCGTGCTCGCCCGCGCGCTCCAGGAGGTGCCCCCGGACCGCGTCCAGCCGGTGACTGCCACCCAACTCGCCCTCCAGCGCGTCCAGTTCGGTCAGCGCGGCGCGCGGGCCGTGCACCATGGCCACGGCCACCGCGCGGTTGAGGCGCTCGACGGGACCCGGGACCAGGCGGACCAGGAGGTCGTACAGGCCGAGGATCTCCCGCCAGTCCGTGGCGTCGGCGGACGGCGCCTCGTCGTGCACGGCCGCGATCGCCGCGCGCAGCCCGTACGGCCCGGCCGGTCCCCGGGACAGCGCCCGGGTGACGAGGGCGACGCCGTCCTCGATCGCCGCCCGGTCCCAGCGGTCGCGGTCCTGTTCGTCGAGCGGGACGAGCTCGCCGTGCGGGCCGGTGCGCGCCTCGCGGCGGGCGTCGGTGAGCAGCATCAGGGCGAGCAGACCCGCCACCTCGCCGTCGTCGGGGAGGAGGCGGTGGACGGCGCGGGTCAGCCGGATCGCCTCGCCGGCCAGGTCCCGGCGCTGGAGGCCGGCGCCGGAAGTGGCCGTGTAGCCCTCGTTGAAGATCAGGTACAGCGTGTGCAGAACGGCGGGCAGGCGCACCGCCCAGTTGTCGGGCCGCCCGAAGCTGACCGAGCGCACCTTCTGCTTGGCCCGGCTGATGCGCTGGGCCATCGTCGCCTCGGGGACCAGATACGCACGGGCGATCTCCGCCGTGGTCAGGCCGCCGACCGCGCGCAGGGTGAGCCCGATCCGCGCGGACGCGGTCAGGTCCGGGTGACAGCACAGGAAGAGCAGGGAGAGCGTGTCGTCCTCGCGCGGAGCCCGGTCCGGGACGGTCACCCGCGCGGACAGCTGCGCCACCCGCTCCTCCCGGGCCCGGCGGGCCTCGTCGGCGCGCAGGGTGTCGGCGAGCCGCCGTGCCGCGACCCTGATCAGCCAGCCGCGCGGATTGCCGGGCACCCCGTCCGACGGCCACTGCCGGGCGGCCGCGAGGAGCGCCTCCTGTACGGCGTCCTCGGCGGCGTCGAAGTGTCCGTACCGTCGGACCAGCGCACCGAGGACCTGCGGCGCGTGGCGGCGCAGCAGGTCCTCGGTCTCGGTCGTGCGGTTCATACCGTGCTCGTGCCGTGCTCGTGCCGTCGATACGGCTCAGCAGATGTCCCCGGCGCCGTCCATGATGGGCCGGATCACCACCGGGTGGCCGGTCTCGCCCTTGGGGCCGGGGCAGCGGCTGACGCGCTCGGCGATCTCCGTGACCCGCTCCAGGCTCTCGCACTCCAGGACCCAGTAGCCGGCCATCAGCTCCTTGGTCTCGCTGTACGGGCCGTCGGTGATCTCCGTGCCGCCGTCGGGGGTCCGGCTGACCAGCCGGGTCCTCGCGGGCTCGGCCAGGCCCTGGGCGTCGATGATTTCGCCGGACTCCGCGAGGTCGTCGTTGATCGCGCCCATGTAGGCGTACATGGCCTGGAGTTCCTCCTCGGTCCAGGTCGGGGCGTGCTCGGACGCCTTGCCGCGCATGCCCTCGTAGTCCGCCTGCGTGCCCTGCACCATCACCAGGTACTTCATCGGTCCGCTCCTTCGGCTCTCGCCACCCGCTGCGGGCGGCTCTCACGGGGGACGTCGGAGCCGGGCCGGGATTCTCGACACGGGCTCAGGATTTTTTCGCGGCGGATTGATCGGGCTCCGGTGGCCGGGGCTCGACGACGGGGTCGACGCAGGCGTCGCAGTCGGGGTTGTGGCAGGGGCCGGGACCCCACACCGGGACCCAGGCGCCCAGCGTCTTGTGCCGCCGGACGACCGTTTCGACGGGCTGTCCGCAGACGGGACAGACGTGTTCTTCGCTGTCCATGTCCCCAGGGTAGGGCGGGCCGGAGTGCGGCGCTCCCCCTTGCACGAAGGCGCTCGGCTTGCGCGAAGGCGCTCAGCGCTTTCTGCTGTAGGTCCGTACGAGCACCCCGTTCTCGAACGTGCGCACGGACTCCAGGCTGAAGTCGGTGACGGCGAAACCGCTGCCGAACATCGGCATACCGGAGCCGTACACCTGGGGGTAGGTCTTGATGACGATCTCGTCGATCTCGTCGATCAGTTCACCGGCGATCCGGGAGCCGCCGCAGAGCCAGATGCCGAGTTCGCCTTCCTCGGCCTTCAACTCGCGCACAGCGGCGACCAGATCGTCGTCGATCACCGTCACATTGGGGTCGGGCGAGCTGCCGAGACTGCGGGAGGCGACGTACTCGCGCAGATGCCCGTAGGGGCTCGTGATGCCGATGTCGAGGGCGATCCGGTAGCTTCCGTGGCCCTGGATCACGGTGTCGAAGTGCCTGTTCCCGGCGCCCTTGAGGCCGAGTGGCTCCCGGCCCTGGGCCGCGATGGTCTCGGGGTACGTCGAGGTCAGGAACCCCAGGAACTCCTCGTCGAGGAAGGCGAACATGGACGAGGCGTCGCCGCCCGGGTCCCCGATGAAGCCGTCGATGGAGCAGGCGACGAAGTAGGTGAGCTTTCGCAAGCGGGTCTCTTTTCGTAGGCTGCGCTGCGTTGACCACTCCAGTTGTAGTACTTCGGCTGTAGTGGTTGCAAGGCGTTTCCGGTACGGGACGGAGACCGGGACAAGTGGGAGAGGGGATTCCGTATGGCGGGCAATCCGGAGCGCCGGGCCGCCCTGGTGGACGCCGGGATCGAGGTGCTCGCGCGCGAAGGGGCGCGCGGGCTGACATTTCGCGCGGTGGACACCGGGGCCGGGGTGCCGGTGGGCACCGCCTCGAACTACTTCACCGGGCGCGACGACCTGCTCCGCCAGATCGACTCCCGGCTGCACACCCGGCTCGCGCCCGACCCCGAGGTGCTCACCGCGCTGATGCGGTCGCCCAAGGACCGTGCTCTGGTGACGGCGCTGATGCGCGACCTCATGCGGCGCGTGACCCGGGACCGCACGGGTTATCTGGCCCTGCTGGAGATGCGCCTGGAGGCCACCCGGCGCCCGGAGCTCCGCGACTCCTTCACCAGGTCGGTGCGTGGCGACCTGGAGTACGGCATGGAATTCCACCGGCAGGCCGGCCTGCCCGGCGGCGACGAGACCGTCGCCGTTCTCTATCTCGCGATGCTCGGCCTGATCCTGGAACACCTCACGCTGCCGGGCGTCCTGGACGGCGTACTGCCCGGGGTGGACGTCCCCGACGGGCTGGTCGAGCGGTTGGTGGAGACGATCGTGCCCACGCGATAGCCCGGCGACTCAGCCGCCCAGCGGCCCAGCCGCTCAGCCGCGCGGCTCGCGCCACATCGGCCACATCGGCGGGCCGTCCGGCAGGACGAGGGGTTCACCGGTGACGAACCCGAGTCGCTCGTACAGCCTGCGGCTGCGGGCGTTGCTCGCCTCCAGGTAGGCCGGGCGGGCCTCGCGGTCGCAGCGGTCGAGGGCGGACCCGAGGAGCGCGGTACCCATGCCGCGGCCCTGGCGCTGCGGAGTCACGGCGATCATCCAGAGGTATTCATGGGCGCGGCCGCGGGGGTGGACTCCGGCGGTCAGCCGGGCGATCAGGTCGAGGCGTACGTTGTCCGGGTCGACCGCCTCCATGAGCCGGGCCGCGGCCTCGTCGTCGGGGTGGTCGTCCTCCGGCACGGACAGCCACAGCGCGCACGCCGAGCCGTCCTCGGTGACATCGATCCGGCCCTCGTCGAGGACGACGTCGGTGAACTCGGCCATCAGGCGCGGATGCGTCGTACGGCGGTACTCCGCACCCGGGAAGATCCAGCCGCTGACCGGATCGTCCTGGAAGGCCGCGTCCAGCAACCGCACCACGGACTCCCGGTCGCCCTCATCCGCCGCCCGGATCGCCACGCCCATGTCCGCCCCGCCTCCCGTGCACAGCCCGACGATCGACCAACGGATGCCGAGCCCGCCGGGTTCCAGGGATACGGCGGTTGCGGGGATACAGCGGGTTCCCGGGATACGGCGGGCCCCGCACGCCGTGGGGATGCGCGGGACCCGCCGGGCCGGCGCCCCCGGTGACCATGCGGAGTCAGGAGCCGCACGGTCCCGGAGGCGCCGGGGTCCATCAGGTGCCGACGGGCGTCGGCCTCAACTGCTGCGCCGGGTCACGAACTCGGCCACCCCGGCGGGCCTTCGCCGCCGGCGCGGCTCCGGCGACCCACTGGCCTGCGGTGCTCCGGCGGGGCGCTGCTTCGTCTCCGTCATGAACTCGGCCAAGGGTCCCCCTCGCGGCGTCGGCGGACGGTGGCGCTTCCGCTCCGACTGGGCGCGGACCCGGATGACCTACCCGCCCCGAGGGGCGGGGACACGGCCGCGAAGTGCGGGAACGTCACCTCCAGCGACCGATCTCGACGTTCTCCAGCACGCCGAGCGCATCCGGGACCAGGACCGCTGCCGAATAGTAGGCCGTGACCAGGTAGTTGATGATGGCCTGTTCGTTGATGCCCATGAAGCGGACGGACAGACTCGGCTCGATCTCGTCCGGGATCCCGGCCTGCCGCAGTCCGATGACGCCCTGCTCGTCCTCGCCCGTACGCATGGCGATGATCGACGTCGTGCGCTCCGGGGTGACCGGGATCTTGTTGCACGGGTAGATCGGCACTCCGCGCCAGGTGGGGATGCGGTTGCCCCCGATCTCGACGGTCTCCGGGACCAGTCCCCGCTTGTTGAGCTCACGGCCGAACGCGGAGATCGCGCGCGGGTGGGCCAGGAAGAGCTTGGTGCCGCGCCGACGGCTGAGCAGTTCGTCCATGTCGTCCGGGCTGGGTACGCCGTCGTGCGGCTGGAGCCGCTGGTCGTACTCGCAGTTGTTCAGCAGCCCGAAGTCACGGTTGTTGATGAGCTCGTGCTCCTGGCGCTCCTTCAACGCCTCGACCGTCAGCCGGAGCTGCTGTTCGGTCTGGTTCATCGGCTGGTTGTAGAGGTCGGCCACGCGCGTGTGGATGCGCAGCACGGTCTGGGCGATGCTCAGTTCGTACTCGCGCGGACTGGCCTCGTAGTCGACGAAGGTGTGCGGGATGTCCGGCTCGCCGCTGTGGCCGGCCGCGAGGTCGACCGACTTCTCGCCGTACTTGTTGGTGCGCTGCTCGGGGATCGAGCGCATCTGCCGGAGGTGCTCGCGCAGCGAGTCGGCGCGCTCGGCGACCTGCTCGAAGTGCTCGCGGGACAGGACCAGCACGGTGCAGGCGGTGTCCGCGCGGGCCGTGTATTCCCAGATGGCGTCGGGGTCGAGCAGTGCCTGCTCGCCGAAGTACGCCCCGTCGGCGAGGACGCCGAGGACCGCGTCGTCGCCGTACGGGCCGGTGCCGACCTTCTCGACCCTGCCGTGGGCCAGCAGGTACACCTCGTCGGTCCGGCTGCCGAAGGAGGCGATGACCTGGCCCGGTGCGAAGTCCCGCTGCCGGCAGCGCTGGGCCAGCTCCGACAGCACCTCCCCGTCCTCGTACGACCGCAGGGCCGGCAGCTCGCCGAGCTCGGCCGGGATGACCTCGACACGGTCGCCGGTCTTCACGAAGGTGATGCGGCCGTCGCCGACCGCGTACGTCAGTCGCCGGTTGACCCGGTACGTGCCGCCGTGCACGTTCACCCATGGCAGCGTCCGCAGCAGCCAGCGGGAGCTGATCTCCTGCATCTGAGGAGCGGACTTGGTGGTGGTGGCCAGGTTCCGCGCGGCAGCGGTGTCCAGGGACTGCTGCGGCTTGCCCTGATCCGTGCGGACCTCTTCGCCTACCGACATAAGGAAACGCCCTCCCGGTCATGCCGAGCGCCGAACTGCGCGGGCCTCGGTCTCCAGCCAGCCTTCCTCACGGAGCGTGTCCGCTCAATTACCCAAAAGAGCGGGAATGGATCATCGTACGACTGGGCAGGCAGAGCAATCCTGTCCAGTGCACCGCCGGCACGGGTGGACGGAGCGCTCGGTCATCGGCCACCTCGCATGGCAGCCCGGGAGAATCGATCCCCGGGGATTCACCATGGCGACCGCAGCGCGGCCCGCCCACCGGCGGACCGGGCGGGCGACAATGGCCGGGTGACCAGCGCCGACACCCCCGATCCCGCCGCCCTCGGCCCCCGGCTGCCCTCACCGCTCCAGGAGATCGGGGACGACCGCTTCGAGCGTCACGGCGTCCGTCTCCTTCTCAAGCGCGACGATCTGATCCACCCCGAGCTGATCGGCAACAAGTGGCGCAAACTCGTGCCGAACATCGAGGCGGCGGCAGGGCGCGCGCTGGTCACCTTCGGCGGGGCGTACTCCAACCACCTGCGGGCCACGGCCGCCGCGGGCCGTCTGCTCGGTCTGTCCACGGTCGGCGTGGTCCGCGGCCAGGAACTGGCCGACCGCCCCCTCAACCCCTCCCTCGCCCGCTGCGCCGCCGACGGCATGCGGCTGCACTTCGTCAACAGGACGACGTACCGACGCAAAGCGGAGCCGGAGACCCTGGACGCCGTCCTGCGCGCGGCCGGCGCCGAGGACGCGTACGTCGTCCCGGAGGGCGGCAGCAACGCCGCGGCCGTGCGCGGCTGCCGGGTCCTCGGCGAGGAGCTGCGCGGCCGGGCCGACGTCGTCGCCCTCGCCTGCGGCACCGGCGGCACACTGGCCGGCCTCGCCGCCGGGCTCGCCCCGCAGCAGCGCGCTCTCGGCATCGCCGTCCTCAAGGGCGGCTTTCTGACCGCCGACATACGGGCCCTGCAGGAGCGGGCCTTCCACGCCCGCCTCGGCACCTGGTCCGTCGACGACCGCTTCCACTTCGGCGGGTACGCCCGCACCACCCCCGCGCTCGACGCCTTCGCCGAGGACTTCGAGGACCGGCACGGCCTGCCCGTCGAACGTCTCTATGTCGCCAAGTTGCTGTACGGACTTGTCACCCTGGCCGAGGCCGGCACCTTCCCGCGCGGGACGACCCTCGCGGCGGTCGTCACCGGCCGCCCCTTCCCCGAACGCTAGGACCCGGCCGGCTCTAGGCCGCTTCCCGGTAGGCCGCCGCCTCCTCCAGGTCCAGCCTGCGCAGCAGGGTGCGGAGCATCTCGTCGTCGATGTAGCGGTGGTCGCGCAGCTTGACGAACACCTCGCGCTCGGCGCTGATCATCTCCCGGGACAGCCGGCGGTAGGTGCCGTCGACCGTCTCACCGGTGACGGGATTGACCTGCCCGAGCCGCTCCCAGACGGCGTTGCGGCGACGCTCCAGGACGGTGCGGAGGCGGTCGGCGAGCGGCGGCGGCAGGGCGTTGCGCTCGTCGGACAGGAGCTCGTCGAGGCGCTGCTCGGCGGCCCGGGACGCCTGGGCCTGGGCGTTGGCCTCGGCGAGCGTCTCGGCCTGCGCGTCGCGGCCGGGGAACTTCAGCAGGCGGATCAGCGGGGGCAGCGTCAGACCCTGCACCACCAGCGTCCCGATGACCGTCGTGAAGGTCAGGAACAGAATCAGGTTGCGCTGCGGGAAGGGGTGGCCGCCATGTGTCGTCGCCGGGATGGAGAAGGCGATGGCCAGGGACACCACACCGCGCATTCCCGCCCACGAGGTGACCATCGCCCCCCGCCAGGTGGGGTCCGCCTCGCGTTCCCTGATCCGCGCCGACAGCATCCGCGGCAGGAAGGTCGCCGGATAGACCCAGACGAACCGGGCCACGACGACCACCAGGAAGACGGCCACCGCGTACCAGGTGGCCTGCGGGCCCTCGTACATGCCGAGGCCCTTGAGGACGACCGGCAGCTGCAGTCCGATGAGCGCGAAGACCGCAGACTCCAGGATGAAGGCGACCATCTTCCACACCGCCTCCTCCTGGAGGCGGGTGGCGAAGTCGACCTCCCACGCGCGGTGCCCCAGATAGAGGGCGACGACCACGACCGCGAGGACGCCCGAGGCATGCACCTGCTCGGCGACGCCGTACGCGACGAACGGGATCAGCAGGGAGAGCGTGTTCTGGATCAGCGGCTCCTTCAGGTGCGTGCGCAGCCAGTGGAGGGGGGCCATCAGCACCAGACCGACCCCGACGCCGCCGACGGCCGCGACCAGGAACTCCCGGATCCCGCCGGCCCAGCTGGCGGCCTCGCCGACGGCGGCGGCCAGCGCCACCTTGTAGGCGGTGATCGCGGTGGCGTCGTTCAGCAGGGACTCGCCCTGGAGGATCGTCGTGATGCGGGAGGGCAGCCCCACCCGGCGCGCGACCGCCGTCGCCGCCACCGCGTCCGGCGGCGCGACCACCGCGCCCAGCACCAGCGCCGCGGTCAGCGGCATCCCCGGGACGATCTGATAGACGGCCCAGCCGACGACGAAGGTCGCGAAGAGCACGTACCCGACCGAGAGCAGCGCCACCGGCCGCAGCTGCGCGCGCAGGTCCAGGTACGAGCTGTCGGTGGCCGAGGTGTACAGCAGCGGGGGCAGCAGAAGCGGGAGTACGACCTCGGGGTCAAGGGTGTAGTCGGGCACCCCGGGGACGTACGAGACGGCCAGGCCGACCGCGACCAGCAGCAGCGGCGCCGGCACCGGGGTGCGCCGCGCCGCCGCGGCGACCGCCGCACTCCCCGCCACCAGCAACAGCAGCGGCATCACGTCCATGTCCTCGCCCGCCCTCTTTTTTCGCGCGGCCACCCGCACGCCCGTCGTAATCTGGCAATCATGAAACAGTGCATGCATGCCGACGCGCTGCCGCACCCCGAACCGGAGCCGCAGAACGAGACCTGTCCGGAGTGTCTCGCGCGCGGTACGCACCCGGTGCAGCTGCGGTTGTGCCTGAGCTGTGGCCACGTCGGCTGCTGCGACTCCTCACCGGGGAGACACGCCACGGAGCACCACGAACAGTCCGGTCACCCCGTGATGCGGACCTTCGAGCCCGGCGAGAACTGGCGGTGGTGCTTCGTCGACCATGTACTCGTGTGACCCTGGATCCGGACGGTTCGACGGTCTGACGTCTGGGTACGTCAACCCGGCGCGCGCTCTTCCCATTTGGGCCCGCGGACCCTCTAGACACGGAGCGTATCCACAGCTTTACTGTGAGTGACGCCAGGGGGTTGGGGTCCCGGGGACAGAAAAGTTCGGAGCGCGATAGCGTCACCGCTGAACCACGTAGTGCGTTTACCCCGAGGGGCGACCCTCGGCCCCGAATAGCTTGTACCACCATGGAGGTGAGGGTGTCCCAGATCGCAGGCGAGCCCGCGACCCAGGACTTCGTGGAAGTCCGGCTGCCGGCTGCGGGTGCCTACCTTTCGGTGCTTCGGACGGCCACGGCCGGTCTCGCGGCGCGCTTGGACTTCACCCTGGACGAGATCGAGGACCTGCGCATCGCGGTGGACGAGGCCTGCGCGATCCTGCTCCAGCAGGCCGTGCCCGGCTCGGTGCTCAGCTGTGTCTTCCGGCTCGTCGACGACTCGCTGGAGGTCACGGTTTCGGCCCCGACGACGGACGGCCACGCGCCCTCGCGGGACACCTTCGCCTGGACCGTGCTGTCGGCCCTGGCGGGCAAGGTCTCCTCGGCCGTCGACGAGGACAAGACCGTGTCGATCAGCCTCTACAAACAGCGCGGCGCGGGACCCGGGCCGGCGTGAGGAACGGGGACGGGCCGGTGCGGGACGAAGAGCGCGGCACACGGGAGCTGCCGGTCGAGGGCGCAGGCTCTGCGGACGGTTCCCGACGCATGGCTGAGGGCATCGACGGCATCCCCGAGCAGGCCAGGCCTCATCCGGAGGACGACTCCGCGGAGGCCGGCTTCGAAGGTGCCGTGCAGAGCGCGTCTCCGGCAGGGCGGAACGGGGGCGTGTCCCCGATCCGAGCCGAGGCGAGGGCTCGGGGAAGGGCGACGGGCGGGACGATGAGCGAGCACGAACGGGACGACGAGCAGGGCGCGCAGGGCGTACCGGGTCTGCAGGGTGCGCATCACGACCCGCAGGACCGCAGCGGAGCGCGCGCGATGTTCGTCGAGCTGCGCAAGCTGAAGGAGGGCAGCCCCGAGTACGCGGAGCTGCGCAATCAGCTGGTCCGCATGCATCTGCCGCTCGTCGAGCACCTCGCGCGCCGCTTCCGCAACCGCGGTGAGCCGCTGGACGACCTCACCCAGGTCGCCACCATCGGGCTGATCAAGTCGGTGGACCGCTTCGACCCGGATCGCGGCGTGGAGTTCTCGACGTACGCCACCCCGACGGTCGTCGGCGAGATCAAGCGGCACTTCCGGGACAAGGGCTGGGCGGTCCGCGTTCCGCGCCGTCTGCAGGAGCTGCGCCTGGCGCTGACCACGGCCACGGCCGAGCTCTCCCAGCAGCACGGGCGCTCCCCCACGGTCCACGAACTCGCCGAGAAGCTCGCCATCTCGGAGGAGGAGGTCCTGGAGGGCCTGGAGTCGGCCAACGCGTACTCCACTCTCTCCCTGGACGTCCCCGACACCGACGACGAGTCGCCGGCCGTCGCCGACACCCTCGGCGCGGAGGACGAGGCCCTGGAGGGCGTGGAGTACCGCGAGTCCCTCAAGCCGCTCCTGGAGGACCTCCCGCCCCGCGAGAAGCGAATCCTGCTGCTCCGCTTCTTCGGCAACATGACCCAGTCCCAGATCGCCCAGGAGGTGGGCATCTCCCAGATGCACGTCTCCCGCCTACTGGCCCGAACCCTGGCCCAGCTCCGGGAGAAGCTGCTGGTGGAGGAGTAGCACCCGACGGACGGGGCGCAGGGGGTTGCCACCGGAAACACGGGCAGGCGAGCAACCCGCCGAACACGAGGAAACGCGAGCCGCACACCCAAGGCCGGCTCGCCCCTCCGGGGCCACCCACGCCCACCTCCCCGATGCCCAGCGGAGGGCCTTGAGGGCTTCGCCCCGACCGCTGAGAACGTCCGCCCCGGTCACCAGGCACCTTCGCCCCGCGCTCCAGGCGATCGCGGACAGCCCGCACCTGATCAGGGGCCCGGCTGATGCGATCGCCGAGCACGCACACACAGCCCGCGGGAAGCGCACACCCCTGTCGCCAGGCACACTCGCACCGGCCGACCCCGAGCACGAGTGCCGCCACGAGGCACGCTCACCCAGTCGTCCGGAAGCCCCCGCCCGGGCCCCGAGCGCTCTCGCACGGACCGTCGGGAGCGCCCACCCCGCCCACCCGGACCATTCACCGCGATCGCCGACAGCCGGCGCGGCGGCCGGCAGCGCTCATACGGTCACAAGTGCTTGCACTCTGCCCACCAGGAGCACTCGCCCCGGTCGCCAAGCACCTTCGTCCCGCTCTCCAAGCGCACGCCCTGCCCCCGGAAGAGCCCACGCCGGGGCCCCGAGCACTGTCGCGGAGCGCGCGGAGCCCATACCCCGCGCGGAGGCTGACTCGCACCGATCAGTTGGCGGCGCGCCCTGCCGCCGCCCCGTCGGCCGCCCGCCCGGGGCTACCCCTTCGGTTCCTCCGAGCGCCCCGGTCCCCGGATTCCCAGGGCCTGGGTCGTCGTCGGGTTGACCAGCAGGACCAGGGACGCCACCGCGACCACGGCCAGGGCAATGCCCGCCGGGATGGCCATGCTGTCGGCCTGGAGAAGGTTGTAGGCCACGGGCAGGGCCATGATCTGGGTGATCACGGCGGGGCCGCGGCTCCAGCCGCGCCGCAGCAGCAGGCCACGCGCGGCAAGCAGGGGAAGCAGGGCGAGGACGATCAGCGTGACGCCTCCGGTCACCGCCTGCTGCCGGTCGTCGGGGTCGCCGGTGACACCGAGCACGAGCATCCACACGCCCCCGATCAGCAGCGCGGCGCCCTCCAGCGCGGCCAGCGCCGCCGCGTACGTCAGGCGTCGCGGGCGCGGTCCGTCGGCTTCCGTGGTCTCCGTGGTGGGGTTCTGCTCGCTGCTCACCTGTGAAGAGTAGCCCTCGCCGAACAGCCCCAGGTGTCCAGGCTCACGGCCCTGTCTCTTACCTGATCCCTACCTCGGTATGGGCCCAGTACCACCCAGTAGGTACGCTGCAACCCATGCGTGCACTTCTCGTGGTCAATCCGGCGGCAACCACCACAAGCGCACGTAGGCGTGACGTGCTGATCCACGCTCTGGCGAGTGAGATGAAGCTGGAGGCGGTCACCACCGAGTACCGCGGCCACGCACGTGACCTCGGCCGCCAGGCCGCCGAGAGCGACGACATAGACCTGGTGGTGGCCCTCGGCGGAGACGGCACCGTCAACGAGGTCGTCAACGGCCTCCTCCACAACGGCCCCGATCCCGAGCGCCTCCCCGGCCTCGCCGTGGTCCCCGGCGGCTCCACCAATGTGTTCGCCCGCGCCCTGGGCCTGCCCAACGACCCCGTGGAGGCCACGGGCGCCCTGCTGGACGCGCTGCGTGAAGAACGCGAGCGCGTCGTCGGCCTGGGACTCACCTCGGGCACTCCCGCCACGGATGACGAGGCCGTTCCCGCCCGCTGGTTCACCTTCAACGCCGGCCTCGGATTCGACGCGGGCGTCGTCGGCCGCGTCGAGCAGCAGCGCGAGCGCGGCAGGAAGTCCACCCACGCGCTCTACGTCCGTCAGGTCGTCCGGCAATTCCTCGGCGAGCAGCACCGGCGGCACGGCACGATCACGCTCGAACGGCCCGGCGCCGACCCGGTGACCGATCTCGTCGTGGCGATAGTCTCGAACACGTCCCCGTGGACCTATCTCGGCAATCGCCCTATGTACACGTCGCCTAAGGCCTCGTTCGATAAAGGCATCGACGTACTCGGTCTCAGCCGTCTGTCCACGGCCGCGGTTGCCCGGTATGGCACGCAGTTGCTCACTTCGTCCCCCGAGCGCGGCCCCCATGGCAGGCATGCCACCTCCCTGCACGACCTGGACCAGTTCACCTTGCATTCGAAGGTGCCACTGCCCCTCCAGATGGACGGAGACCACCTCGGGCTGCGTACGAGCGTGACGTTCACAGGCGTACGCCGCGCACTGCGTGTGATTGTGTGAGCGGAACAGGCAAAAGTCCTTTCACTCGAACGTTTAGGCCAGGATCCACCCCATGGAAGTACGGCTGTGACCCAGTCGACACCGAGGAATCAAAAAAAACTTTCCGGAAGGGGTTGTATCCGCCGCTGAGGTTTGCGAGTCTCTACGTGGCGATCGGGACGGCCCGCAACACCGGCCTCCACTGATCACCAGAACCCCTCTTCAAACCACAGGACCCCGACGGTGAACCTGGCAGTCGGCCCTTCCCTTGTTGAGGGATTCGTGAAAGCGTTCACATTCACAAGCAATCAGCACGTAATACCAAGGAGAGGTAGCAGCCATGGACTGGCGTCACAACGCCGTTTGCCGCGAGGAAGACCCCGAGCTCTTCTTCCCCATCGGCAACACCGGTCCTGCGCTGCTGCAGATCGAGGAAGCCAAGGCCGTCTGCCGTCGCTGCCCCGTTATCGAGCAGTGCCTGCAGTGGGCGCTTGAGTCCGGCCAGGACTCCGGCGTCTGGGGTGGTCTCAGCGAGGACGAGCGCCGCGCCATGAAGCGCCGCGCCGCCCGCAACCGGGCCCGTCAGGCCTCCGCCTGACCCAACCCACCCCGCTCTGACAGCCTGAGCTTGGCGGCGCGTACAGCGAGTACGCATCTCCCGCCCCCGAGCCGCAGCGCGCAGTACCCCGATGCGCTTAGTAGTAGAAGAGCAGCAGCGAGCACTGGCCTCGGACCTGAACAAAGGTCCGAGGCCCTTTGCTGTGCCCAATACCCCCTATTTCCATCTTACTTGCGCCTTACTGACGCCTCACTTGCGCCTTACTTATGCGCTCGTACCGGAATGTCCAGGATCACCCGTGTCCCCCGCCCCGGCGCCGGGACCATGTCGAACGTGCCGCCCAACTCGCCCTCGACCAGGGTCCGTACGATCTGCAGCCCCAGGTTGCCCGCGGTCTGCGGGTCGAAGTCCTCGGGCAGACCGACCCCGTCGTCCTGGACGGTGACGAGGAGTCGGGCCTCCTTGCTGGTTCCGCCGCGGACCGCCGAGACCTCGACCGTGCCGGTGTCGCTCTCCCGGAAGCCGTGTTCCAGGGCGTTCTGCAGGATTTCGGTCAGGACCATGGACAACGGCGTGGCGACCTCGGCGTCGAGCACGCCGAAGACGCCGCTGCGCCGGCCGGTGACCTTGCCGGGTGAGATCTCGGCGACCATCGCGAGCACCCGGTCGGCGATCTCGTCGAACTCCACGCGCTCGTCCAGGTTCTGGGACAGCGTCTCGTGCACGATCGCGATCGAGCCGACCCGCCGTACGGCCTCCTCCAGCGCCTCCCGGCCACGGTCGGACTCGATGCGCCGGGCCTGGAGGCGCAGCAGGGCCGCGACCGTCTGGAGGTTGTTCTTCACCCGGTGATGGATCTCCCGGATGGTCGCGTCCTTGGTGATCAACTCGCGTTCGCGGCGGCGCAGTTCGGTGACGTCCCGGAGCAGCACCAGCGAACCGATGCGGGTGCCCTTGGGCTTGAGCGGGATCGCCCGGAACTGGATCACTCCGTCGTTCGCCTCGATCTCGAACTCCCGGGGCGCCCAGCCGCTGGCGAGCTTGGCCAGCGCCTCGTCCACCGGCCCCCGGGTCGGGGCGAGTTCGGCGGTGGTCGTGCCCAGGTGGTGGCCGACGAGGTCGGCGGCGAGGCCCATGCGGTGGTAGGCGGACAGGGCGTTCGGCGAGGCGTACTGGACGATGCCGTCCGCGTCGACCCGGATCAGGCCGTCGCCGACGCGCGGCGAGGCATCCATGTCGACCTGCTGGTTGGGGAAGGGGAAGGAACCGGCCGCGATCATCTGCGCGAGGTCGGACGCGCTCTGGAGATAGGTCAGCTCCAGGCGGCTCGGGGTCCGGACGGTGAGCAGATTGGTGTTGCGGGCGATGACCCCGAGGACCCGCCCCTCCCGCCGTACGGGGATGGACTCGACCCGTACGGGGACCTCTTCTCGCCACTCCGGGTCGCCCTCGCGCACGATCCGGCCCTCGTCGAGCGCCGCGTCCAGCATGGGGCGGCGGCCGCGCGGGACGAGGTGGCCGACCATGTCGTCCTGGTAGGAGGTGGGGCCGGTGTTGGGCCGCATCTGGGCGACCGAGACGTACCGCGTGCCGTCGAGAGTGGGAACCCACAGGACCAGGTCGGCGAAGGACAGGTCGGAGAGCAGCTGCCACTCCGAGACCAGCAGGTGGAGCCACTCGAGATCGGAGTCGTCGAGGGCGGTGTGCTGGCGTACGAGTTCGTTCATGGAGGGCACGTGTGCGAGCGTACCCGGGCATTTGTGCACGGCCGAAAAAACACCCGCGGGCCGCGGCGCCTGGGAGGGACCCTCAACCCTCCCGGCACCGCAGCCCGGAGCAGTATCGGCCGTGGGGTGTGCGGTCCCGGTCGGCCGAAGGATGAGGAACCGGGGCAGTCAGGGCAGAGAGCTCCGGATCCTCGATCCGCCCTCCTGTGCGGGGAAGACGGAAGAGTGCGGCTGCGTCGCGGTCATACCGCACGCAGGCCTCCCTACGCATTGTGGACTAGACCACGTTGTGTGTCCATGCGTTGGAGACTGTTCACAGTTGACGGATGGCAGCCTAGCCCGCCCGGGTCAGCTGCGGGGCCAGATGGCCATGGCAATTTCCGCGACTGCCTCCAGTTCCTCGCGGCTCGCGCCGTCGCGCGCCTGCTGGGACATGCCCTGGAAGACGGCGGCCGCATGGCGGGCGAGCGCGCCGGCGTCGGTTCCCTCCGGCAGTTCACCGGTCGCGACGTCCGCTTTTATACGGCTCTCCAGGGCGGCCACGTTGGCGTTGCGCTGACGCCGCAGGGCCTCCTCGACCTCGGGAGTCGTGCAGTTGGTGGCGGCATGGGTCACCAGGCAGCCGTACGGATGGCCGGGATCGGTGAACTCCACCGCCGCCTCGCGCAGCAGCCGCTCCACCGCGGCGCGAGCCGTCGTCTCCTCGTCCAGGGCGCGGCGCGTGAACGAGCCGTACGACCCGGCGTAGACCCGTACCACCTCCTCGAACAGGGAGCGCTTGTCCCCGAAGGCCGCATACAGGCTCGGGGCGCCGATGCCCATGATCCGGGTGAGGTCGGAGACGGAGGTCGCCTCGTAGCCGCGCTCCCAGAAGGCCATGACGGCCTTCTCCAGCGCCGTCCCGCGGTCGAAGGAGCGGGGGCGGCCGCGCGCCTTGGTCGCGGCCCCGGCCTGCGGTTTCGTCTCCTCGCTACGCACCATGGGGGGTATTTTATAGCGGGCCCTAGAGAAATGTCGGCGGGGTGTTGTACGGTCTTTTCTGTAGCGACCGCTAGAAAAATATGGAGGGGGCGCCGGCATGGGTGTGTTCAGCGGCAGGACGGCACTGGTCACGGGGGCGAGCAGGGGAATCGGGCGCGGTATCGCGGAGCGGCTGGGGCGGGACGGCGCCCGGGTCGCGGTGCACTACGGACGCGACGAGAAGGCGGCCGAGAAGACGGTCGCCGCGATCGAGGAGGCGGGCGGCACCGCGTTCGCGATCAGGGCGGAGCTGGGCGTGCCGGGGGACGCCGAGCGCCTCTGGGAGGAGTTCGACCGGCACGCGGACGGCCTGGACATCCTGGTGAACAACGCCGGAATCGGCGCCTCGCGACCGTTCGCCGACATCGACGAGCGGGAGTTCGACCGGCTGTTCGCGGTGAATGTGAAGGCGCCGCACTTCATCGTCCAGCTCGGGGCGAAGCGACTGCGGGACGGTGGGCGGGTGGTGAACATATCCTCCGGCCTCGCCCGCTCCGCCGCGATGCCGCACCTCATGGCCTACTCGATGACCAAGGCGGCCCTCGACGTCTTCACCCGGGACCTCTCCAAGGAACTGGGCTCCCGGGGCATCACGGTCAACTCGGTCGCGCCCGGCATCATCGACACCGACATGAACGCCCGCTGGCTGCGCGCGAGCGACGAGGCGAAGGAGGGTGCCGCCGCGCGCTCGGCGCTGGGGCGGGTGGGCATGCCCGCCGACATCGCCGACGCGGTTGCCTTCCTCGCCTCGGACGACGGCCGCTGGGTGACGGGGCACTGGCTGGACGCGACGGGGGGTTCCCTGGTCTGAGGCGACCCGGCGTACTCACGCCCGGCTCTCCCTCAGTGCGTCTCGGTCACCTTCGCCAGGGCGCGGGGCGCGTCCGGGTCCTGGCCGCGGGCGATGGTGACCTCGTAGGCCAGCAGCTGGAGCGGGATGATCTCCAGGATCGGCTGGACCTCCTCGGCGACCCCTTCCGTGGGCAGGACGAATCCGGCGGAGGCCTGTTCGACCTGCCCCTCGGGCCCGATGACGACCAGGTCGGCACCCCTGCCGCGCAGCCGGTCCAGCACGGGCTGCAGCGCCTGCCCGCCCTTGCCGTCGGTGACGACCGCGATGACCGGGGAGACGTTGTCCACCATGGCGAGGGGGCCGTGCAGGAGATCGGCTCCGGAATAGGAGAGGGCGGGGATGTAGCTGGTCTCCATCAGCTTGAGGGCGGCCTCCTTGGCCGTGGGGTAGCCGTAGCCGCGCGAGGTGATGACCATCCGCTCGGCGAAGCGATAGCGGGCGGCGAGGGCGCGGACCTCGTCCTGCCGGGCGAGGAGCTGCTCGGCGAGGTCGGGCAGCACCTTGGCGGGGGCGCCGTCGCCGCCGCGCAGGCCTTCGACGAAGAGATAGAGAGCGAGGAGGGAGGCCGTGTAGGTCTTGGTGGCCGGGAGGGCCTTCTCCGGTCCGGCCAGGACGTCGATGTGGTACTCGGAGACGCCGGCCAGTGGGGAGTCCGGGTTGTTGGTCACGGCGAGGGTGATGGCGCCGGCCGCACGGGCGGCCCGGGTGGAGGCGACCAGGTCCGGGGAGCCGCCGGACTGGCTGACGGTCACGACGAGGACGTCCGTGAGGTCGGGGCGGGCGCCGTAGGCCGTGGTGGTCGACATGGAGGTGAGGCCACAGGGCAGGCCCAGGCGGATCTCGAGGAGGTACTTGGCGTACAGGGCGGCGTTGTCGGAGGTGCCGCGGGCGGTCAGCAGGACGAAGCGGGGCCGGCGGGCGGCGATCTCCTGGGCCACCTGCCGGACGGCCGGGGCTCCCTCGTCCAGGATCCTGCGGAGCACGGCGGGCTGTTCGGCCATCTCGCGGGCCATGATCCGGCCCGGGCGGTCGACGAGGGGGGCCGGAGTCGTGACGGTCATGGTGAGTCCTCCCGGGGCACGCGGGGCGCTGTGGATCGCTGCCGGCTCGGTGTCGGAACGTCGACGGGTCCTATTTCACCCCTTGGGAAGGGGCGCCGCCCGTGCGGGGTCGATGTTAGATTGGTCTAAACCACATAGACCTTCAGCCCTCTCCAGAACGGCAGGCCCAGCGTGGAAGTTGTCATCGTTCCGGACGCCGAGGCGGGTGGCGAGCTGATCGCCGAGGCCATGGCCCAGTTGCTGCGGCGCAAGCCCGAAGCGCTGCTCGGTGTGGCCACCGGCTCGACCCCGCTGCCCATCTACCAGGCGCTGACGGCCAAGGTGCACTCCGGTGCGGTGGACACCTCGCGGGCCCGGATCGCACAGCTCGACGAGTACGTGGGGCTGCCCGCCGAGCACCCGGAGTCCTACCGCTCGGTGCTGCGGCGGGAGGTGCTGGAGCCGCTCGGGATCGGGATGGCCGCGTTCATGGGGCCGGACGGCACGGCACAGGACGTGCAGGCGGCGTGCGAGGCGTACGACAGTGCGCTCGCCGAGGCCGGCGGGGTGGACCTGCAGTTGCTCGGGATCGGGACCGACGGACACATCGGGTTCAACGAGCCGTGCTCCTCGCTCGCCTCGCGCACGCGGATCAAGACGCTGACCGAGCAGACCCGGATCGACAACGCGCGCTTCTTCGACGGCGACATCGAGCAGGTGCCGCACCACGTCATCACCCAGGGCATAGGCACGATCCTGGAGGCGCGGCACCTGGTGCTGCTCGCCACCGGCGAGGGCAAGGCGGACGCGGTCGCCGCGACCGTGGAGGGACCGGTGGCCGCGGTCTGCCCGGCTTCCGCCCTTCAACTGCACCCGCACGCGACCGTGGTCGTCGACGAGGCGGCCGCGTCCAAGCTGAAGCTGGCGGACTACTTCCGGCACACCTACGTCAACAAGCCGGACTGGCAGGGGATCTGACCTTCTCGGCATGCCGGAAGGCGCCGGACTCCCCCGCGGGGTCCGGCGCCTTCCGGCAATCTGGGCAGGGTGTTCCGCCCGGGCTAGGCGCCCGCGATGACCTCCGCCGCCGCACGGCCGCAGACCCGGGCCGCGCCGTGCGTGGCGATGTGCAGGGCACCGCGTGGCGTGGACTGGGGGACGCCCATCTCGACCACGACGGTGTCCGGGCGGGCCGTAAGGAGGGTGTCGAGGGCCGCGGCCATCCACGGGTGCCGGTGCTCGTCGCGGACGACGGCCACGATACGGCGCTCGCCCGCCGCGACCAGTGCCGCCGCTGCCGCGTCCTCCCCCGCGAAGCTCCCCGTCTCCGTGCCGGGCAGCAGCCGGCCCAGCTCCGCGGCGACGCCCCAGGGGGTCTCGTCGCCGACGGCGATGTTCGCGACGGGGGTGAAGGCGGCAACGTAGGGGGGCGAGGCCGGGGGCGCGTACGAGTCGGCGCGGGTGACGGTGAGCGCGCGTCGGGCGGCGACGAGGCCGACGTCGGCCCGTGCGGTGGCGGAGGGCTCGTCGGTGGCGGCCGACGCCGTCCAGCGCGCGAGAGCGCGGACCCGCTGCGCCGCGTCCGCCAGGCGTTCCTCGGGGAGTTCGCCGGAGCGGACCGCCGTGACGAGGGCGTCCCGCAGGCGCCGTACCGTCTCGTCGTCGGCGAGGCCGCCGCCCACGCAGATGGCGTCGGCGCCCGCGGCGATGGCGAGGACGCTGCCGCGTTCGATGCCGTAGGTGGCGGCGATGGCCTGCATCTCCATGCCGTCGGTGACGATCAGGCCGTCGTAGCCGAGCTCGCCGCGCAGCAGTTCGGTGAGCACCCGGTGGGACAGGGTCGCCGGGTGGTCCGGGTCCAGGGCCGGGACCAGGATGTGGGCGCTCATCACGGCCCGGGTGCCGGCCTCGATCGCGGCGCGGAACGGGGCCAGTTCGCGGGAGGCGAGCAGTGTGGCCTCCGCGTCGATGCGGGGCAGGGCGTGGTGGGAGTCTACGGCCGTGTCGCCGTGGCCGGGGAAGTGCTTGGTGCAGGCGGCGACCCCGGCGGACTGCAGGCCGGTGACATAGGCCGCCGTGTGCCGGGCGACCAGCTCGGTGTCGGCGCCGAAGGAGCGGACACCGATGACCGGGTTGGCGGGGTTGGAGTTGACGTCCGCGGACGGGGCCCAGTTGAGGTTGACGCCGCAGGCCGCGAGGCGGCGGCCGAGTTCGAGGGCCACCTCCCGGGTCAGCTCGACGTCGTCG
The DNA here is from genome assembly GCF_042895285.1 of Streptomyces sp. NPDC001406. Lineage (NCBI taxonomy): Bacteria > Bacillati > Actinomycetota > Actinomycetes > Kitasatosporales > Streptomycetaceae > Streptomyces > Streptomyces sp. NPDC001406. The sequence goes on from NZ_JBIAWG010000005.1 coordinate 198,039, forward strand.
ACCGCGCCGAGGGCGTGGTTGCCGGGGAAGGAGGAACCGGTCCGCACCTCCAGGCGCGTCACGTCCCCGCCCTCCTCGTCGATCGCGACCAGGACGTCGTCCCGTTCCGCCCGCAACTGGGCGGTCAGGGCGGACAGTTGCTCCGGCGAGGTGATGTTGCGGCCGAACAGGCCCACGGACGCCAGGCCTTCGCCGAGGCGGCGCAGCAGCCAGTCGGGGGCCGTGGTGCCGGGGAAGCCGGGCTGGAGGACGGTGAGGGCGTCGCGCGTCAGGCCGTCCTTGGAATTGGACGCAGTGGTACCGCTGGCGAATGTCGTCATCGAGTGGCGTTATCCCTTCACGGCGCCCGCGGTCAGGCCCGCGGCCATCTTGCGCTGGACGAGGAGGAAGAGGACGACGATCGGCACGGCCATCATGGTGGAACCGGCCATCATCGGGGCGTATTCGGTGCCGTGCTTGGTGGTGAAGTTGCCGAGCCACACGGTCGCGGTCTGGTGCTCCTGGCTGAGCAGCATCAGGGCGTACAGATACTCGTTCCAGGCCTGGATGAAGCCGTAGACCGAGGTGGCGACCATGCCGGGGGCGAGAAGGGGGAAGACGACGCGGATGAAGGCGCCGGTGCGGGAGCAGCCGTCCACCATCGCGGCCTCCTCCAGCTCCCTGGGGATGTTGACGATGAATCCGCGCAGCGTCCACACCGTGAAGGGGAGGATGAAGGTCAGATAGGTGATGATCAGGCCGGAGAGCTTGTCGTACTGGTCGAGGTCGTTCAGCAGCAGGAAGACCGGGATGATCATGGCGACCAGCGGCACCATCTGCACCGCCAGGATGCCCACGATCACGATCTTGCGGCCGCGGAAGGCGAACCGGGAGATGGCGAGCGCGGCCAGCATGCCGACGACGATGCCGATCGCCACCACGGTCAGGGACACGATCAGGCTGCGGCCGACCGGGCCCCAGAAGTCGGCGATGTCCAGTGCCCGGCGGAAGTTGCCGAGCGTGAGGCCCGTGGGCAGCAGGCTCGGGTCCGGGTCGATGGCGTCCTTCGCGGGCTTGAACGCCGTGTTGACCATCCAGTAGACGGGGAAGCCCGCGGTGACGAAGACGAGCAGACCGAGGAGGTTCCAGCCGAGCTTCGGCCGGCGGCGCGCCTGGGGAGCGAGGGCACTCATTCGACCTCTCCGATCTTCAGCATCTGACGCATGTAGACGGCGACCACCGCGAGCAGCAGCACCACGGTGATCAGGGCGATCGCCGAGCCCTGCGCGTAGTCGTTGACCACGAAGGCGCGGTCGTAGGAGTAGGTGGTGAGGAGCTGGAACTCGGCCTCCGGATGGTTGTTGCGCATCACGAAGACCTGCGGGAAGACACCCATGTCCCAGATGACCGACAGGGTCGTGAGCATCACGATGATCGGTTTGAGGATGGGCAGGGTGACATACCGGAAGACGCCCCAGGAGCCCGCGCCGTCCAGCCGGGCCGCCTCCTCCAGTTCCTTGGGGACCTGGGTGAGACCGGCGCTGAGCGTGATGACCACGAAGGGGACCGCTCCCCAGACCACCAGGAGCATGATCACGGCCAGCCCCTCGGGCCCGCTCGCGAACCAGTTGTGCCCGATCAGGTCGACGCCCGGCAGCTTGCTCAGCAGGGCGTTGAGGATGCCGTAGTCGGCGTCGAAGAGCCACTTGAAGACCGTGGTGGCGACGATGACGGGCATGCCCCAGCTGGCCACCAGCGCGATGTTGACGAGGGTCTTCACCCATCCGGAGACCCGCTGGAGCAGCAGGGCGACCAGCATGCCGAGGACCATGGTGAAGACGACCGAGCCGACCGCGAACACGACCGTGCGCACGACGACCTGCCAGAACTCGCCGTCGCCGAGCACCTTGGAGAAGTTGGCGAACCCGACCGACTCGGCCGGCTTGAAGCCCCACAGCTGGGACTGCCCGAACTCCTGGAAGGACAGGGTGACCAGCCGGACCAGCGGATAGCCCATCACCAGGGCGAGGATCAGCAGACACGGCGCGAGCAGCAGCCAGGGGGTCGCCGCCCCGCTCGACGTCCGCTTGCCGCGAGGCCGTTGCGGGACGTCGGGTGGCGGCGCCTGCCGCGGCGGCGGCACCTTGGCGGGGGTGGTCGTGTCTGCGGCACTCATCGCGCGCTCCTCAGCGGTCCCTCGGGTCGTACGAGAGGCGGGGCCCTGCCGGCGGACAGGGCCCCGATCTCAGGTCACTTGGTGTTGATGACCTTGTCGATCGCGGCGTCCGCGTCCTTCGCGGCGGCCTCGACCGACTTCTTGCCGGTGCCGATGTTCTGCAGCATGGTCTGCAGGATCTGGGCCTTCTCGACCTGGCCCCAGCCGGGGGCCATCGGGACGAACCAGTTGGACTCGGCCGCGGTGGCCGGGACGACGGTCGCCGGGTCGCTCTTCAGGGTGGCGAGGTCCGTCTTGTTGTTGGGCAGGTTGCCCTTGGCCATCAGGCCCTTCTGGCCTTCAGGACCGGTGAAGGCGTTGATCCACTCGGCCGCGACGCCCTGGGCCTTGGACTTCACCGGGATGGCGAGGTCGGAGCCGCCCAGGAAGACCGGCAGGTTCTTGCCGGACGGGCCGGGCATCACGAAGTTCTCGAGGTTGTCCTTGAGCTTGCCGGTCTTGTCGTTCTTCGGGTCGGCCGCGGTCGCGCCCTCCCAGGCCGCCCCGAAGATCAGGTCCGACTTGCCCTGGCCGTAGACGATGTAGCGGTCGGACTCGTCCTTGGTCTTGTCGCCGTGCATGTACTTGTCGAGGACGGTCTTGAACTCCTTGAGGCCCTTGAGGGACTCGGGCGAGGAGAGGCTGGCCTTCCACTGGCCGCCGGACTCGACGGCGATGGAGCCGCCGGCGTCGTAGACGAAGGACATGGCCGCGTACCAGTCACGGGTGGGCTGGTACCAGGCGTTGAACTTGGAGCCCTGCTTCTTCTGGATCTTGTCCAGGTCGGAGGTCAGCTCCGTGTAGGTCTTCGGGGGCGCCTTGATGCCGGACGCGGCCGCGATGTCCTTGCGCCAGGTGCCGACCCGGCCGCCGGCGTAGTACGGCACGCCGTAGGTCTTGCCGTCGTACGTCACGGAGGCCTTGAGGCCGTCCAGCCAGGCGGAGGAGTTGCCGAACTGCGCGGCGTCGACGGGTGCGAAGGCGCCCTTGACCATGTAGCCGAGCATCTCGGTGTTGCCCATCTCGACCACGTCGGGGGCCTTGTCGGTGGCGAGGACGGCGTCCAGCTTGGTGTTCTTGTCCGGCCAGCCGTAGTACTCGTGCTTGATCTTGATGCCGGGGTGCTTCTTCTGCACGGCGGCGTCGGCCGCCTTGACCAGGTTGGGCCAGTTGTTCTGGGCGTCCACGGTGAGCCAGACGGTCAGCTCCTTGGCGTCCGACCCCTGTGCCTTGCCGTCGTCCTTCTTGTCACTGCCACACGCCGCGATGGAGACGACCATGCCCGCGATACCGATCGCGGCTATCAGCTTGCGCTTCACGCCACCCTCCTCAGGGATGCCACAAACCCCCCTGCCTCCCCGCGGTGACCGTCGACGCGTCGTACCGCCCATGGGGCCGGGACCTGGACCAATGGTGTAGACCAGTACCCGGAGCTTGGCCCAGACCAATAGGCCTGTCAAGGGTGTTCAAGCAGGCTCCGGACGTCCGTGATGGGACCGAGATATGCAGGGACCTTTCATTCCGCAAGCGACAGATCGGACGGACCAGTTCTGGTGGACCACTGGGACGGGGACCCCCGATGGACTAGACCAACGGGGGGCGCAAAGGTATACAGGGAGATCACGGAGCGTGCGGGTGGACCCCTGCCACACGAAGCCGTGCCACGATGTGAGCCGGGACCGATGGAATGTCGGTCGCTTCGGCATACGGAGCCGGGAAGGCAGAGCATGAGCACCGACGTCAGCAGTGCGGAGAACGAGGCTGGGGCGACCGTCCGTACCGCGCGCGTGCCCAAGTACTACCGCTTGAAGAAGCACCTGCTCGACATGACGGAGACGCTGCCGCCGGGCACGCCGGTCCCGCCGGAGCGCACGCTCGCGGCCGAGTTCGACACCTCGCGCACCACCGTCCGCCAGGCCCTCCAGGAGCTGGTCGTCGAGGGCCGGCTGGAGCGCATCCAGGGCAAGGGCACCTTCGTCGCCAAGCCGAAGGTCTCCCAGGCGCTGCAACTCACCTCCTACACGGAGGACATGCGCGCCCAGGGCCTGGAGCCGACGTCGCAGCTGCTGGACATCGGCTACATCACCGCCGACGACCGGCTCGCCGAACTGCTCGACATCACGGCGGGCGGGCGGGTGCTGCGCATCGAGCGGCTGCGCATGGCCAACGCCGAGCCGATGGCCATCGAGACGACCCACCTCTCGGCCAAGCGCTTCCCGGCGCTGCGCAGGTCGCTCGTCAAGTACACGTCCCTCTACACCGCGCTCGCCGAGGTGTACGACGTCCACCTCGCGGAGGCTGAGGAGACCATCGAGACCTCCCTGGCCACCCCGCGCGAGGCGGGCCTGCTCGGCACCGACGTGGGCCTGCCGATGCTGATGCTCTCCCGCCACTCCCTGGACCGGGAGGGCAGGCCGGTGGAATGGGTGCGGTCGGTCTACCGCGGCGACCGCTACAAGTTCGTGGCCCGCCTCAAGCGTCCCGCGGAGTGATGCCCGTCCCGGCTCAAACGGCTGGCACGTAGGGCGAGTTGACCGGCGAGTCCGTGTACGACCGTCTTGTGCGGGGGTTCCGCTGCCGCTGCGGCGACTTCTGCACAGAATCGACATGCCGATAGGAGGATGAGGTCTTCCACTTGTGTGACGGCGTCGCCTAGATTGCCTGCGCATTACACGTGTGATCAGTAGTGATCAGTGGTGATCTGCGAGGGGACGGAGTCGCAAGATGTCGGATGCCTCGGATGTGACCGGAGCGACGGTGGTGACGCCCTTGCGCGTCGTCATCGCCCTCTGTCTGATCGCGCCCTTCGTGGCGATGCTGTGGGTCGGCTCCTACGCCAGGACGGACCCCGAGTTCATCGGGATCCCGTTCTTCTACTGGTACCAGATGCTGTGGGTGGTCATCTCCACCGCGCTGACGATGACCGCGTACAAGCTGTGGCAGCGTGACCAGCGCACCCGCGCGGCGGCCCGGCGGAGCGGGGGTGCGTCGAAGTGAAGGACGGCGTGAACGGCGTCGCGCTCGGCGTCTTCGTCTTCTTCTTCCTGGCCGTCACGGTCATGGGCTTCCTGGCCGCACGCTGGCGCAGGGCCGACAACGAGCACAGCCTCGACGAATGGGGCCTGGGCGGACGGTCGTTCGGCACCTGGATCACCTGGTTCCTGCTCGGCGGCGACCTGTACACGGCGTACACCTTCGTCGCCGTACCGGCGGCGATCTACGCGGCGGGCGCGGCCGGCTTCTTCGCCGTGCCGTACACGATCCTCGTCTACCCGCTGATCTTCATGTTCCTCCCGCGCCTGTGGTCGGTGTCCCACCGGCACGGCTATGTGACGACCTCGGACTTCGTGCGCGGCCGCTTCGGCTCGAAGGGCCTGTCGCTGGCGGTGGCGGTCACCGGAATCCTGGCGACGATGCCGTACATCGCGCTCCAACTGGTCGGCATCCAAGCCGTCCTCGACGTGATGGGCGTCGGCGGCGGCGAGAGCACCCACTGGTTCGTGAAGGACCTGCCGCTGCTGATCGCCTTCGGCGTGCTGGCCGCGTACACCTACTCCTCGGGCCTGCGCGCGCCCGCCCTGATCGCGTTCGTGAAGGACGCGCTGATCTACATCGTCATCGCGGTGGCGATCATCTACATCCCCATCAAGCTGGGCGGCTTCGACGACATCTTCACCAAGGCGGGCGAGGCGTTCAGCCAGGTCAACCCGGCGACCGGCAAGCCGCGCGGCGCCCTCACCCCGCCGGAGGCCGGCCAGTGGACGTACGCCACGCTGGCCCTGGGCTCCGCGCTCGCGCTCTTCATGTACCCGCACTCGATCACCGCGACGCTCTCCTCGAAGAGCCGTGACGTGATCCGCCGAAACACCACGATCCTGCCGCTGTACTCCCTCATGCTCGGCCTGCTGGCCCTGCTGGGCTTCATGGCGATCGCGGCGGGCGTCAAGGTGCAGAACGGCCAGCTGGCCATCCCGCAGCTGTTCGAGAACATGTTCCCGGACTGGTTCGCGGGCGTGGCCTTCGCGGCGATCGGCATCGGCGCCCTCGTCCCCGCGGCCATCATGTCCATCGCGGCCGCGAACCTGTTCACCCGCAACATCTACAAGGACTTCATCAGGCCGGACGCCACACCCGCGCAGGAGACCAAGGTCTCCAAACTGGTCTCCCTCCTGGTGAAGGTGGGCGCCCTGGTCTTCGTCCTGACGATGGACAAGACGGTCGCCATCAACTTCCAGCTGCTCGGCGGCATCTGGATCCTGCAGACCTTCCCGGCCCTGGTCGGCGGCCTGTTCACCCGCTGGTTCCACCGCTGGGCGCTGCTCGCGGGCTGGGCGGTCGGCATGGTGTACGGCACCGTCGCCGCGTACGGCGTCGCCTCGCCGACGCAGAAGCACTTCGGCGGCTCGGCCAAGGAGATCCCGGGCATCGGGGAGATCGGCTACATCGGCCTCACCGCCTTCGTGCTCAACGTGGCCGTCACGGTGGTGCTGACCTTCGTCCTGAAGGCGCTGAAGGCCCCCGAGGGCGTCGACGAGACCAGGCCGGCGGACTACACGGCGGACGCCGGCGACCCGGGCGTCCAGGTGAAGCTGCCGCCGGCGACCGCGGACGCCGGTCACTGAGGACGCTGGCCACTGAAGACGCCGGTCACTGAAGACGCCGGTCATTGAGCGGACGAGAACGGGCCGTCGGAGAAAATCCGGCGGCCCGTTGTCGTACCCGTCCTGCACACTCGGTCCCATGGACATCGAGATCAGGCGGACGGCACCGGACGAGTACGGCACCCTGGGCGAGATCACCGCCCAGGCCTATCTCCAGGACGGCCTCCTCGACTTCGGGGAGAGCGACGGTTACCTCGGCGAGCTCAGGGACGTGACCAAGCGCGCGGCCGCCGCGGAGGTGCTGGTCGCCGTGGCGGACGGCGAACTGCTCGGCGGCGTCACCTTCGTGCCGGCAGGCGGGCCCATGGCCGACATCGCCCGCGCCGGAGAGGCCGAGATACGGATGCTCGCGGTCGGCCACGCGGCACGCAGCCGCGGCGTCGGGGAGGCCCTGGTGCGCGCCTGTGTCGATCGCGCGCGGGCCACACCGGGCTGCGTACGGATCGTGTTGTCCAGCCAGCGCTCCATGCGGGCCGCCCATCGCATCTACGAACGCATGGGCTTCGTCCGCACACCCGGGCGGGACTGGAATCCCCTCCCCCACCTCGACGACATCACTCTCCTCACCTACGAGTTGACACTCTGACACCGCCACGACACAACATCTGGGGGTGACGCGACAGCCCGGCACTAGATGTATGCTCATGCTCGCTGTCGCCGCAGGGGAATCCGGTGCGAATCCGGAACTGTCCCGCAACGGTGTACTTGCGCGTATCCGCCCCCGGGGGTGATGCGCGCTCGCGTCAGTCCGAGGACCTGCCGACAGTGCGCCCGGCCGTCCGGTCCGGGTGCCCCGACGTCCGGGCCTCGTGGAGTGGGCCGGTGGACGCGACGCCGCGTGCGCTCGTGTGCCGCCCCCTGCCCTGCGCAAGGCCCCCGTGCCGAGTCTGGGAGAGCCCCACGTGACCATCGCGCCAGCCGAACCGGCTTCAGCGACACGCCTGGAGACCGACGGTCCCGGTGCCGCGCTGCTGCGGACCCTGACCGAGCTGACCGCCGACCTGCCCGACGCCGACCCCGGCCGGGTCGCCGCCGCCGCGCTGCGCGGCCGCTCCGCCCGGGCGGACGAGTCGGAGCTGCGCGAGCTGGCCACGGAGGCGGCCGCCGGCCTCATCTCCGAGGACCCGGCCTACTCCCGGCTGGCCGCCAGGCTGCTCACCCTCTCCATCCGCGCCGAGGCCGCCTCGCAGGGCGTGACGTCCTTCACCGGGTCCGTCGCCGTGGGGCACCGCGAGGGGCTGATCGCCGACCGCACCGCCGCGTTCGTAGGGCTGCACGCCGAGCGGCTCGACTCGCTGGTCGACCCCGCCGCCGACGACCGCTTCGGCTACTTCGGCCTGCGCACCCTGCACAGCCGCTACCTGCTGCGCCACCCCATCACCCGCAAGGTCGTCGAGACGCCCCAGCACTTCATGCTGCGGGTCGCGGCGGGTCTCGCCGAGGACGACTCCGCCCGCTCCGTCGACGAGGTCGCCGCGCTCTACGGGCTCATGAGCCGGCTCGACTATCTGCCCTCCTCCCCCACGCTCTTCAACTCCGGCACGCGGCACCCGCAGATGTCGTCCTGCTATCTCCTCGACTCCCCGCTGGACGAGCTGGACTCCATCTACGACCGTTACCACCAGGTGGCCCGCCTCTCGAAGCACGCTGGCGGCATCGGGCTGTCGTACTCCCGCATCCGCAGCCGTGGTTCGCTGATCCGCGGCACCAACGGGCACTCCAACGGCATCGTCCCGTTCCTGAAGACCCTCGACGCCTCCGTCGCCGCCGTGAACCAGGGCGGCCGGCGCAAGGGCGCGGCCGCGGTCTACCTGGAGACCTGGCACTCCGACATCGAGGAGTTCCTGGAGCTGCGCGACAACACCGGCGAGGACGCCCGCCGTACGCACAACCTCAACCTCGCGCACTGGATCCCGGACGAGTTCATGCGCCGGGTCGACGCCGACGAGCAGTGGTCGCTGTTCTCCCCGTCGGACGTGCCGGAGCTGGTCGACCTGTGGGGCGCGGAGTTCGACGCCGTGTACCGCAAGGCGGAGGCGGACGGGCTAGCGAAGAAGACCATCCCCGCCCGTGACCTCTACGGCCGCATGATGCGCACCCTGGCGCAGACCGGCAACGGCTGGATGACCTTCAAGGACGCCGCCAACCGCACCGCCAACCAGACGGCCGAGCCGGGCCACGTCGTCCACTCCTCCAACCTCTGCACGGAGATCCTGGAGGTCACCGACGACGGGGAGACGGCGGTCTGCAACCTGGGGTCGGTCAACCTCGGCGCGTTCGTCGTCGACGGCGACATCGACTGGGACCGGCTGGACGAGACGGTCCGCACGGCCGTCACCTTCCTCGACCGTGTCGTCGACATCAACTTCTACCCGACCGAGCAGGCCGGCCGGTCCAACGCCAAGTGGCGTCCCGTCGGCCTCGGTGCGATGGGCCTGCAGGACGTCTTCTTCAAGCTGCGGCTGCCGTTCGACTCGCCCGAAGCGCGCGCCCTGTCGACCCGGATCGCCGAGCACATCATGCTCGCCGCGTACGAGGCCTCCGCCGACCTGGCCGAACGCAGCGGCCCGCTGCCGGCCTGGGAGAAGACCCGTACGGCCCGGGGCGTGCTGCACCCCGACCACTACGGCGTGGAGCTGAGCCGGCCCGATCGCTGGGCGGCGCTGCGCGAGCGGATCGCCGCCGTCGGGATGCGCAACTCGCTGCTCCTGGCCGTCGCGCCGACCGCCACCATCGCCTCGATCGCGGGCGTGTACGAGTGCATCGAGCCGCAGGTCTCCAACCTCTTCAAGCGCGAGACCCTGTCGGGCGAGTTCCTCCAGGTCAACTCGTACCTGGTGAAGGACCTCAAGGAGCTGGGCGTCTGGGACGCCCGCACCCGTGAGGCGCTGCGCGACTCGGGCGGCTCGGTGCAGGACTTCGCGTGGATCCCGGCCGACGTACGGGCGCTGTACCGCACGGCGTGGGAGATCCCGCAGCGCGGGCTGATCGACATGGCCGCGGACCGGACCCCGTTCCTCGACCAGTCGCAGTCCCTGAACCTCTTCATGGAGACGCCGACCATCGGCAAGCTCTCCTCGATGTACGCGTACGCCTGGAAGCAGGGTCTGAAGACGACGTACTACCTGCGCTCGCGCCCGGCGACCCGTATCGCCCGCGCCGCCCAGGCGCAGACGCAGGCGTCCATCCCCGTCCAGCAGGTCGCCGACCCCGACGCCGTCGCCTGCTCCCTTGAGAACCCCGAGTCCTGCGAGGCCTGCCAGTGATGTCCAGCCGTAACACCAACCTGCTCGCCCCGGGCTTCGAACTGACTCTCCGCCCGATGCGCTACCCCGACTTCTACGAGCGCTACCGGGACGCGATCAAGAACACCTGGACCGTGGAGGAGGTCGACCTCCACTCGGACGTCGCCGACCTCGCGAAGCTGACGCCGGGTGAGCAGCATCTGATCGGGCGTCTGGTCGCGTTCTTCGCGACGGGCGACTCGATCGTGGCCAACAACCTGGTGCTGACCCTGTACAAGCACATCAACTCCCCCGAGGCGCGGCTCTATCTGAGCCGGCAGCTCTTCGAGGAGGCGGTGCACGTCCAGTTCTATCTGACGCTCCTGGACACCTATCTCCCCGACCCGGAGGACCGCGCCGCGGCCTTCGCGGCCGTGGAGAAGATCCCCTCAATCCGCGAGAAGGCCACGTTCTGCTTCAAGTGGATGGACTCGGTGGAGAAGCTGGAGCGCCTGGAGACGAAGGCCGATCGCCGGCGCTTCCTGCTCAACCTCATCTGCTTCGCCGCGTGCATCGAGGGCCTGTTCTTCTACGGCGCCTTCGCCTACGTCTACTGGTTCCGCAGCCGGGGTCTGCTGCACGGTCTGGCCACCGGAACCAACTGGGTGTTCCGCGACGAGACGATGCACATGTCCTTCGCCTTCGAGGTGGTGGACACCGTCCGCAAGGAGGAGCCGGACCTCTTCGACGACGAGCTTCAGCAGCAGGTCACCGACATGCTGAGGGAGGCCGTCGCGGCCGAGCTGCAGTTCGCGCGCGACCTGTGCGGTGACGGCCTCCCGGGCATGAACACCGAGTCGATGCGGCAGTACCTGGAGTGCGTCGCCGACCAGCGGCTGAGCCGCCTCGGCTTCGCTCCGGTGTACGGCTCCGAGAACCCCTTCTCCTTCATGGAGCTCCAGGGGGTTCAGGAGCTGACCAACTTCTTCGAGCGGCGTCCGTCGGCGTACCAGGTGGCGGTGGAGGGCACCGTCGACCTGGACGAGGACTTCTGATCCCGTCCTGCCTTCCCGGCCTCCTGGGCCTCCCTGAGCTGTCGGTCGATGCGCCGGTCGCGCACGATGCCGATCAGTGAGGGGAGGACCAGGAGAACCAGGATCCCGAGGGCGACGGTCATTCCGATCAGGGCTTCTGTCTGCGCTGTGGTCATGTCACCACTGTCGCGCCGAATACTCCTTACAAACAGTGGCAGGACTGCCGCACACCCTCGAATTACTGCCACTTCCGAGGCACACTGGACGCATGCTGAGGAACGTGGCCACCGTCCTGCTCGACGGTGTGCATCCCTTTGAACTCGGAGTCGTCTGCGAGGTGTTCGGCCTCGACCGCAGCGACGAGGGGCTGCCGGTGTACGACTTCGCGGTGGTGTCGGCGGAGGGTCCGGCACTGAGCACCCACGTCGGCGGGCTCACCGTCTCCACGCCGTACGGCCTCGACCGGCTGGAGGAGGCCGATCTGATCGCCGTACCGGCCTCCGACGCGAACGTCGGGCGTGACTATCCGCCCGAGCTGCTCGACGCCCTGCGCCGGGCCGTGGACCGGGGCGCCCGCGTGCTCAGCGTCTGCTCCGGCGTCTTCGTGCTGGGCGCCGCCGGACTGCTCGACGGGCGGCGCTGCGCCGCGCACTGGCGGCACGCGGACGCGCTCGCCCGGCGCTTCCCGCGCACCCGCGTCGAACCGGACGTCCTGTACGTCGACGAGGACCCGGTGATCACCTCCGCCGGCACCGCGGCCGGGATCGACGCCTGTCTGCACATCGTGCGCAAGGAACAGGGCCCGGAGGTTGCCAACAAGATCGCCCGGCGGATGGTGGTGCCGCCGCACCGGGACGGCGGACAGGCGCAGTACATCGAACGTCCGCTGCCCCGGGACTCGTGCGACACGGTCGGCGAGGTACTGGTGTGGATGGAGCAGCACCTCGACGAGGAGGTGACCGTCGAGCAGCTGGCCACCCGCGCCCTCATGGCACCGCGCACCTTCGCGCGCCGCTTCCAGCAGGAGACGGGCACCACGCCCTACCGCTGGATCCTGCGCCAACGCGTGCTGCTGGCACAGGAGTTGCTGGAGGGCACGGACGAGACGGTGGACGCCGTCGCCGCGCGTACCGGGTTCGGCACCGCGGCCGCGCTGCGCCATCAGTTCGTACGGGCCCTGGGGACCACCCCCAACGCCTACCGGCGCGCGTTCCGGGGCCCGCAGGCCGCGTGAGCGCGCACCGGCAACGGGCGTCTCACCATGGCACGGGCTTCAGCAGCAGCCGGTGCGGACGGAGCGTGATGCCCACGCGGGTCGCGTCGTTCGACCCGTCGACCTGTTCGAAGCGGTACTTCGCCGACAGTGCCGCCGTGATCAGGGTGAGCTGGGCCATGGAGAAGTGGTCGCTGGGGCATTTGCGATTGCCCACGCTGAACGGGCTCATGGCGTATTTCGGTACGTCCTTGGCGCGTTCCGGCAACCAGCGGTCGGGGTCGAAGTCGAGGTTGTGCGCGTAGGACCGGCCGTCGCGCTGGATGGCGTACGGGCTGTAGACGATGTCCGCCCCGGCCGGAATGCGATAGCCGCCGAGCGCGGTGTCGGTCACCGCGCGCCGCGTCAATATCCATACGGCGGGACGCAAACGCATCGCCTCGACGACGACATTGTTGGTGTGCGTGAGCTTCCGTACGTCCTCGAATCCGACGGGCCGGCCGCCGGTCACGGATTCGACCTCGGTACGTACCTTCTCGGCGTGTTCCGGATGTGCGGCGAGCACCTGGAGCAGCCACATGATCGTGGAGGCGACGGTTTCGCTTCCGGGGGTGAGTATCGCGACGACCTGGTCGTGGATCTCCTGTTCCCCGATGGGCTCGTCATTCTCGTCCTTCGCCGCCAGCAATGCCGTCAGCAAATCGTCCGGCTTTTGACCGGACGCCCGGCGCTCGGCGACGATCTCGTCGACGAGCAGATGCAAATCGGCCAGGGCCCGGTTGAATTTCCGGTTGGGCGGCAGCGGCAGCCGGTAGAGCGGTCCGAGCGGGACGACCATCCGGCGGTACATACCGCGGAACACGGTCGCGAGCGCGACGCACAGCCGCTCGGCGCGCTCGTCCATGTACTCGCCGCGCAGCAGACAGCGGGCCGCGATCCGCACGGCGACCCGGAAGGACTCGGAGGTGCAGTCGACGGTCTTGCCGGGCCGCCAGCGCTCGGTCAGCCCGTGCGCCTCCTCCTCCATGATCGGCCCGTACGCGGGTATGGCGTCGAGCCTGAACGCGGGCTGGATCGTGCGTCGTTGGCGCCGGTGCCGGGTGCCGTTCGCGGTGGCCACGCCCTCCTTGCCGAGCAGGCCTTCGAGGGACTCCCACAGCGGCCCGTCGATCTTGTAGTCGGGGCTCAGCGCCATGGCGCCGGTGAGCGCGGGGGTGGTGACGGCGTACACCGTCTTCGGGCCGAGCCTCAGTCGTACGACGTCACCGTGCTCGCGCAGCCCGGCCATGAAGGCCAGCGGGTCGCGGACCAGCCGCCAGCCGTGGCCGAGGACCGGGACGCCACCCCCCGCGAGGGACGGCTCACTCAACTCGGGCACCTCGGGTGCCGCGGGCTTCACCGACTCGACGGTCATTTCTCACCTGCCGCTTCGTTGTTGACGTACGGGGGCGTGGACCTGTCGTCCCAGCTGTCGACCATGTACCGGCCGGACTCGTGGTGGAACCAGTAGACGGAACTGAACCAGTTCCGCATATTGCAGAGGCAGGACCGTACGGCGGCACCGAGTTCCTTTCCGGGCACGGTGCCGTCGTCGAGCCGGTCGGCGAACCGCAGACCGACCATTTCCGCTTCGAGAAACTCCTCCACGCATTTCTCGATGCGCCGTCGCAGTTTGAGGACTGCCTCTTCCAGAGTCAGGTCCTCATGGGTGATGAGACTGATTCCGAGATTGTGGACCTCCTCGCCCGCTATTTCCTTCGGAAGCGAGCAGAGGTCGTTGTACCAGGCGGCGAATTCCTGGCTCAGCAGCGCCGGACGACGGTATGCCGGGTGTTTCCGCACGGCGTCCGGGAGTTCGCATCCGGCGCTCGGCTCCAGCAGGTCCGTCCATATCCAGTGCGCGAAGGTCAGGCGCCGCAGGGCGAGATACTCCTCCACCCCGGGGACGTATCCCCTGACGCGATTGCGGAACTCCCGGTCGTACGCCTCGATCACCGCGTGGAAGTGCCGGGCGAACCGGGCGTTCCAGGTCCGGGGCAGGAAGGAGTACAACCGCCGCACGCTGTCCGCGAATCCCGCCACCACAGGGTCCGGATGGGACTCGTGGGGCCCGGGTGAGTCGAGGGCCGCGTGTAAGCAGAACCTGAGCCGCCGCCAGTCGTCGGTGCGGCCGTGGACGATGTCGCGGTCATGGCGGTCGTCCCAGACGAAGAACCACGCGCTGTAGTCGGCGATGGCCTGCAGCACGTCGTCGGGGGCGCCTATGTAGTAGCCCGCCATGAGATCGGTGTAGCACAGGCCATCGGCATATTCCTGCACCTTGTCCGCCGGCATGAGCCGCTTTTCCAGGAGCCAGAGGCGGGTCTTCTCCTGTAGTCGCGGCCAATACGGATGCAGTTGCCGGGGAAACGCCGACTCGATCAACGGCAGAGCCAGCGTCGGCGGGACCGGGACCGCCGTCGGCATCCATGTGGTGCTGTGTGGGAAAGCATGCACGAACAAACCCCTCTCAGCCGCCAGAAGCACACACCCCTCTCACCGTGCCGGGCGTGCGCCGTTGCGTATCCCCGCCCTTCCCATTCAGCCCTACAACTGACCGCTCTGGGAACGGATTTGCTTCACTCACTACCCCACCGTGCCGAGAATCCCCCCTTGTGTGACCGATTGTGGATTGCTAGAAGCGCACAAAGGATCGAATGTCCGACGCGCAGACGTGTGTGAAGCCGGACATAAACGAACGACGCCTGATCAGGAACGTTCCTGATCAGGCGTCACAGAGGTGTGCGCGGGCCTCAGCCGTTGGCGACCACGGGATAGCGCGGCTCGTTCTCGGCCATCTGCCGCAGCGCGTCCTTGCGCTCGCGCTTCGACAGACGGTCGATGTACAGGTAGCCGTAAAGGTGGTCGGTCTCGTGCTGCAAACACCGTGCGAAGTAGCCGGTGCCGCGGACCTTGACCGGGTTGCCCTTCTCGTCCTGCCCGGTCACCTCGGCGTAGTCCGGGCGGGCGAGCGGCGCGTAGGCGGTCGGCACGGACAGGCAGCCCTCGTTGCTGTCGTCCAGGCGGCGCTTGTCGGCGGGCAGGTCGACCAGCTTCGGGTTGCACACCACGCCGACGTGCCGGACGCCCTCGTCGTCCTGGCAGTCGTACACGAAGACCTTCAGGTCGACGCCGATCTGGTTGGCGGCCAGGCCCACGCCCTCGGCGGTGCGCTGGCTGGTGAACATGTCCGCGACCAGCTGGTCGAGCTCCTCGCCGAACTCGGTGACGTCCTTGCACTCCTTGTGCAGAACCGGGTTCCCGACGACCGTGATCGGCCGCGAGGTGCCACGCTCACGCCAGGCGTTCTCGCGCTCCTCCGCGTCCTCGGTGTCGATGACGAAGCCCTCGTCGTCCACGGGGAGCACGCCCGCGTGCTGCTGATCGGTGTCCTGCTGCGCCATGACCGACGATGCCTTCCTCAAAAACAGGGGGTGAACTTGCTGATACAGGGTACGGGCCACGCGCCCCCCGAAGGGGCGCGGGGAACTGCGCGACCAGCCACAACGAATCCGCAGCCGACAATGCCCCTAGCAAACCTCTTCGAGATCCCGCCAGTCCCTGGAGTCCGGACTGTCCGCAACCCATCCGTCCAGCAATCCCCTCACCAGCGCAGCCGGCGCAGCCACCCCGCACTCGCGCTCAGGCACCCACAGCTGCCCGTCGGTGCGGTGGCCGAGCGGCCCCGGGTGGCCGGGTTCGCTGTGGTCGTGCGGGTCGAGATGGGTGCCGTCGCCCTCGTCGGACGGCATGCGCGACTCCGAGCACATACGGCACAGCAGCCGCACGGACGACGACCAGTCCTCCGCGGCGAAGCCCGCGTCGGCGGCCAGTTGCTCCAGCGCGTCCCGGTCGGCCTCGGTCGCGGCCTCCAGCAGGACCACCCAGGTGGGGACGGGCGACGGGGCCCACAGCTCGATCTCGTCGAAGACCGGGAACGCATGCCCGGTGGCCGTGGTCCGCTCCCCGTGGGGCACCCCGTCGTGCAGTACGACCTCGCCCCAGCGTCGCCCGGACGAGGGAAGCGGAATGGACAGTACCTCGACCCGCGCCGGATCGAGCCTGCGTCCCCACACGACCTCGGCCTCGCCCTCGGGCGACAGCCGTACGGCCGCGCTGCCCAGCTCCATGCCGAGCGGCTCCCCGGAGACGGCGGCTCCGCCCGGCACCCGCAGCCCGTAGGCCTGCCAGGCCCGCCGGGCCAGCGGCCAGTCCTGCAGGGCGGTGGCGGCGATGCCGACGTTCCACCAGTCGGGTGCCCCGGTCTCCCGGTCGAGCAGCGCCACGGCCCTGAGGCCGGCGGCCCGGGCCTGCTCCCAGTCGTGCCGGAACTTGTGCAGCAGGGCGAGGTTGAACCAGGACTCCGACAGCCAGGGCTCCAGGTCGGCGGCGCGCGTCAGCAGCTCGCCCGCGTCCTCGTACCGGCCGTCGCCGATCAGCGTGAACGCGCGATCTGTGGCCTGCCGCCAGGAGGCGGAGGGCCGGTGCCGTCCCTTGCCGAAGATCCTCACGTTTCCCGCCTGCCAGTTCCAGTTCCGCACAGTGGGCTGGCTTGTGCCCCCGGACACCCTCTCCCTCGCATCCAACCACGTACGGCAGGAGGGGCGCTCATTACCCATGGGTTACCCAGGAAGAGGCAGGGCCAGACAGTGCCGCCCGTCACCCGCCACCACCCTGCCCGAGGCTCCCCCAGAGCTCAACGCCCGGGGGGACCCCCATCGCGCCACACCTTTGATTCCAGAGCACCCGGGCGAGCGACTCCACGACCTCGGGCGCATAGTCCCCCGCAGTGCCCAGCCGCAGCTCCTCCAGGGCCTTGAGCGGCCCACCGGGTGCTGCTTCCCTGGCCATCTCCTCGTATGCGTTCACGGCCCGTACGATCCGCGCGGCCACCGGCTGCTCCCGGTAGGGGTCGGCCTGCCGCTCCACGACCACGGCGACCGCCGCGTCCACCCCGGTCTGCCGTACGACGGCCCCGCCGAGGAGCGCTATGCGCCGCTGCTCCTCCGGGGGCAGCCCGGCGGTGGCCCCGGCCGGCACCGGATCGACCAGGCTGAGCTGGCCGATGTCGTGCATCAGGGCCGCGTACTCCAGCACGGTCAGCTCGGTCCCGGACAGCCCCAGGTCCCGGCCCACGGCCCCGCTGAGCGCGGCGACGCGACGGGCGTGCCCGGCGGGGGTGTACCCGGCGACCTCGGTGGCCCGGGCGAGTGAGGCGATGGTCTGCCGGTAGGTGGCCCGTACGGCCGCGTACCGGCGCAGGGAGAGCTGGGTGAGCAGCAGCGGCAGACAGAACACGGGCAGCGCCCACAGTCCCGCGACGGCGACCCCCAGCGCCATCACCGCGCCCGTGGCGCACACGGCGGACCCGATGCCGAGCAGCCCCCGCAGCTCGTCCCTCAGCAGCAGGCCGAACGGCCACCGGGTGCGGGCGTGCGCCTGCGCGGCCGCCAGGACCGCGTCGCACAGGGCGGTGAGCACGAGGAGGGCGAGCACCAGCAGGGCGTAGGCCGGTCCACCCCAGGAGCTGAACACGCCCTGGTTGTAGAGGGGTTGGAAGCAGACGGCGGCGAAGCCGACGGTCAGGACGCGGCGGGCCAGCTGGTCGAGGGTGGGGCTGCGGCCCTGCCAGATGTGCGGCACGCTGCCGAGCAGGGAGGCTGCCAGGACGACGGTGACGACCTGCGCGGCACCATGCTGGGCGGGGCGGCCGGCGACCTCGCCGAGCAGGGCGTAGGACAGCGCTCCGGCGGCACCGACGGGCGCGGCCTCCCGCACGCGCGCGCCGGTCACTTCGGCCCCCTCCGCTCGGCCGGAGCCGAGAGCCTGGGGGAGGGAGAGCTCGCCGACGGCTATGAGAAGGCCGAAGCAGAGGGCGACTCCCCGGTCGCCGATGCCGGTCCACAGGGTGACGGCCAGGGAGACGAGGGCGAGGACGGCGGCGGAGCCGGATATCAGGCGGAGCGGCGTCATCGCCCGGCTCCGGGCCGGCTCGGGACGGGTTCGGGCGGGGACGCCGCGTGCCGCGTCTCGTCGGCGGTGACGGCGGGATGCCAGCCGTGCCGGGCCAGCGCGCGTGCCAGCGCGGCGACCATCCTGGGGTCGAACTGGGCCCCCGCGCACCGCTCCAGCTCCTCCAGTGCCGTCGCGACGGGCCGGGCCCTGCGGTAGGACCGCGTGGACGTCATGGCGTCGAAGGCGTCGGCGACGGCGACCACCCGGGCGCACTCCGGGATCTGCCCGCCGGCCAGCCCGTACGGATAGCCGCTCCCGTCCAGCCGCTCGTGGTGGTGCAGGATCGCCGCGCGCGCCTCGCCGAGGAAGGAGATGCCCCGCACCACCTCGTGCCCGTATTCGGGATGCAGTTCGATGACCCGGCGCTCCTCGGGGGTGAGCGGCCCGTCCTTGCGGAGCAGCCGGGTCGGGACGCCCAGCTTGCCCACGTCGTGCAGGATCCCGGCGAAGCGCAGCACCTCGACACGCTCGCCGTCCATGCCCAGCTCACGGGCGATCATCACGGAGGCGTGTCCGACCCGCTCGCTGTGACCGCGGGTGTACCCGTCCTTGATGTCGACGGCCTGCACCAGCGCGCGGATGGTGGCCTGGTGGGCGGCCCGCTCCCGGTGGTACTGCGCGAACACCCACCAGGACACGCACATCGGCAGCAGCACGAGCAGCGCGGCGACGGGGCCGTACGGGCTGCGCCACAGCACCGCCATCATCAGCCCGGCCAGCCCGTGCGCCGCGATCGGCGCGAGCGAGCGCGACAGCAGCCCCCGCCAGGCCCGCCGGGCCGGCACCCGCTCGACGAGGGCGAGGATCCCGCCGTCGAGCACGGCCAGCACCAGGCAGAAGACCAGCACGGCCGCCCCGGCGGGCACGAGCACATAAGGAAAGTGGGACGCCACGACCGCGTCGCGCCCGCCCAGCGCCCAGTGCACCCGCGATGCGCCCCACACCGCCAGCGCCGGCTGGGCGCCCCGCCATACGCGCCGGAGCGGGGTGGACGGCTGTCCGCCGTGGGAGAGCAGGGCGGCCGGCAGCGGTACGAGGGCGGCGGCGGGCGGGGGCAGCAGAAAGGCCCCGGCGAGCAGGACGGGGTAGAAGGTGCCCGCGAACCGGCGCCGCGCGACGTGCTCGCAGGCCGCGTACAGCGCGGCGAGCAGCGCGATCACCCACCAGGGTGAGCGGATTCCGGGCAGCGACAGCAGACAGAACAGCGCGAGAAGGGCGACACAGGCCACGTACACGCGTGCCCGTGCCGGAACCACCTCCATGACACCCCTCCCCCGACCGTGCGTGCCCAGGCTTCGGAGCCTAGGACGGGGGCCAGGGGTCCGCGGGCCGATGACCCGCGGATTAGCACATTCGGGTGATGTCCCCAAGATCAGGACACGGTGTCCGGGCGCGGGGTCAGGACTCCTGGGGGGTGACCGGCGAGGCGGTCACGTCGTGCTCCGGCACGGTCTGGCCGGAACGGATCAGGTCGAGCCGCCCCAGGACCTTGGCGCGCAGGTCGGTCGGTACGTCGTCATGCCCGCAGCACCGCTTGACCAGCTTCTTCACGGCCTCTTCCAGGCCGTACTTCTCCAGGCACGGGGAGCACTCCTGGAAGTGCTGCTTGAACTTGTCGCGATCGACGTCCGGCATCTCACTGTCGAGGAACTCGTAGAGATGGTCGAGGACCTCACTGCAGTCCGTCTCGTGCGGCTCTCCGCAGCTCATGAGCCCGAGCCTTTCGCTTCGTTCGACTCTCCGGCGCCCGCCGGGACCAGGCCGCGCTCACGCGCGTAGTCCTCCAGCATGCCGCGCAGTTGACGGCGGCCCCGGTGCAGCCGGGACATCACCGTACCGATGGGTGTCCCCATGATGTCCGCGATCTCCTTGTACGCAAAGCCCTCAACGTCCGCGAGATAGACGGCGATGCGGAATTCCTCGGGGATCGCCTGCAGTGCTTCCTTGACGTCCGAGTCGGGCAGGTGGTCGAGCGCCTGCGACTCGGCCGAGCGCAGACCGGTCGACATGTGCGACTCGGCACGGGCGAGCTGCCAGTCCTCGATCTCCTCGGCCGCGCTGCGCTGGGGCTCGCGCTGCTTCTTGCGGTACGAGTTGATGAAGGTGTTGGTGAGGATCCGGTACAGCCACGCCTTGAGGTTGGTGCCCTCGCGGAACTGGTGGAAGGACGCGTACGCCTTGGCGTACGTCTCTTGCACCAGGTCCTCGGCGTCGGCGGGGTTGCGCGTCATGCGCAGCGCGGCCGAGTACATCTGGTCGAGGAATTCGAGCGCGTCCCGCTCGAAGCGCGCGCTGCGCTCCGCGGTCGACTCCGCGCCCATGCCCTGGCCCTCGGGCAGCTCCGCCTGGCCGTTGTCGGTCCCTGCGTCGGTCCCAGTGACCGGACCCACCTCCTCAAGATCCCGGGCGGGACCGAAACCGGTCCCACTCGTTTCGGAGGATAGAACACGATCCGTGCCTGCCGCCGCTCGAATAGGAGGCGTCTTGGCCGCGTGCAGCACCGTCCAGTCCAGCTCAGGGCGGCTCGGGCAGATGGTCGAACCCATGCGGCGGCTTCCTCTCCTACGACGACGGTGCCGGCGGTCCAGCACTTCTGTCCGCCACAACAGTTGTCCCGGCCCCGGCATTCCCGTGCGTTACCCGAGTGATGCCGCCCACCGGACGACACCGTCCGTGATGATCTCCAGTGCCCGCTCCTGGGTGATCTCCGCGCGCTTGGGGACCGCGAAGCCGTGATCGCCGTACGGCACCTCGACCAGCTCGTACGCCCCCGCGGGGAACTCGTCCGGCTTGCCGAAGGGGTCGTTTCCGCCCTGTACGACGAGCGTGGGCACCCCGGCGCCGAGCAGTTCGTCGGCGCGGGACTTCTCGGGCTTGCCCGGCGGGTGCAGCGGGAAGCTCAGCGCGAGCACGGCGTGCGCGCCCAGCTCCGTGGCGGTGCGGCAGGCGACCCGCGCGCCGGCGCTGCGGCCGCCGGAGATCACCGGCAGCTCCATCCCGGCCAGCGCGGGCCAGATGCCGAGCCAGCCGGTGTCCAGGGTCTTCGGCGCGGGCGCGAGCTTCTTGCCCGCGACCCGCCAGGGCTGCTCGACCAGAGCCACGGTCACACCGTGCTCCGGCAGCACCCGGGCGAGCGCCTGCAGGTCACGCGCCTCGATGCCGCCGCCCGCCCCATGACTCGCGGCCAGCACCAGCCGCGCCTTCTTCGCCCGGTGCCAGGTGATGCGGGCGGTCCCGGCGTCGGTCTCGACAATCTCGATCACGCTAGAAGAGTGTGCCCTCTTCCGGCCCCTCCAGCTCCTTCAGCAGCTCCGGGCCGTTGTTGCGGACGTTGCTCACGGCCGTGGAGACGGGGTACGCGCGCATCAGGCCGGCCGGGGGCGGCTCCAACAGGGAGCGCAGGTTCTCCGGGTCCGTGCGGGAGGGGTCCAGCCACGCGTCCCAGCGGTCCTCCGTGAGCATCAGCGGCATCCGGGGGTGGATCTCGGCGAGCGAGAACGGTCCCTCGGCCGGGGCGACGGCCAGGGGGGTCGTCTCCGCCTCCGTGGTGATCACGGAACAGGTGACCCACCAGGCCTGCGGGTGGTCGTCGGGGAGGGTCTTGTCGCGCCAGAACTCGTACAGCCCGGCCATCGCGAAGACCGAGCCGTCGGCGGGCAGCACGAAGTACGGCTGCTTGCGCGGGCGCTTCTTCTTCCCCTCGGCCTCCAGGTCCCGCTCCTGCTTGCCGGTGACCCACTCGTAGTAGCCGTCGGCGGGGACGATGCAGCGCCGGGCCGCAAAGGCGCGGCGGTACGCGGGCTTCTCGTGCACGGTCTCCGCACGCGCGTTGATCATCCGGGCGCCGCCCTCGGGGGTCTTGGCCCAGGAGGGCACCAGTCCCCACCTGAGTCTGCGCAGCTGGCGCACCGGCCGCGGGTCTTCGGCGTCCTTCACGGGGCGGTCGAGGACGGCGTAGACCTCCTTGGTCGGAGCCACGTTGTAATCCGGCTCCAGGGTCTCCTCGGGCTCCCACTTCTCGACCTCGAAGATTCCCGCAAGATCTTCGGGCCGACGACTGGATGCATACCGTCCGCACATGTCAAACACCCCTCCGACAGACCGCTTGTTGCCATTGTCGCCGCTCACCGGACCCGGAAGACGCCGTGCGCACCCCGTTCCGCGTCGCTCATGACGTGCGTGACGAACGGATAGTCACCGGCCTCCGGGAAGGACAGCTCGACGAATCCACCCGAGGCGGGGGCAAGGTCGAGGACCTGCGCGCCCCCGCTCTGCGACCCTCCCCGTCTCAAGTCGTACGCACCCTCACGGAACACCGTGTCGAACTGGCCGCCCACGACATGGAACGCGCTGGACTCGTTCGGCCCGGCCGCCAGCACCCAGATCCGTACGCGCTCACCGGCCCCGGCGGTCAGTGGGTCGTGATCGTACTGGTTGGCATAGCCGTTGAAGGCGACCATGTCGTAGTCCTTGGCGTTCACCTTGGCGGCGTCGGCCGTACCACCCTGCCTGCCGAGGTAGAACTCCGACTGGACCAGTACGTATTCACGGTCCACCGTGGGCAGGCCGGGCGGGTCGATGATCACCGCGCCGAACATGCCGTTGGCGATGTGCAGGGACATCGGCATGGTCGAGCAGTGGTACATCCAGATGCCGCTGCGGGTGGCCGTGAACCGGTACGTCAGGGATTCGCCGGGCTTGATGGTGCGCATCGGCCCGTTCGGCGCGAGCGATCCGGCGTGGAAGTCGACCGAGTGGCCGATCGATCCGTCGTTGACGAGGGTGATCTCGAAGGTGTCGCCGATGCGTCCGCGCAGCACGGGCCCGGGGGCCGTGCCGTCGAAGGTCCACAGCTTCTGCCGTACGCCGGGGGCGACTTCCCTCGTCACCTCCTTCACGGTGATCGTCCTCCTGTGCACCTGGTGGCCGGGGCCGCCGGTGGCGGGCGGGAGCTGGGCGTCGCGGGCGGTGAAGCCGGCGGCCGGTTCGGCCATCGGGTCGAACGCCTCCGCGGCGGTGTCCTTCGTGGCCTCGGACGTGCCTGCGCCGCTGTGGTCGTGGGTGGTCCCGCCGCTGTCCGCGGCGGAGTCCGCACCGGCCCCGGTGACGTTCACGGCGAAGACCATCCCCATCTGCCGGTGGCCGACCATGGAGCACCAGCCCTCGAGGTCGCGGCCGACGACTCCCGCGTCCAGCGTGCCCTTCTGTCCCGGACTGAGCCGGTCGGTGCGGGCGCCGGTCTCCAGCACCAGGTCGTGGGTGTCGGTACCGGTGTTGTGCAGGTTGATCACCAGGCGGTTTCCGGCGGGCACGTCGACGGAGGCCGGCGAGAAGCGCATGTTGCGGATCGTCACCGCCACCGTGGTGGTACGGCCGGTCGGCGTCACCGCGCCCCCGTCGGCGCTCGTGGCGGCGGACCGCTCCAGGATCGGCAGCGACCGCACGTCGGCCGCCCCGCCGCCCGCGACGGCCAGCATCACGACCGCGAGCCCGAGGGCAACGCCACCGAGCACCCGGTGCGGTCGCGCCGGGACCTCGGCCGGAGCCGGAGGCGGATCTCCCTGCGCCGCCCCGCGGCGGTTGCGCATCCCCTGTACGACCGTCAGCACGAGCAGCACCAGGAAGAACAGCAGCATCACCAGCAGCAGCACCGAGCACGCCACCCGCACCATCGACGGCACCGGCAGCACGCACAGCAACAGGGCGGCATTGGTGACGGCCAGCCGGGCCGGCCAGGCCCGTTCGAGGCTCACGGTGGCGGCGCGTACGGCAGCGGGGCCGCCGCCCAGGACCACGGGGACGAGGAAACTCAGCGCGCCGAGCAGGACTTGGGCGATCCAGCCGGCGGCGAGCGGCGCGGTCAGCAGTGACACGCGCTCCCCCACCGTGATCCAGGAGGTCGTGGAGACGAGGATGCCGGACAGGACGATCAGCGAGCCGGCGAGCCATCCGCAGCCCGCGGCCACCGACCACGCGGCGAAGGAACGCGGTGCCTTCGCCCGGGCCTCACGCAGCCAGGGCCGGCCCGCGACGACCAGCCCGGCGGCATGGCCGACCACGCCGGGGGCGGCCAGCGGCGGCGGGCCGAGCAGGGTGCCGGCGACGGCGGCGCCGAGTCCGGCGAGCAGGACGGGAAGGGCGGCGCGGCCCGCTCGTTCCGCGCCGTCCGCCACCCGCGTGCGCAGCATCGTCGGCCACAGGGTGATGAGCGTTCCGGCGACGGTGAGGCCGACCCAGCCGAGCAGGTTGATCGTCTCGTGGGCGACACGCAGCCGTTCGGGCAGATCACCGGCGAGATCACCGCGCGCCATGACGACGCCGAGCGCGGCGCCCACGGGCAGCAGGGCGGAGGCGGCCACGTAGTAGCGCACGGTCATGGAGAACCGGCCGGGCAACGCCCGCCGCAGCAGTCGTACCAGCCAAACGGCGTGCGCCGTGACCGCGGCCGCGACCAGGCATCCACCGGCCAGGACGACGTACCACCGGTCGAAGAGCATGCCGCCGATCACGCCGACCGCACCGGCGTTCAGGCAGACCAGGCGCAGTGCGGCGGGGGCGCCCCGGTTCGCCTCGGGCAGCCGCAGGACGGAGGCGGCGAAGTGGCCCGACCAGATGACGATCGCGTTGGTGACCGCCCCGAGCAGCAGCACATGGACGAGCAGCCAGAAGGCGTGCGGCAGGAAGTGGTGGCCGGACCCGACCGCGGCGAAGAGGGCGAGCCAGACGACCACGATCGCGTTCACGCCGAGGTGCCAGCGGGTGCGCGGGGAGCGGCCCGGGGGCTTCGGGGCGGATCCGCTCGCCGTGGAGGGAGACAGGTTCGTGGTCACCGGGCTGTCCTCGGATCGGAGGGTGCGGACGCGGAGGTGGAGGCGGCTGCCGAGGCGGCGGAGGCCTTTGCCGTTGCCGTCGCCGTCGCCGACGCGCGCCGCGTGGCGATGACGGAGGCCGTGGCCGCCGATACGACGAACAGCAGGACGGCGACGATGTTGAGCACCCCGCCGAGCTGCCACGCGCCTCGGACGTCCCGCAGGTCACCGACCAGCACGCGCAGCGCCAGCGACAGATGCAGCAGCCAGGCCGCCACCGCCAGCGCCGGGTGGTAGGGCAGGGGACGGCGCAGGACGGCGGGCAGGATCACCGGGGCGTGCGCCATGATCATCGACATCACGAAGCCCAGGAACACGCAGTGCACCACCGCGTCGTACCGCGTCCCCTCGGTGATCGGCCCGCCCAGCAGCCACAGGATGCCGGCCAGGCCCAGCCAGGCATACCCGGCGAGCAGGCACGCCGCAGTGAAGCGGGGCAGGCCGGTGGAGCGCAGCAGCCGGCGGGCGACGTCGTGCACGACGAGCCAGGCGACCAGGGAGAGCAGCGCGGCGCCGAGCAGTACGGTGCCTATCGCGGGCCACAGCAGGGTGGCGACCACGCCCGCGGTGACCGCGCCGACGCCGCACAGGAACGTCTGTTCCGCCGAGGGCGCCAGGACGGCCACCCGGGCGAGTTCCAGCCGCTCCCCCGCGATGGTCAGCACGAGGAAGGCCACCAGCCAGGGCAGCATGCCCGGTACGTCGATCCCGCCCAGCCACAGCAGCGCCGCACCCAGTGCCGGCACGGCGCCCGCGGCCTGGGCGAGCAGGGCGGCGCTCGGCTGCCGGCGCCAGAAGCGCACGTACAGGGCGACCAGGGTCGCGCATCCGGCGACGAGCAGCAGCCGGGGTACGACCAGGTCGACCGGACTGAGCAGCAGCAGGCCCCCGGCGCCGAGGCAGCCGGGGGCCAGATAGGCCCACGGGCGACCCAGGGCGACGGCGCGCTCCAGAGCGACCAGCGTGCCGGCGAAGCCGAGCACCATCAGCACGCCGTGCACCTGCGGGAGCCGGTCGGTGGTGACCGGGGCCGGCAGGCCGAGCAGGCCGAGGGCGGCGTCGAGACCGGCGAGGAGGCAGAGACCGGCGGCGAGCAGCAGGGGTGCGCGGCGGGCGCCCGCGCGCCGGGCGGCGCTGCTGCCGGAGGCGGAGCCGGACGGCGGGGTCACCGGTTCACCCCGGGTGTGCCGGCCGCGGTCGGGTGCCCGGCACCGTCCTCGTCGTCGGCTCGCTCGGTCAGGCCCAAGTGCAGTCGGCACGCGTCCGGTTCGGCGAACGGCAGCAGTTCGACCTCCTGCGGCGCCCCGCCCAGCGCGGCGAGCCCGGCCCGGACCAGTCCCTCGTGAACACCGCAGATGACACCGGGGTGTTCACGCGCCGTCTCCACGAACGGACAGCGCCGCAGCCGGACTCGGCGTGCGTCCGCGTCCGCTTCCGGGGCGAAGCCGATCTCCTCCAGGAGGTCCAGCAGCCGGGTCCGCGCCTCCTTGGGATCCGCCGTCGGCGTCTGCCGGGCGGTGAGGAGGAGCCCCCACTGCTCGCCGGCGGCGAGGGCGTCCCTGCGCGGGTCGGCGCTGGAGCGGGCGATCTGCGCGGCGAGGACGGCGGCGAGCCCGGCGTATTCGCGTGCGGGCGACTCCTGCGGCGGGCGGGCCCGGTAGCGGAAGGCGGGGCGGCCGCGTCCGGAGGGGCTGGACGCCTCGCGGGTGGCGAGGCCGGCGTCCACCAGGGCGTCCAGGTGCTCGCGGACGGTGTTGACGTGCAGCGCGCACACCTTGGCGAGCGCGCTCGCGGTGACGGGGGCGGCCTGGCCGCGCAGGTACTGCAGGACACCGCGGCGCTGCCGGGACAGCGGTACGCGGTTCGTTCCGCTGCCGGGAAGCGGTCCGTTATTTTCCACGGTCATGTCCGTACTATATTGCAGTATCGGCCCGGACCGAACGGGGACGGGCTGCCGGCCGTTGGAAGGACGACCCTCATGAGCACCCTGACCATCGCATCGGACCCCCAGGACGCGGCGGCCGCCGAAGCCGTCGAGGCGCATCACACGCAGCTGGCGGGTGACCTGGCCGGACGGGTCGCGATGCTGATCGCGGCCGCGGAGCGCGACCCGGCGGCGGCCGACCGGGTCCGTGCGGAACTGGTCGCCTTCTGCGACCGCGACCTGATCCCGCACGCGGCCGCCGAGGAGGAGACCCTCTACCCCGTGGCCCACGACCTGCCCGCCGCGCGCCTCCTGATCGACGGCATGCTCGCCGAGCACCGCAGGCTCACCGCGCTCGTCGAGGCGCTGCGCACCGCCGGTTCGGCCGTGCGGGCGGCGACCGACGGCCGGGCGCTCCAGGTGCTGTTCGAGGAGCACCTGGAGAAGGAGAACACCCTGATCCTGCCGCTGCTGGCCGGTTCCCCGGACATCTCCCTCGCCGGACTCCTGGCGGGCATGCACGACATCCTCGGCCACGGTCATGAGCACGGCCACGAGCACGGCCACGGTCACGAGCACGGTGAGGCCGGCGAGGCGGCCACGTCCGGCGGTGGCTGCGGTGGCACCTGTGGCTGCGGTGGCTCGGACGAGACGGACGTGCCCGAGCTGGACGTGCGCGACGTCCCGCACTCGCTGCGGCATGCCACGGTGTTCGGCGCGATCGCCGCGGTGCCCTCCGGGCAGGCGATGATCCTGGTCGCGCCGCACGACCCGCTGCCCCTGCTGGGCCAGATCGAGGACCGTCACCCGGGCGCGTTCGCGGTGGAGTACCTCCAGCGCGGCCCGGACGCGTGGCGTCTGCTGCTCACGCACCGCTGACCACCACGGGCGAGCCGTCCGACCGGCAAGCACGGGTAACGCAAGAGCCCCGGACCACTCCGGGGCTCTAACGCTGTGACCTGCGCGTTCACCGCCGGGAACGATCGCCGCCAGGCCGGCGTCTCAGATACCGTCCGCGCAGACGTGCCACACTGCGACACTCCGAACGACCAGAGGGAGCAACAGCACACATGGACAGCACCGCCGCCACCGCGCTGCCCGACCTCTGGGACCGTCTCGTCGGCACCCAGCCCGACCCCGATCTGTGGGTGGTGATCGCCACCCTGGTCGCCGCGCTCGCCGCGGTCGTCCCGCACACCGCGTGGCGCGTCTCGCGCAACGCGATCACGATCGCGCACGAGGGCGGCCACGGTCTGGTGGCGCTGCTCACCGGCCGGCAGCTGACGGGCATACGCCTGCACTCCGACACCAGCGGCCTGACCGTGAGCCGGGGCAAGCCGACCGGGCCGGGCATGATCCTCACCGCGGCGGCCGGCTACACCGCTCCCCCGCTGCTGGGCCTCGGCGGCGCCGCGCTGCTGGCCGCCGGGCACATCACGCTGCTGCTGTGGGCGGCGACGGCCCTGCTCGTGGCCATGCTGGTCATGATCCGGAACGCCTACGGGGCGCTGACGGTGATCGTCACGGGCGCCGCGTTCCTGCTGGTGTCCTGGCTGGCCGGCCCCCAGGTGCAGGCGGCGTTCGCGTATGCGGTGGTGTGGTTCCTGCTGTTCGGCGGCGTGCGCCCGGCCTTCGAACTCCAGGCCAAGCGTTCACGCGGTGGGGCGGGCGACTCGGACGCGGACCAGTTGTCCCGCCTGACGCACGTCCCCGCGGGCCTGTGGCTGTTCCTGTTCCACGCGGTGTCACTGTGCTCGCTGATCGGCGGGGGCAGCTGGCTGCTGGAGGGATGACAGCCGACCGCCGGAGGGACGACGGCCGACCGCCGGAGGGGTGAGAAGGCGCCCCGAACCGCACCGGGGCGCGGGGCCGGGCCGGTTCACGGCCCGCCGCGCGGGCGCCACCAGCCGCAACGGCGCCGCACCCGAACCACGGCCTCCTTATAAAGTGGCCCTATGGCCCCGAACCCCGCGCACACCGCCCTCTGGCCCGCCCCGCACGCGAGCGGAGCCGTCGACGCGACGGTCCACGTGCCCGGGTCCAAGTCCGTCACCAACCGCGCCCTGGTGCTCGCCGCCCTCGCCTCCGAGCCGGGCTGGCTGCGCCGCCCCCTGCGGTCCCGCGACACGCTGCTGATGGCCGGTGCCCTGCGTGCCATGGGCGTCGGCATCGAGGAAGGCGTGGGCCCCGACGGCTCGGGCGAGGCCTGGCGCGTGCTCCCCACGGGACTGCACGGCCCGGCCACCGTCGACGTCGGCAACGCCGGCACGGTCATGCGCTTCCTGCCGCCGGTCGCCGCGCTGGCCGACGGCCCCGTCCGCTTCGACGGCGACCCGCGGTCGTACGAGCGCCCCCTGAACGGTGTGATCGACGCGCTGCGCGCGCTCGGTGCCCGGATCGACGACGACGGCCGGGGCGCGCTGCCGCTGACCGTGCACGGCGGGGGTGCGCTGGACGGCGGCCCGGTGTCGATCGACGCCTCGTCCTCGTCGCAGTTCGTGTCCGCGCTGCTGCTGTCCGGCCCGCGCTTCAACCAGGGCGTCGAGGTCCGTCACATCGGTGCCTCGCTGCCCTCCATGCCGCACATCCGGATGACGGTGGACATGCTGCGCGCGGTCGGTGCCCAGGTGGACACCCCGGAGTCGGGCGGCGAGCCGAACGTGTGGCGGGTCACCCCGGGTGCCCTGCTCGGCCGCGACCTGACCATCGAGCCGGACCTGTCCAACGCCCAGCCGTTCCTGGCGGCGGCCCTGGTCACCGGCGGCAAGGTCCTCGTCCCGGACTGGCCGTCCCGGACGACCCAGCCGGGTGACCGGCTGCGCGAGATCTTCACCGAGATGGGCGGTTCCTGCGAACTCACCGAGTACGGGCTGGAGTTCACCGGTTCGGGTGCCATCCACGGCATCGATGTCGACCTGAGCGACGTGGGCGAGCTGACCCCGGGCATCGCGGCGGTCGCCGCCCTCGCGGACTCCCCCTCCACCCTGCGGGGCGTGGCCCATCTGCGCCTGCACGAGACGGACCGGCTGGCCGCGCTCACCAAGGAGATCAACGAGCTCGGCGGAGACGTCACCGAGACGGCCGACGGCCTGCACATCCGCCCGCGCCGGCTGCACGGCGGTGTCTTCCACACCTACGAGGACCACCGCATGGCGACCGCCGGCGCGATCATCGGCCTGGCCGTCGAGGACGTACAGATCGAGAACGTGGCGACCACGGCGAAGACGCTGCCGGACTTCCCCGAGATGTGGGCAGGGATGCTCGGGAGCGACAGGGCGTAGGGGACTCACCGCCATGCGCCGCTACGGCAAGCACACCGACGAGGACGACATCCGCAGCCGCCCGAACCGCAAGGGCAACCGGCCTCGCACGAACATCCGCCCGAAACACGAGGACGCGGCCGAGGGCATGGTCCTCACCGTGGACCGGGGCCGTCTGACCTGCCTCGTCGACGACACGGCAATCATGGCGATGAAGGCCCGTGAACTGGGCCGCAAGGCGGCGGTGGTCGGCGACCGGGTGGCCCTCGTCGGCGATCTGTCCGGGAAGAAGGACACCCTCGCCCGTATCGTCCGCATCGAGAAGCGCACCTCGCTGCTGCGCCGGACCGCCGACGACGACGACCCGTACGAGCGCGTGGTCGTCGCCAACGCCGACCAGCTGGCCATCGTCACGGCCCTGGCCGACCCGGAGCCGCGCCCCCGTCTGATCGACCGCTGTCTGGTCGCGGCCTACGACGGCGGCCTCGACCCCCTGCTGGTGCTGACCAAATCGGACCTGGCCCCGCCCGACAAACTGCTGGAGCTCTACGGCGACCTGGACATCCCCTACGTCGTCACCAGCCGCGAGGAGTTGGAGAACGGCGACGCGGCCGACCGCGTCCGCGAGCACCTCGACGGCAAGATCACGGCGTTCGTGGGCCACTCGGGCGTGGGCAAGACGACCCTGGTCAACGCCCTCGTCCCAAAGGACCGCCGGCGTACGACGGGCCAGGTGAACGCGGTGACGGGCCGCGGCCGCCACACCACCACCTCGGCGCTCGCGCTGCCGCTCACCGGCGCGGACGGCTGGGTCGTCGACACCCCGGGCGTACGGTCCTTCGGCCTCGCGCACATCGACCCGTCCCGGGTCATCCACGCCTTCCCGGAGCTGGAGCCGGGCACCGAGGGCTGCCCGCGCGCGTGCAGTCACGACGAGCCGGACTGCGCGCTGGACCAGTGGGTGGCCGAGGGTCACGCGGACCCGGCGCGGCTGTATTCGCTGCGCCGGCTGCTGGCGACGCGGGAGCGCAAGGACGGCGACTGACCACCGGGTTGTTTGCCTTTACGCGAGTCCGGCAAGTGCATAATCGCACCGAGCCGGACGTACGGGAGGACAGCACATGGCGTGGCTGCTGGTCATCGTGGCCGGAATGCTGGAGACCGGTTTCGCCGTCTCCCTCAAGCTCTCCCACGGCTTCACCCGCCTGTGGCCCACGATCGCGTTCTGCATCTTCGCCCTCGGCAGCTTCGGCCTGCTGACCCTCTCCCTGAGGAAGCTGGACGTGGGCCCCGCCTACGCGGTGTGGACGGGCATCGGCGCGGCGGGCACCGCGATCTACGGCATGGTCTTCCTCGGCGACCTGGTCTCGACACTGAAGATCGTCTCGATCAGCCTCGTCATCATCGGCGTGATCGGCCTGCAGCTGTCGGGCTCGGCCCGCTAGACGGCGCGCCACTCAAGCCGGAACCCCCTTGCCCACAGGGCGGGTTCGGAGGACGGCGGAGAAGGGTCACGCCAACTGCCGGTGGAGGGCGCCCCGCACCAGCTCGGCGATCCCGCCCTCCCCCGGCGGCGCGGCCACGAAGGACAGGGCAAGGCGTACGACGAGTTCACAGGACCGGACGAGCTCGCCGCCGTCGCCCCGCGCACCACCGGGCCCGGCGAGCACCGCCACCGCCCGGTCCCGCACGATCTGCACGAAGTCCCCCGGCGACGGCAGCGGGCCGTCCGCCCGGCGCTGTGCCGGTACGGCCGAGGAGGAGGGCACGGCGGAGAGGGTCGGCGCGGGCAGGCGCTCGCTCCAGCAACCGGTGAGCATGGCGCGTACGAGGGCATTCTCACGGGCGGCGGAGGCGGTCCACTCGGCGGTGGCGGTCAGCCGGTCCCGGGGTTCGGAGTAACTGGCGAGGGCGCGCTCCACCCCCGCGAGATATCCGTCGGCCTCCCGGCGCACCAGCGCCCTGGCCAGCCCCTCCTTGCTCCCGAACTCGTTGTACAGCGTCTGCCGGGAGACCCCGGCCGCCGCGGCCACGTCCACCATCCGCACGGCGGACCACGGCCGACGCGCAAGCGCCGTGTACGCGGCGTCCAGTAGGGATTCCCGCGCTGCAGGCATCATCGCCTCCCTGGGGCGAGCGGCTCTGCGCCCAGATTTGACGCGCATGGATGCACTGTCAAGGGTTCGCGAGGGCACCGGGGGGCGCCCTTCGGCCACTGCACGCGGGCGATCGGGGCGTCCTGCCGAACGGCCCCGTGTAGCCGTGCGGCGACCACGGCGGATACCGTTCGTCCCATGCCGGACTACCTCGACGACCTCCGCCTCGCCCATGTCCTCGCGGACGCGGCCGACGCCGCCACCATGGACCGCTTCAAGGCGCTCGACCTCAAGGTCGAGACCAAGCCGGACATGACCCCGGTGAGCGAGGCGGACAAGGCCGCGGAGGAACTCATCCGCGGGCAGCTCCAGCGCGCCCGCCCCCGGGACGCGGTCCTGGGCGAGGAGTACGGCATCGAGGGCACGGGCCCCCGCCGCTGGGTGATCGACCCGATCGACGGCACCAAGAACTATGTCCGCGGCGTCCCCGTCTGGGCCACCCTGATCTCCCTGACGGAGGCGGGCGAGGGCGGCTTCCAGCCCGTCGTCGGCGTCGTCTCCGCCCCCGCCCTCGGCCGCCGCTGGTGGGCCGCGAAGGGCCACGGCGCCTTCACCGGCCGCAGCCTGTCCTCGGCGACCCGCATCCATGTCTCGCGCGTCTCCAAGCTCTCGGACGCCTCGTTCGCGTACTCCTCGCTCAGCGGCTGGGAGGAGCGGGGCCGGCTGAACGGCTTCCTCGACCTGACCCGCGAGGTCTGGCGCACGCGCGCGTACGGCGACTTCTGGCCCTACATGATGGTCGCCGAGGGTTCGGTGGACATCTGCGCCGAACCCGAGCTGTCCCTGTGGGACATGGCCGCCAACGCGATCGTCGTCACGGAGGCCGGCGGCACCTTCACCGGCCTCGATGCCCGCCCCGGCCCGCACAGCGGCAACGCGGCCGCGTCGAACGGTCTGCTCCACGACGAGTTGCTGGGGTATCTCAACCAGCGCTACTGAGCAGCACGAGGTGATCACGCACGCCCTCAACTGGCTGCGCGCGCCCTCTTGTTGACCTCCGCTTTACCTGCCACCCTGAAGACACCCTCACTTGTGAACTTGTGAATCCCTGAACTATGTCAGTGATTCGTAGGAGGTGGCTCCAGACCATGCTCGTTCGCGACGCCATGAGCACGGTGGTCCTGACCATCGGCCCGGCACACACCCTCCGACAAGCCGCCGCCCTGATGTCCGCCCGCCGTGTGGGCGCCGCCATCGTGCTCGACCCCGACGAGGGCGGCATCGGCATCCTCACCGAACGCGACATCCTCAACTCCGTCGGCCTGGGCCAGAACCCGGACACGGAACGCACTCACGCCCACACCACCAACAACGTCGTGTTCGCGACGCCCAACTGGACGCTGGAGGAGGCGGCCCGGGCCATGGCGCACGGCGGCTTCCGGCACCTCATCGTCCTCGACCACGGCGAGCCCGCCGGAATAGTCTCGGTCCGCGACATCATCCGCTGCTGGGCACCCGCCCGGGAGCCCGCACCAGCACTCTGAACACGCGAAACGGGCCGGACCCCGGCCTTCCGGGGATCCGGCCCGCCCGCCACGGCAAGCGACGCGGTACTGCTGTGTGTCAGCCGCGCAGGGCCTGGACCGCGGCTTCCAGCCGCTTGCCGAAGTCACCGTCCGCCTGACGGAAGTTGCCGACCGCGCGCTCGGCGATGTCGTCGCGCGAGACCTTGGCGATGAAGCCCGCCAGGTTCTCGATGAGCCGGTCCTTCTCGTCCTCGGACATCAGACGGTAGAGGTTGCCCGCCTGGACGAAGTCGTCGTCCTCGGCGTGCACGGGGGCCGCGTGGTTGCCGGTCCCGCCGGTCACCGCGGTGGACTGCCACAGCGGACGGTCCGTCTGGAACGGCCCGCCGAAGCTGTTGGGCTCGTAGTTCTTCGCACCGCCGTGGCGGCCGTCGTACAGGAAGCCGTCACGGGAGTTGGTGCGCGCCTCGGTGGCGTGCGGGCGGTTCACCGGCAGGTGGTCGGCGTTGATGCCGACGCGGTAGCGGTGGGCGTCGCCGTAGGCGAACAGACGGCCCTGGAGCATCTTGTCGGGCGAGGGACCGATGCCGGGCACGAAGTGCGCGGGCGAGAAGATGCTCTGCTCGACCTCGGCGAAGATGTTCTCCGGGTTGCGGTTGAGCTCCAGCTTGCCGATCTCGATCGGCGGGTAGTCCGCGTGCGGCCACACCTTGGTGAGGTCGAACGGGTTGAAGCGATGCGTCGCCGCGTCCGCCGCCGGCATGATCTGCACCTGCACGGTCCAGGTCGGGAAGTCGCCGCGCTCGATGGCCTCGCGCAGATCGCGCTGGTGCGAGTCCGGGTCCTCACCGGCGATCCGGTTGGCCTCGGCCTGGGTGAGGTTCTTGATCCCCTGGTCGGTCTTGAAGTGGTACTTGACCCAGAAGGCCTCGCCGGCCTCGTTGTTCCACTGGAAGGTGTGCGAGCCGTAGCCGTTCATGTGGCGGTACGACGCCGGGATGCCGCGGTCGCCGAACAGCCAGGTCACCTGGTGCGTGGACTCGGGGGACAGCCCCCAGAAGTCCCACACGTTGTCGGCCTCCTGCGATCCCGTGTACGGGTCGCGCTTCTGGGTGTGGATGAAGTCCGGGAACTTGATGGCGTCCTTGATGAAGAACACCGGGGTGTTGTTGCCGACGAGGTCGTAGTTGCCCTCTTCGGTGTAGAACTTCAGCGCCCAGCCACGCGGATCGCGCACCGCGTCCGCGGCACCGAGATTGCCGGCCACGGTCGAGAAGCGCAGGAAGACCTCGGTCTGCTTGCCGACCTCGGAGAGGAACGCGGCGCGCGTGTAGGGCGTGACATCGGCGGTCACCGTGAAGGTGCCGTACGCACCCGCGCCCCGGGCGTGCACCACCCGCTCCGGGATGCGCTCACGGTTGAAATGGGCCAGCTTCTCCAGGAGCAGCTGGTCCTGGACGAGGACGGGGCCGCCGACGCCCGCGGTCTCGCTGTTCTGGTTGTCGGCGACCGGAGCACCGGCCTCCGTCGTAAGCGGTCCCTGCGTCACGTGAGCCTCCTGCGCATGACTAACTTTTCTATCTCTTGGCTAAAGCCAGCCTAGATCCTACAATAGACAATATCTAAATCGAGCAAGCCTCCAAACTCACACCTGTTCGGGACTTGGGTCCCCTTGCTGTTAGGCTGGTCCTCATGAGCGACCTTCTGGAACGGCTGCGCGGACGCGGATGGCGGATGACCGCGCAGCGGCGCGTCGTGGCCGAGGTTCTCGACGGCGAACACGTCCACCTGACGGCCGACGAGGTGCACGCGCGTGCCGTCGCGAAGCTGCCGGAGATCTCCCGGGCGACCGTCTACAACACGCTGGGTGAGCTGGTGACCCTCGGCGAGGTGCTCGAGGTCTCCACGGACAAGCGCGCCAAGCGGTACGACCCGAACGCACACCAGCCGCACCACCACCTGGTCTGCGCCCGGTGCGGCGCGATCCGCGACGTCCACCCGACGGGCAACCCGCTGGCCGACCTCCCCGACTCGGAACGCTTCGGCTTCACGGTCTCGGACGTAGAGGTGACCTACCGCGGCACCTGCCCGAACTGCGCATCGTCCTGAAGCCCACGCTCCTTCTCCGTCGGACGCCACGACAAACGCCGAAGGGCCCGGATCCTAGGATCCGGGCCCTTCGGCCTTCAGTAGCGGGGACAGGATTTGAACCTGCGACCTCTGGGTTATGAGCCCAGCGAGCTACCGAGCTGCTCCACCCCGCGTCGGTGAACGCAACATTACGTCAAGGACGCGGAGGGAGGCAAATTGCTTGTCTGAGCCTGCGGAGCTCCTGCCCCGCAGGCCGGAGCCTGGGGCGAAGCCCCCAGGTGAACAGCAACCTGTCAGCCAACCGAGCCAGGCACGCAGGGGTGCAGGGGGCGCAGCCCCCGCCCGGGTCCGGGGCGAAGCCCCAGGAGACGGTGGCCTCTCTTGGCCGACCGAGTCGGGCGGCCAGCGGTGCAGCCCCCACCAGGGCCCACGGCACAGCCAGGGCAACGGTGTGCCCTCCCAGCCAACCGAGCCAGACACACAGGGGTGCAGGGGGCCCAACCCCCGCCCGGGTCGGGGCGAAGCCCCAGGGAACGACAACCTCTCGGCCGACTGAGCCAGGCGGCCAGCGCCCCAGCCCCCACCAGGACCGGGCACAGCCCAGGGAAAACAGTGACCTCACAGCCAACCGAGCCAGGCAGGGGGCGCAGGGGGCGCAGCCCCCGCCGGGGTACGGGGCGGAGCCCCGTGGGACGACAACCTCTTGGCCGACCGAGTCGGGTGGGCGGGTGGGCAGAGAAGCCGCCCAAGCTCAGCGCAGCGTCACGCCGACAGCTCCTCCCGCAATGCATCCCGCAACCGCGCCGCCCGCTCGGTGACCTCCTCCGGCCCCAGCGTCACCGCCCGGTCGGCCCACCGCTGCCCCTCCGCCAGCTCCCCCCGACGCGCGTAGACGAGGGCAAGCCGAAGTGCCGCCCGCCCATGCCCCGCGTCAGCGGCCCGCGTCCACCACACCGCCGCCTCCGGCTCACTCCCCTCCCGAGCCAGCAGCAACCCCAGATTGAACGCCCCGTTCCGCGAGCCGGCCTCGGCAGCCTCCTGGTACCACCGCGCCGCCTCCACGACGTCACCGCGCGCCGCGGCCAGCATCCCGACCCGCACCTGCGCCCGCCGATGCCCCTGAGAAGCCGCCCGCTCGTACCACTCCTCGCACTCGGTCTTCTCGTGCACCGACTCCCCGAGCTCATGCGCGGACGCCGCCGGCCGCCGCGCGTCCAGCACGGTGGCCAGCCGGTACGCCGCCTCCGCGCTCCCGCCGCCCGCCGCGCACCGCAGATGCCGCTCGGCCTCCTGCTCGTTCCCGTCCCGCAGCCGCGCCATCCCGACCTGCAGTGCCGCCTCCGTGTGCCCGGCGGCAGCCGCCCGCTCGTACCACCGCAGCGCGACCACGGCGTCGTCCTCGGTGCCCCGCCCGGCATACAGAATCCCCAGGTTGAACGCGGCGTCCACGCTCCCCGCCTCGGCCGCCTTGGAGAACCACGGCTCGGCCCCGGTCGTGTCGCCCACCTGCAGCAGCAGGATCGCCAGCGCGTTCGCCGCCTCCCGGTGCCCGGCGTACGCGGCCCGCCGGTACCACTGCTCGGCCTGCGCGGTCCGCCCCTGCTCGGCGCAGAGCAGCCCCAGGTTGTACGCCCCGTTGTCGTCCCCGGCGTCCATGGCCGCCCGGTACCACCGCTCGGCGGTCTGCGTCTCCCCGCGCTCGGCGTGCAGCGCGCCCAGCGCGTTCGCCGCGTTGCCGTCACCGTCCTGCGCGGCCCGCAGCCACCACACAGCGGCACTCTCGGTGTCCCCCGCGTCACGCAGCAGGAACCCGAGCGCACAGGCGGCCCGCGCCTCCCCGTCCTTGGCGGAGGTCAGATACCAGCGCCCGGCCTCCTTGAGCTCGCCCCGCTTCTCCAGGATCGCCCCGAGCTGCAGCGCGGCCCGCCGGTGTCCACGCGCGGCGGCCTGCCGGTACCACTGCTCGGCCTCCTCCAGAAAGACGGACGCGACACCGTTGTCAGCCCCGCCGTCCCCCTCCACCCCGGCCTTGCGATCGAGCGCGCGAGCCAGCCGGTACGCCGCCTCGCGATGCCCCCGCTCGGCCGCGGCCCGCATCCACTGCTCGGCGCCGGCCACCCCCCGGTGCTCCAGCAGGTCGGCGAGCGCGTACGCACCGAGCGCGTGCCCCTGCTCGGCGGACTGCCGCAGCCAGTACTCGGCGGCGGGCTCGTCCCCGCGCTCACGGTGGTGACGGCCCAGCGCATGCGCCGCGGCCGCGGAACCGGCGACGGCCGCGATCCGCCACCATCCGGCGGCCTCCTCGGCATAGCCGCGCTGATGCAGCAGGACACCGAGGTTGTTGGCGGCGGCACGGTCGCCGGCGGCGGTGGCGGCACGCAGATGAGGCTCGGCTCCGTCGAGATCGCCACGGCGCAGCAGCATGGCACCGAGGACGCTCATCGCCTCGACGTCACCGGCCTCCACGGCAAGCCGCTGACGCACCTCCTCGGCAGCCTCGCCGGCCTCGTCCCGGCCGGAAGGCTGCGCCAAGTCGGAAGGCTCCACCACGTCAGAAGGCTGCGCATGGTCATAATTCTGCGCAAAACGCCCGGTCTCCAACAGAGTTGCCTTGTCCCCCATAACGTCCATCGTCGCACCACCTGCAACCTCGGTACACCCGGTATACCGCAGCCCGGGAGGTCACTTCAGCGTTTTGTCGACATGCCCACAGAGAGACAAGTCAAACACACGCGGGCCAAGTCCCCGCGGCGGCACGGCGACCCCGCCGACCGGCACATGCGTTCGCACACCACGAAGGCCCGGATCCTGAAAGGATCCGGGCCTTCGACTTCAGTAGCGGGGACAGGATTTGAACCTGCGACCTCTGGGTTATGAGCCCAGCGAGCTACCGAGCTGCTCCACCCCGCGCCGTTGTGCGGCAACCGTATCACGGCACGGGATGAAGAATTGATCAGCCGCTGCTCGGACTGCCGCTCGGACTCGGACTGCTACTCGGACTGGGACTGCTACTCGGACTCGGACTGCCGCCCGTCTTCCCGTCGTTGTTGCCGCCGCCGGCCTTGCCGGCCTTCGACTGGGCGTCCTCGGCCCGCTTCAGCGCGTCCTGCAGATCCTTCTGCGCCTTGCCGTACGCCTCCCAGTCGCCCTTCTTCAGGGCTTCCTGCCCCGCGTCGAAGGCCTTCTGGGCGTCACTCAGCGCCTGTTGGACCGTCGGGTTGCCGGACTTCGGCGGATTGCCGGTGTCGGTGTCCGGTGGCGTACTGGTCGAACCCTTCACTCCGAAGACCCTGTCGAGAGCCTGGTCGAGCGTGTCCTCGAAGGCATAGCTGGTGCCGTAGCTCACCAATACCTTCCGCAGCAGCGGGTACTTGAGACCGCCGCCGCGCACATAGACGGGTTCCACGTAGAGCAGTCCGCCGTCGAGCGGCACCGCCAGCAGGTTGCCGTACTCCACGCTCGAATGCCCGCGGCTCAGCAGGCTGATGGCCGAGGCGATGTCCTGTTCGGAGTTGAACTGGCTCTGAACCTGTTTGGGCCCGTTGACCGTTGTGCTCGTCGGCAGCTTCAGGATTCTGATCTTGCCGTAGTCGGGCGTGCCGGCCTCGGCGTCGATCGACATGAAGGCGCTGAGGTTGTCACGCCCGTTCGGGGTGAACGTCGTGGACAGCGAGAACGCCTGCGACGTCTGGCCGGGCATCTGCATGCTCAGGTAGTACGGCGGCACCGCGTTGCCCGACTTGTTGGTCGGGTCGTCCGGCACCTGCCACACCTCGCTGCCGGTCAGGAAGGTCTGCGCGTCTGTCACGTGGTAGCGGGTGAGCAGCTCGCGCTGGACCTTGAACAGGTCCTGGGGGTAGCGCAGATGAGCCATCAGCGAGTCGGAGATGGCCGTCTTCGGCTTCACCGTGCCGGGGAAGGCCTTCATCCAGGTCTTCAGCACCGGGTCCTTGGTGTCCCACTGGTAGAGCTTGACCTCGCCGGTGTACGCGTCGACGGTCGCCTTCACCGAGTTGCGGATGTAGTTGACCTGGTTCTGCTGGGCAACCACCGCACGGGAGTTGTTGGTGGCGGTCAGCGAGTCGGCCGTCGTATCGCCCAGGGTCGTACGGGAGGCGTACGGGTAGCCGTTCGTCGTCGTGTACGCGTCCACGATCCACTGGATGTGACCGTCCACGACCGCCGGGTACGCGTCGCCGTCGATGGTCAGCCAGGGGGCGACCGCCTCGACGCGCTCCTTGGGCGTGCGGTTGTACAGGATCCGCGAGCCCTCGCCGATCGCGCCGGAGTAGAGGATCTGCGGCTCGTTGAACGCCACCGCGTACGCGGCCCGGTTGATCGGGTTGGAGAGGTTGACCCCGCTCTTCGCCTTGTAGCTGGTGGTCTTCTCGCCGTTGTCGTCGGAGTAGTCGATCTCCTTCTGGGGACCGCCGACGATCGAGTACGTGTTGGTCTTCTCGCCGTAGTAGATCCGCTGCTGGTACGTCGGCAGGTCGCCCTGGGACGGCAGGTCGTACTCGGTGAAGACCGGGCGGCCCTCGGAGTCAGCCTCGGTGCCCTTGGCGGCGACCACGCCGTAGCCATGGGTGTAGCGGAAGTGGTCGTTGATCCAGTTGTTCTTCGGAATGCCGTCGAGGTTCAGCTCACGCAGACCGATGACGGTGTCCTGGTCCTTGTTGCCGTCCTTGGTGCGGTACCGGTCGACGTCGAGGTTGGTCGGGAAACCGTAGTAGTTCCGCATCTGCTGGAGCTGCTGGAACGTCGGCGAGACGACGTTCGGGTCCATGATCCGGATGCTCGCCGCGCCGTCGACGTCGTCACGCAGCTTCGTCTTGTCCGCGGTGTTGCTCTTGCCCTCGTACTCGCTGACCTGGGCGTCGTCGATGCCGTACGCCTCGCGGGTCGCCTTGAGGTTCTTCTGGACGTACGGGGCTTCCTTGGCCTGCTCGTTGGGCTGGACCTGGAACTTCTGGACGATGGCCGGGTACAGGCCGCCGATGAGGATCGCCGAGAGCACCATCAGCCCGAAGCCGATCACGGGCAGTTGCCAGGTGCGCCGCCACAGGGTGGCGAAGAACAGCAGCGCGCAGATGACGGCGATGCAGAACAGGATCGTCTTGGCCGGGAGATAGGCGTTCGCGTCGACGTACCGCAGGCCCGTCCAGTTCCCGGTCGCCTTGAAGTCGCTGGACTTGACGGCGAGTCCGTACCGGTCGAGCCAGTAGGCGACCGCCTTCAGGGCGACGAAGATGCCGAGCAGCACCGACAGGTGCCCGGTGGCCGCTGCCGTGGCGCGCGCGCCCGGGCTGGTGACGCGCAGCCCGCCGTACAGGTAGTGGGTCAGCGCGGCGGCGATCAGGGACAGGATCGCGGTGGCGAAGCCGAAGCCCAGCAGGAAGCGGTACCAGGGAAGATCGAAGGCGTAGAAGGAGACGTCGAGGTGGAACTGCGGGTCCTTCTGGTGGAAGGGCACGCCGTTGACCCACATCAGCCAGGTCCGCCACTGACCCGCCGCGGACGCGCCCGCGATCAGGCCCACCAGCGCGGTGATGCCGAGCAGCAGCCATGTCTTGTACGGCGCGATGCCCATCCGGTAGCGGTCGAGGCTCTGCTGCTCCATGGACATGGCGCTCAGCGGGGGCCGCAGCCGGTGCGCGAGCCAGATGTTGAAGCCGACCGCGGCCGCCATCAGCAGGCCGAAGACGAAGAAGAGCCCGATCTTGGTCCACAGCGTGGTGGTGAACACGGACGAGTAGTGCACCGAGCGGTACCACAGCCAGTCCGTCCAGAAGCCCGCGAACATGGTGAACGCCATGCCGAGGACGGCAAGGACACCCAGTGTCATGAGCAGGCTGCGGGCGCGCCGGGACGGGCGGCCCACTCTGATCCGCGGCCCCGTCGGGCCCCCGCCGCGGTCCGGCATCTGGAAAGCCAAGGTGCGCACCTCGAAGTTCGCTGTTGATCCGTCAGGCCCCCGTGTTCGTGGACCGTCCGTGGCCCCCCGTGATCGTGGGCCCACACCTATGCAACTTACTCACCGTTTACTCGGTTCCCGATTCCGGCCGGGAACGAGGCAGGATTGTGACCATGTCCAACACTCCCATGGCAGCGAGCCCGCTCACCCGGGCCGTACTCGAGATCGACGAGTACGCCTCCGGCCTCGGCTGGGACCAGCCCGCTCGCCTCTTCGCCCTCGTAGACACCGCACGGCTGCGGGCCCAGGAACCTGCCCTCGCGGCCCAACTGGGCCTGCAGGAAGAGTCCGGTGCCACCGGTCTCACCCCGATCGAGCAGGACGAGGTTCCAACGGACAAGGCGCTCGACGAGTTCCTCGGCACCATCGCCTGGCCCGACGCGGTGGCCGGCTGCGCGCTCACGGTCGAGCGTCTGATGCTGCCGCCGTCCGCCGAGGCCCAGGTCCCGCAGGGCATGAGCGGGGCGAAGCTGGCGAAGTGGGTGGCGGACCACCCCGAGCGTCAAGAGGTCCGGATGACGGTCGCCGTCCTGCGCGACGGCACCCGCGAGTCCGCGGTGCGGCTGCGCGAGAAGGACACCCCGACGGAGGTTCTCACCGGCCCCGACCTGGTGCCCGGTCTGGCGGAGGCGCTGAACGCGACGTTCGAGGACTGAGGTCCTGCGGTACGGCACTGGGGGCGCCCCTCGTGACGAGGAGCGCCCCCAGCCGTGTGCGGGTGCCGGCGGTCAGCCCTTGGTGGTGCACTTCGGCAGGGCGGCGGTGTCGCCGCTGCCGATGTCCTTGAGGGCGCCGAGGGCGTCGTCGATGGTCTTCACCTTG
Source organism: Streptomyces sp. NPDC001406 (assembly GCF_042895285.1). Classification (NCBI taxonomy): domain Bacteria; kingdom Bacillati; phylum Actinomycetota; class Actinomycetes; order Kitasatosporales; family Streptomycetaceae; genus Streptomyces; species Streptomyces sp. NPDC001406. The sequence continues at coordinate 240,981 of NZ_JBIAWG010000005.1, forward strand.
ACGAGGGTGAGACCGCTCGGGGTGTCCTTCGCGGCGGCCGCGCAGTTGTCGGCGGGCGTGAGGAAGTACTGGGCGCCCTTGTTGTGTGCGCCGACGGTCTTCATCTCGATGCCGCCGATCGGCCCGACGGTGCCCTCGTCGTCGATGGTGCCGGTGCCGGCGACGAACTTGCCGCCGGTGAGGCTGCCCGGGGTGAGCTTGTCGTAGATGCCGAGCGCGAACATCAGTCCGGCGCTGGGCCCGCCGACGTCGGCGAGCTTGATGTCGATGGTGAACGGGAAGGTGTGGTCCGTCCCCGCGGAGATCCCGACGATGGCGCGCTTGGCACCGCTGTCGCTGGACGTCGCGGTGGTGATCGTGACGTCCTGGGTCCTGGTCGCCGTCCTGTTCGCCTTCTCGGCGGCGGCCTGCTCCTTGGCCGGGACCACGGTGAAGACAACGTCCTGACCGGGCTTGTGCCTGGTCACCAGCTTCGCGACGTCGGAAGGCTGCTTGACCGCCGTGCCGTCGACGGCCTTGATCACGTCACCGGCGTGCAGCCTGCCCTCGGCCGGGGAGTTCTTGACCACCGTGGAGACGATCACCCAGGACTTCACGGGGACGCCGAGCTCCTTCAGGGCCGCGACCTTGGCGCTCTCCTGGGACTGGCTGAACTCCTCGGCGTTCTCCTGGGTGGACTGTTCCTCCGTCTTGCCGTCCGGGTAGAGCGTGTCGTGCGGCACCACCTTGGTGTCGTGCGCCAGCCAGCCGTAGACGGCCTCGACGAGGTTCATCTTGTAGTCGGCGCTGGTGACCCGCACGGTGGTCATGTTGAGGTGTCCGGACGTGGCGTAGGTCTTGTGCCCGGAGACCTGCAGCACCGGCTCGCCGTCATGGTCCCCGAGGGTGTTCACGGTCGGCCCCGGGGACATCTCCGAGTACGGCACGGGGATGAGCACTCCCGCGCACAGGAGCGCGATCAGCATCAGGGTGGAGGCGAGCATCGTCGCGGTGCGGCGTGGCATGTCTCGACAGTACGGGACGCGTCTGTCAGCACACCGTCAGGGCACCCCCGCCACATGCCTCAGGTACTGGAGTGGGACCTCTCCATGGCCTCGCGGAAGCGGGCGTACCCGTCGAGCTCCGGGCCGTCGCTGCGGGCCTTCCGGGTCCGATTGGCCCAACTTCCCCACAGACCGGCGCCTATCGCAGCGACAAACGGAATAAGCAACCAGGCGAGCGCCGCCATGCCGACCTCCCGACCCCATGAGCGTCCGCGACTGACTGATCAGCAGATTAACCATCCGCACTGACAACGCTCACGCCGGGGGTGTGGTTACGCAACCGGAGGACGGCGGGGTGAAATCAGCAGGCCCCGACCCATTCCTCGGTCCCGTCGGAGAACTTCTGGTGCTTCCAGATGGGCACTTCGTGCTTGAGGTCGTCGATCAGCTTCCGGCAGGCCTCGAAGGCCTCGCCCCGGTGCGGACACGCGACCGCGACGACGACGGCGAGGTCCCCGACCCCCAGGTCCCCCACACGGTGGACGGCGGCCAGCGCCCGCACCGGGAACTCCGCGACCACCTTCTCGGCGATCCTGCGCATCTCGGCCTCGGCACTGGGGTGGCAGGAGTACCCGAGCTCGTCGACGTCGGCCCCGCCGTCGTGATTCCGCACGGTCCCCACGAAGAGCGCGATGCCGCCCGCCGCCTCGTCCCCGACGGCCCGGAAAACCTCGTCCACGGAGAGCGCGGTCTCGCGGATGGCGATCAGCTTGATGGGCTCCTGAGCCGTCTGCTCGCCGGGGTGATCGTTCGTGAGTGCCATGCCTCCATCGTGCCCCATGCTTCGGACGACACGGAATGCGGCTTTCATCAGTCACGCGCGCGGGGCGATTCGGAGTGTCCTACAGGGCCACTTCGCAACCGGCCTCCCGCCGGTCCGGAAGCCGGGAACGGGAGCCCCTGGGGCGGCTGAAGGAGGCGGAGCCCCTGGGGCGGCTGAAGGAGGCGGAGCCCCTTGGCTCACAGGCGCCGCCGAGCCTTCCGAGCCCGCCGGACCACGGCGGCAGCGCCCAGCAGGGCCACCGTCGCCCCCGCCGCACCCGCGGCCGTGGCGTCCTTGCGGCCGAGCCGCCGCCCCGCGACCGTGTGCCGCCCGGACACCTCCTCCAGCAGCTCCGCGAGCACCTCCTCATTGGTCCACCGCGGCCGCCACCCGGCGTCGTGCAGCCGGCTCCCGCTCACCACCCAGGGGTACATCGTGTACGCCAGGTCCCCGGCCGGGGACGGAGTGAGCCCGATCCGGTGCAGCCGTGCCGCCGCACCCAGCGCGACGGCCGACGGCAGCTCCATCCGCCGGATCCCGCTGAGCTCCTCGACCTCCTCCTGCTCCAGCCACCCGTCACAGCCGACGGCCAGCTCGCCGTCGACCTTCTCCACGACCGCGTACTCCAGAGCACTGCACAGGTCTTCGACGTGGCAGAACTGCCAGGCGGGCCGCGACCCGGCCACGACAAGCAGCCGAGGCGACTCGAAGTACCTGGTCAGCGCGGTGTCGGTGCCCCCGACCAGCACGGCGGGCCGCACCACGGTGACGTTGAGCCCCGGATGCGCCCGGGGAGCGCGCCGCGCGAGCCGCTCGATCTCCAGCAGGTCCCCCACACCGGTGGCCTCGGCCGTCGCCCGCAGCTCCGCGTCCTCCGACAGCGGCAGCTCGTTGTCCGGCAGCGCCCCGTAGACCATCGACGACGTGCACAGCACCACACGGTGCACTCCGGCCGCCGCCGCGGCGGTCAGCACGGTCTGCGTCCCCCGTACGTTGTAGGCCGTCCGGGCGGCAGCGTCACTCCCCAGGTCGAGGTCGAGCGCCAGGTGCACCACCACGTCCGCGCCCCGCAGCTTGTCCGCGATGGCCGGATCCCGCACATCGAGAATGTGCCACTGCGCCGCCGCGCACTCGCCGCGCCGCTCGTCGATGGCGACGACCTGCTTGATCGCGTCGGACGCGGCGAGCCGCTCGGTGAGCAGCGCGCCGACCCCGGTCGCGGCACCGGTGACCGCGACAACGGGCCCGCGCACCGCGGGAGGGGTGGAATGGTTTCGCGCTCCGCGAATCTGCGGATCTGGGGAACTCACCGGGCGTCTCCAGCGGTTGTCTTCAGTACGGGCGCGAGTGACGCGTACGTACCAGGTGGCATCCATCCTGCCGCAGGCCGAGAGTCGGCGAAGCACCGAGGCCCGAACCGGCCCGGGTGTCTACGCTGGGTGGTGTTGTCGGGCAGCCGCGCCGCCGGAGAGAACCGGCGGCCTTACCAGCCGAGGAACCCCGTGAGTGACACCCCATTCGGATTCGGCCTTCCGCCGGAGGAGCCGGAAGACGGCGACGAGGGCAAGAAGAAGGACCAGCAGAGCGGTGGTGGGCAGGGACCGGCCAACCCGTTCGGTTTCGGGCCCGGAGCCGGGGGCTTGGGCGGCCCTGGTGCGGACAATCCGCTCGCTGCCATGTTCGGTTCACTGAACCCCACCGACCTGGGCGCCGCGTTCCAGCAGCTGGGCCAGATGCTCTCCTACGAGGGCGGCCCGGTGAACTGGGACATGGCCAAGCAGATCGCCCGCCAGACGGTCTCCCAGGGCACGCAGGACGGCGTCAAGGACACGAGCATCGGCCCGGCCGAGCGCACGGCGGTCGAGGAGGCCGTCCGCCTGGCCGACCTGTGGCTGGACGACGCGACGTCCCTGCCGTCCGGTGCCGGCTCCGCGGTGGCGTGGTCGCGCGCGGAATGGGTCGAGGCGACCCTGCCCGCGTGGAAGGAGCTCGTCGACCCGGTCGCGGAGCGCGTCGGCGCGGCGATGGGCGATGTCCTGCCGGAGGAGATGCAGGCCATGGCCGGCCCGCTGATCGGCATGATGCGCTCGATGGGCGGTGCCATGTTCGGCACGCAGATCGGGCAGGCCGTGGGCGTGCTCGCGGGCGAGGTCGTCGGCTCGACCGACATCGGGCTGCCGCTCGGCCCGGCGGGCAGGGCCGCCCTGCTGCCGGTGAACATCGAGGCGTTCGGCAAGGACCTGGGCGTGCCGAAGGACGAGGTGCGGCTCTACCTCGCCCTGCGCGAGGCCGCCCACCAGCGCCTGTTCTCCCATGTGCCGTGGCTGCGCTCGCACCTGTTCGGCGCGGTCGACGGGTACGCGCGCGGGATCAAGGTCGACACGGCCAAGCTGGAGGACGTCGTCGGCCAGTTCGACCCGCAGAACCCGGAGCAGTTGCAGGACGCGCTTCAGCAGGGCATGTTCCAGCCGGAGGACACGCCCGAGCAGAAGGCCGCTCTGGCCCGTCTGGAGACGGCTCTGGCGCTCGTCGAGGGCTGGGTGGACGCGGTGGTCCACGCGGCCGCGAAGCCGCGTCTGTCGTCCGCCGACGCCCTGCGCGAGACGCTGCGCCGCCGCCGCGCCACGGGCGGCCCGGCGGAGCAGACGTTCGCCACGCTGATCGGCCTGGAGCTGCGCCCGCGTCGGCTGCGCGACGCCTCCCGCCTGTGGGCCTCGCTCACCGACGCCCGCGGGGTCGACGGCCGGGACGCCCTGTGGGCCCACCCGGACATGCTGCCGACGGCCACCGACCTGGACGACCCGGACGGCTTCGTGCACCGCGAGCAGCTCGACTTCTCCGAGCTGGACAAGCTCCTCGGCGAGGCGGCGGGCGGCTCCGGCGAGAAGCCGAACCTGAAGAAGGACACCGAGGACGACAAGGGCGACGACACCGAGTGAGCCTGCACGACGACGCGGTCCTCGCGCTGAAGGGCTTCGAGGGCCAGGAAGGGCTGTGCCGGTCCTACCTGGACCATTTGGCGGAACACCCGGACGGCATGTGGAAGGCCTGCCACGCGGGCCACATCACGGCGAGCGCCCTGGTGATCGACCCGGAGCGCGGCCGTGTGCTGCTCACGCTGCACAGGAAGCTGCGGATGTGGCTGCAGATGGGCGGCCACTGCGAGCCGGGCGACGTGACGCTGGAGGCGGCGGCGCTGCGTGAGGCGACCGAGGAGTCCGGCATCCGGGGTCTGACGCTGCTTGCGGGCGGCCCGGTCCGCCTGGACCGGCATCCGATCCCCCCGCCGTGCCACTGGCACTTCGACGTCCAGTACGCGGTCCTCGCCCCGCGCGACGCCGAGCACGCCGTCAGCGACGAGTCGCTGGACGTGCGCTGGTTCGCCTACGACGAGGTGGCGGAGGTCGCCGACGACTCGGTCGTACGGCTGCTGGAGGCGACGCGCGCCAGGCTCGGAGCCTGAGCCACGAGTAAGGGGCGACCGCCCAGGCGGTCGCCCCTTACGTCGCCTTACCGGACGCTCAGCTCCAGACGTTCCCCTGGTTCTGCGCTCGCGCCCCGTGCTGCCCCATGCCGAACTGCGCGGCGACGCCCTGGCCGATCACCGCGTTCTGCGGCGGCAGCAGCTCACTGGGCTGCACCAGCGCGAAGCCGCTGCCCATGAAGCTCAGCTCCCAGCCCTCGCCGGTGTTGCCGCGCCGCCGCCACACACCGGAGGAGTGCGTCTGGGCCTGCATCTGCACACGCAGCCCGGTGGACCAGGCGACGATCGCGTCGGCGTCGCAGTTGACGTACTTGTCGGGCGTGACCTGCATCATCAGCGGCGCACCGGAGGTCATCAGGGCGACCTTGCCGCGACCGGTGATGTTGAGCTGGTACTTCCCGGAGCCGGAGATGCCGTACAGGCTGTCGACGGCGATGACCTCGTGGTGCAGCGAGGAGTCCATGGCCAGGACATAGCTGCTGTCGACGGTCAGCCCGTCCTGTTCCACGTCCACCACGTGGATGTGCTGGGCGAGGTTGGCGAGGTAGACCGTGCCCTGCCCGTGGCAGCGCATCAGGTTGAGACCCTCGCCGGTGTAGGCACGCGCGCGTGCCTGGTTGTTGCTCTGGTACTCGGCGTCGAACTCGACGAGGCCCTGGTAGGCGACCATGGTGCCCTTGCGGGCGAGGATGTCGTCGTGGCCCTCCAGGACGACGCGCAGCATCTGCTTGCTCTGCAGGCTGTAGCGCTCCTGGGCCTGTGAGTCGTTGAAGGCGAAAAGCGGGCTCTGCATGGTGTCTCTGGTCCCCCTCAGCCCCGGATCCGGAGGCGGTCGGTGCTGTCCTCGCTGGGCTGGACGACGACGATCCCCTGGCCGGAGAAGGCCATCTGGAAGGCTTCGCCGCTGCCCCGGCCGATCAGCGACTGCGCCTTGAAGCTGCGCTTGCCCTTGACCTTGAGGTTCGGGGACCAGGCGACGAGCGCGTCGGGGTCGACGTACGTCTCGTCCTCACCGCCGCCGCAGTCGACGACGATCGGCTTGCCGCGCGAGGTCAGGGCCACCCAGCCCTGACCGGAGATCTTCGTGTTCCACAGCCCCTGTCCGGCGAACTTCGCCAGCCCCTTGACCCGCTCCACGCCCCAGGTGAGGTGCGCGTCGAAGGCGAGCAGGTTGGTGGCGTTGACGGAGATGCCGTCGCCGTTGAGGTTGATCACGACGACGTTCGCCCCGTAGTCGGCGAGGTAGAGCAGGCCGTCGCCGGAGCACTTCATCAGGGGGGCGCCCTCGCCGGTGATCCAGTCGCGGGCGATCTGGCGCACGGCCGGCGGGTTGGGCTCGTACTGGACGAAGCCCTCGTAGGCGACCATCGACCCCACGCGCGCGAGGAGGTCGTTCCCGGTCTGCATGGCGACCTTCAGCATGTGGTTGCCGTGGTTCTCCATGCGGGCGGTGACGGGTGCGGGGGCGTAGCCCGCAAGTGGCTGGTTCATGACGGGCTCCCTCAGACCTCGTACGGCTGGACGACGATGAAGTTGCCGGGCGCTCCCCGGAACTGGAGGTTGACGCTCTCGCCGGTGTCGCCCGGATAGGCGTTGCGGCGCATCCGGACCTGGCTGGAGACGATCACCTGGGCGGCGGCGGACCACGCGACGACCGCGTTGCAGTCGGCGAACGTCGTGGGCGTCACCGGCAGGACGACGGGTGTGCCGTGCGTCTTGACGACGATCGTGCCGGTCCCCTGGAACTGCATCGTGAACAGCGCGCCCCCGGGAATGCCGTGCCCCTCGACGCGGCGGACCTCGTACTGGAGGCTCTCGTCGAAGGCAAGGACGTTCTCCGCGGAGACACAGATCGCGTCGCCCTGGAGCTCGACGGGGTGCAGGTGGGTGGAGTTCTCGGCGAGGAACACCTGGCCGTGGCCCGTACAGCGCATCAGCTGCATCTCCTGGCCGGTCGCGTTGCCCACGATCCGGCCGGCGAAACCGGCGCCCTTGTAGCTGAAGTCGACCTTGCCCTGGTAGAGCACCATGCTGCCCTGGCGGGCGAGGACGGGCTGGCCGCCGATGCCGAGGTCGACCCGGATCAGCTTCTTGTTCTGCTGCGTCCAGCGCTGCCCGGTGGGCGTCTCCTTGAACTGCTGGAGCGCGGCGGCCACACCGGCGCCGCCCTGAGGAGCGCCCTGCGGCACTCCGTAGGAGGCGGGCTGCTGGCCGGGGACCTGCCCGAACGGCGGCTGCTGACCGTAGCCCGGGGGCGGGGTCGGCTGGCCGTAGCCGGGGGGCGGGGCCGGGGCCTGCGGCGCCGGGGGCTGGCCGTAGCCGGGGGGCATGGGTGCGTTCGGGGCGGGCGGCTGTCCGTACGGCTGCTGTGGCTGGCCGTAGGGGGCGGGCGCCGGGGCCGGCGGGGGCACCGTGCCGCCGGTGGGCGGGGCCAGGGGCGCGATGACGGTCGGCGCGGCGTGCACGTTGGGCATGGGCGGCGTGGTTCCCGGCGGGGGTGTGAACCCCTGCGGAACGGGCGCGGGGGCCGGGGCCGGAGCGGGCGCGGGGGCCGGGGCGGCCGGGGCACCGAACGCAGGTGGGGCCGCGGCCTGGGCGGGCGGGGCGAAGCCCGGAGCGGCACCGGTCTGCGGCTGCTGCGGGGCCGCGGGCGCCTCCTCTTCGACGACCTCGCCGCCGAAGTTCTTCAGCAGCGCCTCCAGGCCGCCGTCGAAGCCCTGGCCGACGGCGGCGAACCGCCACACGTCCTTCAGGTAGAAGTCGCCCAGCATCACGGCCCGCTCGGTGGAGAACTCCGAGCCGTTGAAGGAGTACCGGGCCACCTCCTCACCGCCGGCGACGATGCGGACGTATCCGGGGTTGATCTGCGACATCTGCCCGGCGCCGTCGATCGTCGCCGTGAACGACAGCTTCTGGATCTGCGGCGGGATCCTGTCCAGGGTGATCCGGAAGGACTCCGTGTCGCCCGCCTGGGCGCCCAGCAGCTGGATGGACTCCTCGGGGGACTTCGGCTGGTTGAAGAAGACGAAGTACCGGTCGTCCGAGAGACGTTCGTCGGCGTCGAGGCCGAAGCAGCTGATGTCGAAGGTCAGTCCGGGGGCGGAAATCTGCACGCCTACGTACAGATCCATGCCCGCGGTGAGGTCACTGATCCTGGCCTTGTGGCCGCGTTGGAATTCCCTGGCCATGCGTAACGACCGTCCCCCATCCCGAATGCGAGTGCGTCGCGCCAGGCTAACGGCAAAACCGGACACCGGACGACGTCGGTACAGACCCGGTACACAACCGCGCTCAGCGGCGCGGGACGCTTTGCCCGCCGGGCAGTTCACTCACCGCGCACATCGGGCAAATGAGGCAAACGCCCCGCCGCGACCACACCTTCGAGATAGCCGCGGGCCCGCTCGGTGCGCGGGTACGCCTCCAACAGCCGCCAGAAACGAGGCCCGTGCCCGGGCACCAGCAGATGCGCGAGCTCATGGCACAGCACATAGTCGACCACGTACTCCGGCATGCCCTGCAACCGGTGCGAGAGGCGGATACTGCCCTCGGCCGGGGTGCACGACCCCCAGCGGGTGTTCTGATTTGTGACCCAGCGCACAGAGGCGGGCCGGGCCCGGCCGTCGAAGTACTGGTCCGACAGCCGCTGGGCACGCTCGGCCAGTTCGGCGTCGCCCAGCACCCGCCTGCTCTCCTGGGCGGCGAGTTTGTCGAGCATGACGGTCACCCAGCGTTGCTCCTCCGCCTCGGACATCCGGGCGGGGATCAGCACGACGGTGCGATCGCCCTCGCGGTATGCGGAGACCGTCCGGCGTCGCCGGGCGCTCCTGCGAACCTCGATCGCGCTCGCCCCCGAGCCGCTCGGCGGCAGGCTCGTCGTGCTGCGCTGTGGCTTTCCGGCGCGGTGCAGGGGGTCGGCGGGCACGCCCCGACGTTACCCGCTGCACTGGCGTGAAGTCCCGGGTCCGGGACGGTTCAATGCCGATCCCCCACATGCGTTTGATTTGTACGACGAAAACCCACCGCCTGTGGACAACTTTCGGCGCCCGCCCGCGTCACCGGGCATGCTGGCACTTGTCGGCGGAACGCGACCGGTTCCCCGGCGAACAGGGATGTTCTGGGATTTTTCTGATGCAACGGGGGATCTGTGATGCATCCGATGGTGAAACCCGCGCTCAGGCGCGGCTGGCGCGACCTCAATACCGTGCAGTTCGGGATGACTCCGGCGCACGCGATGACGCTCGGTCCGATGGACACGGCGACGGGCAGCTTCCTGGACCTGCTCAACGGCACGCGCGGGCTTCCGCTCCTGCGCGAAGAGGGACACCGCATGGACCTGCCGGACGGCCATGTCGACGCGCTGGTGGAGCGGCTGTCGCGCTCGGGCCTGCTCGACGACGCCCGGGGCGGCGGGCCCGCGGCCGATGCCCTGCGGGAGAAGAAAGGCGTTCTGGACCGGCTGCGCCCCGATCTGGCGTCGCTGTCCCTGATCACGTCCGAACCGGGCGGCGCGATCGGCCGCATGGCGGCCCGCCGCTCCCTGCGCGTACAGGTGAGGGGTGCGGGCCGGGTCGGCTGCGTGCTGGCCGCGCTGCTGTCCGGCGCGGGCGTCGGCGAGGTGGACGTGTGCGACGTCGGCCGGGTCGAGCCGTGGGACGTCGCGCCGGGCGGGCTGCCCCCGGAATCGGTCGGCGAGCGCAGGAACGAGGCGGCGCGCCAGGCGGTCCGCGGGGCGGCGCCCGACCGCCCACCCCGCCGAAGCCGTCCCGCACCGCCCGCCGCCGACGACCCCGGCTTCTCGTTGGTGATCCTCGCCCCCAGGGACGACGTGTCCGTCCACACACCCGACCCGTCCTCCGCCGAGGCGCTCATGACCACCGGAACCCCTCATCTCTACGCGGGTGTCGTGGAGGGCACCGGCATCGTCGGGCCGTTCGTCCTGCCGGGCGGGACCGGCTGCGCCGGCTGTCTGCAACAGGACCGCACGGACCGGGACCCGGCCTGGCCCCGGCTGGTCGCGCAGTGGCGCTCCGGCAGGGCACGCCGGGTGGGCGCGTGCGATCTGACGCTGGCGACGACCGTCGCCGGACTCGCCGCCGCCCACGCGCTCGCCTTCCTGGACGGGGAGTCACCGTCGAGCACGGGCGCCCGATGGGAGGTCTCCCTGCCGGCTCTCCACTGGCATGCGCGACCGGTCTGGCCGCACCCGGCATGCCCGTGCGGAGCCGCGGAGAGAGGTATGGGGGAACACACCTCAACGAATGGGGAAGGGCACGAGACAATGGCGGGACAACGGCCGTCGGCGGAGCGACCGCGCAAGGCAGACGCCGTGCGGCCGGCTGGGACTTGGAGGGCGCATGTCTGATCTTCCCCGGAAGGCGGTCACCCGGACCGCCAAGCTCGCCGCGCTCCCGCTCGGCTTCGCCGGCCGGGCGACCTGGGGCCTGGGCAAGCGGATCGTGGGCGAGTCCGCGGAGATCGTCGGCCGCGAGTTGCAACAACGCACGGCGGAGCAGTTGTTCAAGGTCCTCGGGGAGCTGAAGGGCGGTGCGATGAAGTTCGGGCAGGCCATGTCCGTCTTCGAGTCGGCGCTGCCGGAAGAGATCGCCGGCCCCTACCGCGCCGCGCTGACGAAGCTCCAGGACGCGGCGCCGCCGATGCCCACCCGCACCGTGCACTCCGTGCTCGCGGAACGGCTGGGGGCGGACTGGCGGGATCTGTTCCTGGAGTTCGAGGACAAACCGTCCGCGGCGGCCTCGATCGGACAGGTGCACCGGGGTGTGTGGCACGACGGCCGCGAGGTGGCGGTCAAGGTGCAGTACCCCGGAGCGGGCGAGGCCCTTCTCTCCGACCTGACCCAACTGAGCCGGTTCGCCCGCCTGTTGGGCCCGCTCATCCCCGGCATGGACATCAAGCCGCTGATCGCCGAGCTCCGCGACCGCGTCTCGGAGGAGCTCGACTACGGCCTGGAGGCCCAGGCCCAGCAGGTGCACGCGGAGGAGTTCCAGGACGACCCCGACGTGCTGGTCCCCACGGTGGTCCACCAGTGCGACCAGATCCTGGTCACCGAGTGGATCGACGGGATCCCTCTCTCGGAGGTGATCGCGGACGGCACGACGGAACAGCGCGACCGCGCCGGCCAGCTCCTGGCCCGCTTCCTCTTCTCGGGCCCGGCCCGCACCGGTCTGCTGCACGCCGATCCGCACCCGGGCAACTTCCGTCTGCTCCCCGGCGGCCCGGACGGCGAGCACGACTGGCGCCTGGGCGTCCTCGACTTCGGCACCGTCGACCGCCTCCCCGGAGGCCTGCCGACACCGATCGGCGACTCCCTGCGCATGACCCTGGACGGCGAGGCCGAGGCGGTCTACGAGCTGCTGTGCGGCGAGGGGTTCGTCAAGTCGTCCATAAAGCTGGACCCGGACGCCGTCCTCGACTACCTCCTGCCGATCATCGAGCCGGCCCTGGTGGACGAGTTCACCTTCACCCGCACCTGGATGCGCAGCCAGGCGGCCCGTATCGCCGACCCCCGCTCCCCCGCCTACCAACTGGGCAAACAGCTCAACCTGCCCCCCTCGTACCTCCTGATACACCGGGTGACCCTGAGCACCATCGGCGTGCTGTGCCAGCTGGGTGCGACGGTCCGGCTGCGCCAGGAACTGGAGGAGTGGCTGCCGGGGTTCGTACCGGGGGAGGTGGACGACTCGGCGGCGGGGGCCTGAAAGCCGTCACCACCAGGCCGAGTCCAGCCGGCCCTCGATCGCCCTGAGGTTGTCGCGGGCGCAGGCGTCGCAGAAGTAGCGACGCACGCCGTTCTCCACGGAGAAGGTCCAGGTGGGCTGCGGATCCTCCGCCCGGGTGCCGCAGCGGGCACACACCAGAAAGCGGGGCTCCGCGGGGGAGCCGCCGTGGTCACTGTCTCCGGGACGACTCGTCACCCGGTGACGATAACGCCGTGACCGGACATTGTGCGCGTAAACGCACCGCGGGGGCCGGTCCGTTCGGACGGACCGGCCCCCGCGGGGAGCTATCGCCTCCCGTTGCCGGGAGGCCACCGCTTCAGGTGTGGTGGGTTACTGCATGACGGCCATGGCGAGCGCACGGCGGGCGCGCATCGAGGCGCGCTCGGCCCGGCGCTGCATCCGGCGGGCAGTCGCCAGGCGCAGCGCCCGGCGTTCCCGCTCGGCCTCGTGCAGCCGGTCGTGCATATGCGCACGAGCCAGGGCTTCTGGGATGAGTTGCATCTCTCGGGTCCTGTTCTGACGCGAGTCGGTCGCGCCACTGGTGGTGAAGTCTGGGGTTGCGGAGCCTGCGGGCTCGCTGGTGGACGGCTTCATCGGGGCCTGCTTCTTGGGGTCGTGCGTGAGGGGGCGGTCGATCGTTCCTGCGGTGTTCATGCCGTGACCGGGTTCTTGCGCGGGCGACCACGCGGCCGCTTCCGGGCGACGACGACACCCTGGACGAACAGCTCGCCACCCCAGACGCCCCAAGGCTCACGCCGCTCCTTGGCGCCGGCGAGGCAGGCCTCGACCAGCGGGCAGGTGCGGCAGAGGGACTTGGCGTACTCGACGTCGGCCGGCGACTCGGCGAAGAAGACCTCCGGGTCGTAGGACCGGCAGGGGACGGGTACGCCGAGGTTCTCGATGGCGTCGTCGAGCGCGGTGAGCGCAGTGAGCGGGGTCAAGGTGGAGTCCTCCGTGAGGCCGGGCGGGGGGATCGTTTCGGAAGGCGGTACGGACGGGGCGTGCGCTTCGAGTTGCACGGTTCGTCTTCCTCGTCTGGTCGTTCCGGTCCGGTTGGACCGGGTGGCGGCTGGTACCGGGTTCTTTTCTTGTCCCGAGGCTCCTTCGCTCCGTCGTCCCCGTTCGGGGCAAACAGAAGGGCCGCGGATCCCGGATGGGGTTCCGCGGCCCTGAAGGCGCCGGCCTGATTCGATCAGGCTGGATCACTCCAGGGTTCTGGCCCACGGAAGGCCCACATCAGGTGGTGCTGCTTCGTCTGCTTCCGGAATCCGGCACCGGCCGCCGTGAAGGCATAGGCATGGGCCTGTGCCACTACTGCTTCCAGTGCCTTGGTCGGTCGCTCGCTGCGCTCACGGACGGGAAGTTCCGCGAGAGAAACGGAGGCGGACGCCGGACGCACGGCACGAATGCCGGACAGACCGGTGCCCGGGTTCGAGGCGCCGAGCATGCACAAGGAGACGGCCGAGCGATCGGTCATTTTGACCGTGCTGACAGAGCTGGTGTTGATGCTGATCACTGGACTCGCCTCCTCTCGGCGTCTCTGGGACTGGGGTGTGCCAGTCCGTTCGGATATGCAAGTACAACACGGAATCAGGGCCTCCGAGAAGGCCGCGGTTTCCGTGCCTAGAACCTATGGGGATTGCTGGGGCATGCGCAAACTATTTTTTCGACGAGTTCGTATCAGTCGCGCTCGTCGTCGCCCACGACTTCCCGGCCTGCGCAGATGGCCAGAACTTCGGCTCCGTAGCGGTTGAGTTTGCGCACGCCGACGCCGGGGATGCGGGCCAGTTCGCCGTCGTCGTCGGGGACGGCCTCGGCGATGGCCATCAGCGTCTTGTCGGTGAAGACGCAGAAGGCGGGCTGCCCGCTGCGCCGGGCCTGGTCCGCGCGCCACTCGCGCAGCCGCTCGTAGATCCCCTCGTCCATGTCGGAGGGGCAGTCCTCGCAGCGCATCAGTTTCATCTCGCCCGCGTCCGTGAGCGTCCGGCCGCAGACTCGGCAACGGGCGGGGGTGCGTTGGGTGCGCCGGGGAGCCACCACGGTGCCGCTCGTGGAGCCGCGTTCGACGCCTCCGGACGTGCCGGCGGCCGAGCGGCCCATGGTTGCGGAGCCGGGACGCAGTCCGTCGAGGAAGCGGCTGGGGCGGCGGCTCGGACGGCCGCCGGGTGCTCGAGCCAGAGCCCAGGAGACATGGAGCCGTTCTCTGGCGCGGGTCACGCCGACATAGAGGAGCCGGCGTTCCTCCTCGATCTGCTCGTCGGTCTTTGCGTAGGTGATCGGCATCATGCCCTCGGCGATGCCGACCAGGAAGACGACGTCCCACTCCAGGCCCTTGGCGGAGTGCAGTGAGGCCAGGGTGACGCCCTGGACGGTGGGTGCGTGCTGGGCGCCCGCGCGCTCGTCGAGTTCGGCGACGAAGTCGCTCAGGGTGGCGTCGGGCCGGGCGGCCGCGAAGTCGTGGGCGAGGTTGGCCAGGGCGGCCAGCGACTCCCAGCGTTCCCGGACGGCCCCGGAGCCGGCCGGCGGCTCGGTGGTCCAGCCCTCGCCCGACAGGACGGCGCGCACCTGGGAAGGCAGGGTCACCACGTCGTCCAGCAGCGAGTCGTTGCCGCCGAAGCGGGCGGCTCCTCGCAGTGCGACGCCGGCCTTGCGTACCTCGGGGCGGTCGAAGAACCGCTCGGCGCCGCGCAGCTGGTAGGGGACTCCGGCGTCGGCGAGGGCCTGCTCGTAGGTCTCGGACTGGGAGTTCGTGCGGAACAGGATGGCGATCTCGGCAGCCGGCACGCCGGCGTCGACGAGCTCGCGGATCCGGCCGGCGGCGCCTTCGGCCTCGGCGGGCTCGTCCGGGTATTCGCTGAAGACGGGGTCGGGGCCCGGGGCGCGCTGGGAGACCAGTTCGAGACGGTGGTCGGCGGCCCGGCCGCGGGCCTGGGCGAGCAGACCGTTGGCGAGGCGGACGACCTGGGGCGTGGAGCGGTAGTCGCGGACGAGCTTGACGACGGTGGCGCCGGGGTGGCGGGCGCGGAAGTCGATCAGGTGGTCGGGGGTTGCTCCCGTGAACGAGTAGATCGTCTGGCTGGCGTCGCCGACGACGCACAGGCTGTCCCGGTCGCCGAGCCACAGCTCCAGCAGGCGCTGCTGGAGGGGGCTGACGTCCTGGTACTCGTCGACCACGAAGTGCTGGTACTGGGAGCGGACCTGGTCGGCGATGTCGTGCCGGTCCTGCAGGACGGCGACGGTCAGCAGCAGGACGTCCTCGAAGTCGATGACGGCGCGGTCACGCTTGAGGTCCTCGTAGACCGCATAGAGCTGGGCGATCTCGGCCGGGTCGCGCGGGGCGTCGCGGCCGGCCTTCACGGCGGCGAGCGGGTAGTCGGCGGGGACGGTCTGGGTGACCTTGGACCATTCGATCTCGGCGGTGACGTCGCGCAGCTCGCCGCGGTCGAGGCGGATCCGGCAGGCGGCGGCCGCGTCCGCGACGAGCTGGATCTTGCGGTCGACGAGCCGGGGCAGGGAGCCACCGATCGCTTTCGGCCAGAAGTACTGCAGCTGGCGCAGCGCGGCGGAGTGGAACGTGCGGGCCTGGACACCCTGGGCGCCGAGCTGGCGCAGGCGGCCGCGCATCTCGCCCGCGGCGCGGTTGGTGAAGGTGACGGCGAGCACGCTGGAGGGCTGGAGAACACCCGCGCGCACGCCATAGGCGATGCGGTGGGTGATCGCCCGCGTCTTGCCCGTGCCGGCGCCCGCCAGCACGCACACCGGACCGTGCAGGGCGGTGGCCACCTCGCGCTGCTCGAGGTCGAGCCCTTCGAGCACCGCGTCGGCCGTGTCCGGTACCGGCGGGAAGAGGGTGGAGTGCGTTGCTGCTGTCACATGGCCATGCTGCCAGGTCGCCGGAGACGGCTGTGCCGGTTGTCCACAGGGAGACCCCTGCAGTCGTACTAATGCGGCAGGCGTCACGTGCGGCGCATACCCCCGGCGGGAATGGCGGCCGGGTCGCGTACGTTCCTGTGCTGGACGACCTTCCCCGAGCTGCCAGAGGAGCGCGAGCGAGATGCAGGGCACTGTGACGATGTACAGCACCACGTGGTGCGGCTACTGCCGCCGGCTGAAGAGCCAGATGGACCGCGAGGGCATCGCGTACACCGAGATCAACATCGAGCAGGACCCGGAGTCCGCGGCGTTCGTGGAGAAGGCGAATGGCGGAAACCAGACGGTCCCGACAGTGCGCTTCGCCGACGGCTCGACGCTGACGAACCCCTCGCTCGCGCAGGTGAAGCAGAAGATCGGCGTGTGACGGCTGCACGGCCGAGGCTGTTGCAAGAAGGCGGCTCCTGAGTTGTCTCGGGAGCCGCCTTCTTCGTGGATCTCGTCAGAAGGAGCTCCGCGTCGGCAGCGGCTTGCCGTACCAGAGCTCGATCAGGCGGGCCGCGATCGAGATGCCGTACGGGGGCAGCACCTCGCCCGACTCGAACGCGGCGTGCAGTTCCTCGCGGGAGAACCAGCGGGCCTCGTGGATCTCGTCGCCGTCGACGTTGACGTCGGTCGAGGTGGCGCGGGCCAGGAAGCCGAGCATGAGGCTGGACGGGAACGGCCAGGGCTGGCTGGCGACGTACTCGACCTCGCCGACGGTGATGCCGGCCTCCTCGAAGACCTCCCGGCGCACCGCCTGCTCGATGGACTCGCCGGGTTCGACGAAGCCGGCGAGCGTCGAGAAGCGGCCCTCGGGCCAGTGGACCTGCCGGCCGAGCAGAATGCGGTCGTCCTCGTCGGTGACGGCCATGATCACGGCGGGGTCGGTGCGCGGGTAGTGCTCGGCGCCGCAGGCCGGGCAGCGGCGGATGTGGCCGGCCGCGGCGATGACGGTGCGCTCGCCACAGCGGGAGCAGAAGCGGTGGGTGCGCTGCCAGTTCTCCAGGCCGACCGCATGCACCATGAGGCCCGCGTCCCGAGGTGACAGGAGCAGACCGGCCTCGCGCAGACCCGCCGGGCGGGCGGACTGGTCGATGCGGCCGGGCAGGGCGTCCTTCTGGAGCGCGAAGTAGCTAATGCCGTCCTCGTCGGTGCCCAGGAAGTAGCGGTGCGCCTCGGTGAGCGGGGCCTCGAAGGACGGGGTCATCATGAGTTCGGTCCGGCCGTCCACCGTCTCGTCGATGAGGACCTGGCCGCCGGAGACCACGAAGCAGCGGGTCGTGGGGTGGCTCCACGCCGCCGCAAGCCAGGCCTCGTCGAGCCGGTGGTGGGCGGCGCGGTCGATGCCGCTCGGGGCGGTGAGCGAGATGGGTCGGTCGGCGGTGTGGTCGGTCCAGGTGGTCACGGGTGCTTCCAACTCCCCCAGTGGAACGGTTTGTTTCGGCGGGCGGTTCAGCGGGACGAAGGGCATGTGGGGACCTGGCCGGGTGTGGGCGGGACGGGCGGGGCGGTCCCTCCAGTGTGCCCCGCGCGCGGTACCGCTCCGTGCGGCGCGGGCCGGTCAGGGCGCATGACGCCAGTTCTCGGCGAGGTCGCCCCACAGATACGCGGAGGTCTCGACGCCCTTGAGGAGGAGGTCGATCTCGACCTTCTCGTTCGGGGCGTGCCAGCCGTCGGAGGGGACGGAGATGCCCAGGAACAGGACGGGCGTGCCGAGGACCTCCTGCAGGTCGGCGGCGGGCCCGGAGCCGCCCTCGCGGGTGAAGCGGACCGGCCCCTCGAAGGCGCGGCCCATGGCGCGGGCCACCGACCGCAGGGCGGGGTGGTCGAGCGGGGTCAGGCACGGGCGCGTGGCCGAGCCGAAGTTGATTTCGAGGCGGATCCCGGCGGGCACCTGATCGGCGGCCCAGGCGCGGACGGCCTTCTCGATGTGGTCGGGGTCCTGGCCCGCGACCAGCCGAAAGGACAGCTTCACCATGGCCGAGGACGGGATGATCGTCTTGCTGCCGGGGCCCTGGTAGCCGCCGCCGATGCCGTTGACCTCGGCGGTGGGGCGGGCCCAGATGCGTTCCAGGGTGGTGTGTCCGGCCTCGCCGTGGGTGGCGTGGGACTTGGCGGTGCACAGCCACTGCCGCTCGTCGAAGGGCAACTCGGCGAAGAGCGCGCGCTCGCGGTCCGTGAGCTCGACGATGCCGTCGTAGAAACCGGGGACCGCCACGCGCGCGTGCTCGTCGTGCAGGGCCGCGACGAGGCGGGCGGCCGCGGTCGCGGGGTTGGGCACGGCACCGCCGAAGGAGCCCGAGTGGATGTCCTGCTCGGGGCCGTACAGCCGGATCTCGCACTCGGCGAGGCCGCGCATGCCGGTGCACACCGTCGGGGTGTCCTCGGACCACATGCCGGTGTCGGAGACGATCACGGCGTCGGCGGCGAGCCGGGCGGCGTGCTCCTCAACGAGGGCCCGGAAGTGCGGGGAGCCGGATTCCTCCTCGCCCTCGATCAGGAGCTTCAGGTTGACGGCCGGGGCGGTACGGCCGGTGGCGGCGAGGTGGGCGCGGACGCCGAGTGTGTGAAAGAACACCTGGCCCTTGTCGTCGGCCGCCCCGCGCGCGTAGAGACGGTTCCCGCGGACCAGGGGCTCGAAGGGCTCGCTGTCCCAGCCGTCCTCGCGGGCGGCGGGCTGCACGTCGTGGTGGCCGTAGACGAGGACCGTCGGGGCCCCCGGGTCGCCTGCGGGCCACTCGGCGAAGACGGCCGGGGCGCCCGGCGTCTCCCAGACCTCGGCGACCGGGAAGCCGGTCTCCTTGAGCTTGGCGGCGAGCCAGTCGGCGCTGCGCCGGACATCGGGAGCGTGGTCGGGCTGGGCCGACACGGAGGGGATGCGCAGCCATGCGGCGAGGTCGTCGAGGAAGGCGGCGCGGTGCTGCTCGATGTACGTACGGACGGCGCTGTCCGGGGTCTGGCTCATGTCCACGAGCCTATCGGCCCGTGCGGACATACTGATCGGGCTGTTCGTCACACTCGGGGTTCGCCCGCGTGCCACTCCGGCTCCCCCAGGAGCAGCCGCTCCAGGGCGGCCCGGTCCGGCAGGTCGGCCGGCCGTACGGCCTCTCCGCTGCGGACGTACACAAAGGTGGCCGTGACCGATTCCAGTGGTACGCCCTGCTGCTCGGCCCACGCGAGCCGGTAGACGGCTAGCTGCAGCGGGTCTGCGGCGCGGCCGCGGCTGGTCTTCCAGTCGACGATCTCGTACGTCACACCGCCCTCGTCGCCGTTCTTGTAGACGGCGTCGATACGCCCCCGTACGACGCGGCCCGCGAGGGCGAGCTGGAAGGGGGCCTCGACGCGATGGGGCGTGCGGTGGGCGTACTCGCTGCGTTCGAAGGCGTCCTTGAGCGCTTCGAGGTCCCGTTCGTCGGCGATCTCGGCCTCGCTGCCCGGCAGGTCCTCGGGGTCCAGCATGGGCAGCGTCAATTCTTCGAACCGGGCCTCCACCCAGGCGTGGAATCGGGTGCCTCGACGCGCGGCGGGTTGCGGGGGGCGCGGCATGGGGCGCGCGAGTTCCTGCGCGAGACCGTCCGGGTCCTCGGCCAGGCGCAGCAGCTGGGTCGCGGTCAGTGTGGTCGGCAGGACGACGTCCGTGACGCTGCGGCGGGCGCGCAGGAGCTCTCCGGTGAGCGCGTCGAGGTCGCGGTCCCAGGAGGCGATGGCGCGGGCCTCCTCGGGAGTGAAGGGTGTGCGCTCCGAGTCACGCTGGTCACGCTCCCACCGCGACTCCGGCTCTCGCTCCGGCTCCGGGAGGCGGGCGGCCGTCCGCTCGCTCGGTCCGGCCTGGTGCGGGACGGCGGGGCGGTCCATGTTCCAGGACTCCCAGTCGTCGGCGTCCTCCTCGAAGAACGGGTCCTCGTCGGGCACCTCTTCGTCCGGTGGCGGGGGCCAGTCCGGGTCGTCGTAGGTGTCGGGGTCGTGGGTGGCCGCCGGGTGGGTGTCCTGGTGGGTGGCGAGGTCTTCCAAGTGGGCGAGTACGGTCTCGGCGGCCGCGCGGCGGCGGGCCAGTGCGGCGGCGTCCAGGGGCAGCGGCCAGGCCTGGTCGGCCATCGCGCGGTGCAGGGCCGGGTTCTCCTCGTCCTGCGCGGGCTCGTCCGCCCAGGCCTCGATCTCGCCGTACCCGGCGGCGCAGTGGTCGTGCAGGGCGAGCAGGAAGTCGGAGGGTCCGCGGGGCTTCTTCTGGGCGGGGCCCCACCAGTGGCCGGAGCCGAGGAGCAGGGAACGGGGGCGAGTGAAGGTGACGTATCCGAGGCGGAGTTCCTCGGTGTGCTGGTGTTCCTTCATCGCCTCGTAAAAGGCCTTCATCCCCCGGGAGTTCCAGGCCTCGACGTCGGGCAGCGTGTCGGCGTCTCCGCGCAGCTCGTGCGGCAGCACCTTGGCCTGGGAGGTCCACTTCTCGCGGCCCTGTGTGCTGGGGAACGTGCCGGTGACGAGGCCGGGCACGACGACGACGTCCCACTCCAGGCCCTTGGACTTGTGCGCGGTGAGCACCTTGACGGTGTTCTCCCCGCCGGGGAGGGCGTTGTCGAGGCCCTTCTCGTACTGGGCGGCGGTGCGCAGGAAGCCGAGGAAGGCCAGGAGGGTGGCCTCGCCGTCGTTCGCGGCGAAGGACGCGGCGATGTCCAGGAAGTTCGACAGGGTCTCGCGGCGGCGGGCGGCGAGCGCGTGCGGTGACGCCGACAGCTCCACCTCCAGGCCGGTGACGGCGAGGACACGGTGCAGGACGTCCATCAGCGGGTCGGCCAGCGAGCGGCGCAGTTCGCGCAGTTCGCTGGCCAGGCGGGCGAAGCGCACGCGTGCGTCCGGGGAGAACGGCAGCCCGTCGTCGTCCCCCTCGGCGTCGGCGCCGTTCAGGGGTGTCTCCAGGAATGTGTCGAGGGCGTCCGCGAGCGATATCACCTCGGACGGATCGACCCCCTCGACGGCCTCGGCGAGCCGGCGGTCCGGGTCGTCGTCGGCGCCCACGCGCGCGTGGGCCACGAGAAGTCGGGCGCGCCGTCCGAGGAGGGCGAGGTCGCGGGGGCCGATGCGCCAGCGCGGGCCGGTCAGCAGACGCACCAGGGAGGCATTGGCGCCGGGGTCCTGGAGGACCTCGCAGACGGCGACCAGGTCGGCGACCTCGGGCAGGTGCAGCAGCCCGGAGAGGCCGACGACCTCGACGGGGATGTCGCGGGCGACGAGCGCGCCCTGGATCTCGGCGAAGTCGGTCGCCGTACGGCACAGGACGGCGATTTCGCCGGGCGCCTTGCCGGTCTGCACGAGGTGGGCGATGGAGTCGGCGATCCAGCCCATCTCCTCGGCGTGGGTGGGCAGCAGGGCGCAGCGGACCGTGCCGTCGCGCTCGGCGCCGGGGGCCGGGCGGAGGGCCTCCACGCCCGCGTGCATGGCGCGCAGCGGCTCGGCGAGGCCGTTGGCGAGGTCGAGGAGGCGGCCGCCGCTGCGGCGGTTCTCGCTGAGTGCCTGGCGGGTGGCGGGTCGGCCCTCGGCGTCGGCGAAGTGCTCGGGAAAGTCGTCGAGGTTGGCCACGGAGGCGCCGCGCCAGCCGTAGATCGCCTGGCAGGGGTCGCCGACGGCGGTCACCGGATGGCCCGTGCCCTCGCCGAAGAGGCCCGCCAGCAGGACGCGCTGGGCCACCGAGGTGTCCTGGTACTCGTCGAGGAGCACCACGCGGAACTCGTCGCGCAGCACGCGGCCCACCTCGGGGATCCGGGCGAGGGCTGCCGAGAGGGCGATCTGGTCACCGAAGTCGAGCAGGTCGCGCTCGCGCTTGGCGGCCCGGTAGCGCACGACGAGTTCGGCGAGTTCGCGGCGGGCGGCGGCCGTCTCGGGGACCTTGCGCAGGTCGGCGTTGGTGAGCCTGGCGCCTTCCAGGCTCACCAACAGGTCGGCGTCCCACGCGCGCAGGTCCTCGGGGCGTACGAGGTGTTCGGCGAGTTCGGAGTCGAGGGTGAGCAGGTCACTGACCAGGTCGGCGAAGGAGCGGGTCAGCGCCGGGTAGGGGCCGGGGGCCTCGCGCAGTACGCGCGCGGCGAGCTGGTAGCGGGTGGCGTCGGCGAGCAGCCGCGATGTCGGCTCCAGTCCGATGCGCAGGCCGTGGTCGGTCAGGAGGCGGCCGGCGAAGGCGTGGTACGTGGAGATCACCGGCTCACCGGGCGGGTTGTCCGGGTCGATGACGTCGGGGTCGGTGACACCGGCCTTGACCAGTGCCTTGCGGACGCGTTCGGCGAGTTCACCGGCGGCCTTGTTGGTGAAGGTGAGGCCGAGTACCTGCTCGGGTGCGACCTGTCCGGTGCCGACCAGCCACACCACCCGTGCCGCCATCACCGTGGTCTTGCCCGATCCCGCTCCGGCCACGATCACCTGCGGGGCGGGCGGCGCGGTGATGCAGGCCATCTGCTCCGGGGTGAACGGGATGCCGAGGAGCTCCTTGAGCTGCTCGGGGTCGGTGATACGGGCGGCCATGTCGGAGAGGCTAGCGGCGGGCACTGACAGCGGATGCCCGATCGGCCGCCGCGACGAGGAGAGCCGCAGGTCGGCGCGGGTGGTGCGATGCGTCACGCCTGTTGCCCGCCCCCGTCACGCCCACTGTCGGACCGTGTCACGCCCGCTGTCCGTCCGCGTGCCGCCCGCTACTCGACCACGTGCCGTCCCTCCGGCCGCGCGCTGCACGACGCCCGGAACGCACAGTGCGTGCAGTGCTGGCCGGTGCTCGGCGTGAACCGCTCGTCGAGGACCTTTCCGGCGGCGGTGGCCAGCAGGTCACCGACCCACTCCCCCTCCAGCGGCTCCTGGGCCTGCACCTTGGGCAGGGTCTCGCCGCCGTCGCGCTTGGCCGCACCCTGGCGCAGCTGCACGAGTTCGGCACCGCCCGGTTCGGGGCGTACGCCGTCGAAGGCGTCGTCCACGGCTCCCGCGCCGACGGCCAACTGGTAGACGGCGAGCTGCGGATGGCGGGCCACCTCGGCCGCGCTGACCGGCTGCTTGCCGGTCTTGAAGTCCACGACGTACGCGCGTCCCTCGCCGTCCGTCTCGACGCGGTCCATCTGGCCGCGGATGCGCACCTCGTAGTCGCCCGCTTCGAGGGTGACGTCGAAGTCGTGCTCGCTCGTCACGGGTGTGCGCCCGGTGCGGTCCAGCACATGCCACTTCAGGAAGCGTTCGAGCGCCACACGCGCGTGCTCCATCTCCTGCGCCGACTTCCAGGGCGCGTCGAAGGCGAGCGCGTTCCACACCGACTCCAGGCGCTCCATGAGGACGGCAAGGTCGGCGGGGGTGCGTCCGGAGGCGACCTCGTCGGCGAGGACGTGCACCACGTTACCGAAGCCCTGGGCGGCGGTGGCGGGTGCGTCGGCCTTCACCTCGCGGCCCAGGAACCACTGGAGGGCGCACGTGTTGGCGAGCTGGTCGAGGGCGCTGCCGGACAGGACCACGGGCTGGTTGCGGTCGCGCAGCGGCACCTTGCTCTCGGTCGGCTCGAACATGCCCCACCAGCGGTAGGGGTGGGCCGACGGGACCAGTGGGCGGCCGTCCTCGTCGGCGAGCGC
The DNA here is from genome assembly GCF_042895285.1 of Streptomyces sp. NPDC001406. NCBI lineage: Bacteria > Bacillati > Actinomycetota > Actinomycetes > Kitasatosporales > Streptomycetaceae > Streptomyces > Streptomyces sp. NPDC001406. Next base: position 264,509 of record NZ_JBIAWG010000005.1, read on the forward strand.
TGCGAGCCGGGCGAGCCGACGGGCGGCGGCCTCGCGGAGGGTGGCAGAAGCGCGCGGGTCGACGGTCGTGGCGCGCAGCTCGGCGACGAGCGCGGCCACGGACAGCGGGCGGCGGGGGCGGCCGGTGACGTCCCGCGGCTCGACGCCGAGTTCCGTGAGGAAACGGGAGGGCTGGTCACCGTCGTCCGCGGGCGCCTGCACCGCGGTGACGACGAGGCGTTCACGCGCGCGCGTGGCGGCGACGTAGAAGAGGCGCCGCTCCTCGGCGAGCAGCGCACCGGGGGTGAGCGGTTCGGCGAGCCCGTCGCGGCCGATGCGGTCGGCCTCCAGAAGGGAGCCGCGGCGGCGCAGGTCCGGCCAGAGGCCCTCCTGGACGCCGGCGACCACGACCAGGCGCCACTCCAGGCCCTTGGAGCGGTGCGCGGTCATCAGACGGACGGCGTCCGGCCGTACGGCACGCCGGGTGAGCGTGTCGGCGGCGATGTCCTCGGCCTCGATCTCCTCCAGGAAGTTCAGGGCGCCCCGGCCGCCGGTGCGTTCCTCCGCGCGCGCGGCGGTCGCAAACAGGGCGCACACGGCGTCCAGGTCACGGTCGGCGTTGCGGCCGGCCGCGCCGCCACGCCGGGCGGCCCGTTCCAGACGGGTGGGCCATGGGGTGCCCTGCCACAGCTCCCACAGCGCCTCCTCGGCCGTGCCGCCGCCCGCGAGGCACTCCCGTGCCTTCCTGAGCAGCGCGCCGAGCCGCTGGGCCCCGCGGGCGTACACGGGGTCGTGTGCGACCAGGCGTTCGGGTTCGGCGAGGGCCTGAGCGAGCAGTTCGTCCGAGGGCGGCGGCAGCGGGTTGCCCGCCACGCGCTCCTCCTCGCGCAGGGCCCGGCCGAGACGGCGCAGGTCGGCCGCGTCCATGCCGGCGAGGGGGGAGGTGAGCAGGGTCAGAGCGGTCTCGGTGGTCAGCCAGGAGGTGTCGGGAGCCGGGTCCTCGGCGGATCGATCGGCGGACTGCTCAGCGGTCTCCGCAAGCTGCTCCCCGGCGTTGCCCCGTGGCGCGGACGCCTCGCCGTCGCCCCGTACGCCCCCTGCCGCCTCCGCCGTCGCCACCGCCCTGAGCGCCGTCAGCAGCGGTGCCACCGCCGGCTCGTGGCGCAGGGGCAGGTCGTCGCCGTCGATGTCCAGGGGGACGCCGGCGGCCGTGAGGGCGCGGCGGACCGTCGGGATGGTGCGCGATCCGGCGCGCACCAGGACGGCCATCTCGCCCCAGGGAACGCCGTCCTCCAGGTGCGCCCTGCGGAGGATGTCGGCGATGTTGTCCAGCTCCGTACCGGCCGTGGGGTACGTGTACGCCTCGACTCGGCCCCCGTCCCGGGCCGGAACGAGCTCACGATGGGCTCGTACCTTGTCGGCGGGCAGGCGGGTCAGCGGCATGCGCTGGGTCACCAGACGGGTGGCGGCCAGCAGGGCGGCGCCGGAACGGCGGGAGGTCCGCAGAACCTCGACGGGAGCCGGACGGCCGTCCGCGCGCGGGAAGGCCGCCGGGAAGTCCAGGATGCCGTTCACGTCCGCGCCCCGGAACGCGTAGATCGACTGGTCGGGGTCGCCGAAGGCGACCAGGGTGCGGCCGCCGCCGGCCAGGGCGTGCAACAGGCGCACCTGGGCCGGGTCGGTGTCCTGGTACTCGTCGACGTACACGGCGTCGTACTGCGCGGCGAGCCGGGCCGCGGCCTCGGGGCGGCGGGCCAGCAGCACCGCGCGGTGGACGAGTTCCGCGTAGTCGAGCACGCCCTGCATGTCGAGCACGTCGAGGTACTCGGCGAGGAACGCGGCGGCGGCGCGCCAGTCGGGGCGGCCGATCCGGCGGGCGAAGGCGTCCAAAGCGTCGGGGCCCAGACCCAGTTCCCGGCTGCGGGCGAGCACCGCGCGGACCTCGTCGGCGAAGCCGCGGGTGGTCAGGCAGGCGCGCAGTTCGTCCGGCCAGCGCACGTGGGTGAGGCCGAGGCGTTCCAGATCGGGCTCGCCCGCGAGCAGTTCGCGGACGGTGACGTCCTGCTCGGGGCCGGAGAGCAGTCGCATCGGCTCCACGAACAGGTCGCTGTCCTGGTGGGCACGGACCAGGGCATAGCAGTACGAGTGGAACGTGGTCGCCCGGGGCGCCCGGGCCGCCCCCATGCGCAGGGCCATGCGGTCGCGGAGTTCAACGGCCGCCTTGCGGCTGAACGTCAGCACGAGGATCCGCGCGGGGTCCCCGCCGCGGGCGATCCGCGCGGCCACGGACTCCACCAGCGTGGTGGTCTTGCCGGTGCCGGGACCTGCGAGAACGAGCAGCGGACCGGACCGGTGGTCAACCACCGCGCGCTGGGCGGCGTCAAGACGAGGGGGATCCTGTTCGGCCGGCGGGGTACGCACCAGTCGGTAAGCGCCACGGTTCCCCTGCCGCACCTGGGGGTGCGGCAGACGCCTGGTGGAGGAAGAGGAGCTCACGTGGTTCGCCGGTCCTGGTGGTCGTACTGGTTGTCGGGCCGCCGTGCGTGCAGAGCGGTGGCCGAGGGGTGAGGGGGACGCGTTCCGTCGACGCTACGCCGCCGAGTGGGACGGAAGTGAGGCTTCCGCTTCTTCCCTCCCGGCTCTTGCGACACGCGCGTCCCACGCCTCACGAACGTACGGCATGCCACGGACGTCCCTCGTGTCCCCCGTACGGGCCACAGGTTCCCCTCGGAGGGGTCCGATGGCGGAAGCTGTCAGGTGTGACCCTCCGCGCCCTCGTCGCCGTCCCACCGCGCACGTCTCAGGTCGAGCCGCGGCAGGTGGCCCTCGGCGGCCCTGCTCGCCTCCTTCAAAGGGGTGCCCTCCGCGCGATAGTGGTCAAGGGCCCGCAGTTCGTGGCCCGGAAGCAGCACCCCGTCGGCGCGCACGACGCGCCACCACGGCACGGCTCCCCCGTAGAGGGCCATCACGCGGCCGACCTGGCGCGGACCGCCCTCCTCCAGCCACTCGGCGACGTCCCCGTACGTCATGACACGACCGGGCGGAATCCGCTCGGCCACGTCGAGAACCCGCTCGGCGTACTCCGGCAGCGCCTCCGTGCCTCCCGCCCGGGCGCCCTCAGGAAGGTTCTCCTCGCTCATTCGCCCCATCCTGCCCCACCCCACCGACAACGTGACGCACTCGTCACCGGATGCATCCCTCGCCCTGGAGCGGCGCTTCCGGCAGACTGTGCGCCCCCGCATTTGCACCCTGATGCCCCCGTGTGCCGATGGGGCATGCCACCATCGTGCGGGCGGTGACTGGTGATACGAGACCAAGAAGAGACGATGAAGCAGCAGGGCGTGCACGCCGAAGGCGCGGAGGGCGGCTCTGCCGTCCCCTCGCGTCCGGACACCGCCGACGTGCACGAGAAGAGCCCTGAAGAGACCGCACACACGACGGATCCGCCGAACCGGGCCGACGGCCCGGACGACGCTCACGTCGACGAGGTCGAGGGCGACGAACCGCTGCTCCCCGCGCGCGTGCACCGCCCGTCCGACCTGATGCGGCTCCTGGTGGGCGTGCTCGCCATCGTCGTCCTGCTCGCGATCGCCGCGTTCGCACACGGAACGACCTCAGGGCTCGAACAGGACATCAACAAGGGCACCGGCCAGGCACCCGATCTGCTGATCAAGATCGCCGGACTGGCGTCGAGCATCGCGATCCTCCTGGTGCCGGTCGCGTTCGCGATCGAGCGGCTGATCAAGCGGGACGGGCTGCGCATCGCCGACGGCGTGCTCGCGGCGGTCCTCGCACACGGAGTGACCCTCGCCACCGACCTGTGGGTCGCCAGAGCCGCCCCCGACTCGATCCAGGAGGCGCTCACCCAGCCCTCCCCCGGTGACATCCACGCCCTGACCGACCCGGTGCACGGCTATCTGGCACCCGTCATCGCGTACATGACGGCCGTCGGCATGTCCCGGCGGCCCCGCTGGCGTGCCGTGCTGTGGATCGTGCTGATGCTCGACGCGTTCTCGATGCTGGTCACCGGCTACACGACGCCGTTCTCGATCATCCTGACGGTGCTGATCGGCTGGACCGTGGCCTACGGGACGCTGTACGCGGTCGGCTCCCCCAACGTCCGCCCCACGGGACAGACGCTGATGGCCGGCCTGCGGCACGTCGGGTTCCACCCCGTCTCGGCGGCCCGCGAGGAGGCCGCGGACACGGAGAACGGCGACCGCGGCCGACGCTACTTCGTCACCCTGGAGGACGGCCCGCCGCTCGATGTCACGGTGGTCGACCGGGAGCAGCAGGCACAGGGCTTCTTCTACCGCGCGTGGCGCAATCTGACCCTGCGCGGCTTCGCGACCCGCAGCAGCCTGCAGTCGCTGCGCCAGGCGCTGGAGCAGGAGGCCCTGCTCGCCTACGCGGCCATCGCGGCTGGCGCCAACGCGCCCAAGCTGATCGCGACCTCCGAGCTGGGCCCCGACGCCGTCATGCTCATCTACGAGCACACCGGCGGGCACACGCTGGACACGCTGGCGGACGACGAGATCACCGACGAACTGCTGCGCAACACCTGGCACCAGGTGCAGGCGCTGCAGTCGCGGCGCATCGCGCACCGCAGGCTGGCGGGTGACGCGATTGTGGTGGATCGTTCCGGCACGGTGATCCTCACCGATCTGCGCGGCGGCGAGATCGCGGCCGGCGATCTGCTGCTGCGCATGGACGTCGCCCAGCTGGTCACCACGCTCGGCCTGCGGGTGGGCGCCGAGCGGGCCGTGGCCTCCGCCGTCCGCGTGCTCGGTCCGGACGTCGTCGCCGACTGCCTGCCCATGCTCCAGCCGATCGCGCTGACCCGCTCCACGCGCGCGACGCTGCGAAAACTGGCCCGCGAGCGGGCGCAGCGGGAGCGCGAGGCGGTCCTCGAGGCATCACGGCAGGCCAGGCAGGCCCGCCTGGAGGAGGGCTCGGAGGACAGCGGACCCGTACTCGAGAAACCCGACAAGAAGACGGTGCGCGCGGAACAGCGGGCCGAGAAGCGGGCCATCGACGAGGCTCTGGAGGAGGCCCGCGAAGAGGATCTGCTGACACAGATCCGGCACGAGGTGCTGCGGATCAGGCCGCAGGCTCCCGTGGAGCCGGCCCGCCTGGAGCGGGTGCGGCCGCGCACGCTGATCAGTTTCATCGCGGGTGCCATCGGCGCGTACTACCTGCTGACCCAGCTCACGCACATCGAGTTCGGCACGCTCTTCGCCCAGGCCCAGTGGGGCTGGGTGATCGCGGCGGTGCTGTTCTCGGCGCTCAGCTATGTCGCCGCCGCCATGGCACTGCTGGGGTTCGTGCCCGAGCGGGTGCCGTTCCTGCGGACCGTGGCGGCGCAGGTCGCCGGGTCCTTCGTGAAGATCGTGGCACCGGCCGCGGTCGGCGGTGTCGCACTCAACACGCGCTTCCTGCAGCGCGCGGGCGTACGGCCCGGGCTCGCGGTGGCGAGCGTCGGCGCCTCGCAGCTGTTCGGGCTCGGCTGCCACATCCTGATGCTGCTGTCCTTCGGCTATCTGACCGGCACCGAGAAGACCCCGTCGCTGTCGCCGTCCCGGACGGTCATCGCCGGCCTGCTCACGGTGGCGGTGCTCGTGCTCGTGGTGACCTCGGTGCCGTTCCTGCGGAAATTCGTCGTCACGCGCGTGAGGTCGCTGTTCGCGGGTGTGGTGCCGCGCATGCTGGACGTGCTGCAGCGGCCGCAGAAGCTGGTCACCGGCATCGGCGGCATGCTCCTGCTCACCGCCTGCTTCGTGATGTGCCTGGACGCGTCGATCCGGGCGTTCGGCGACAACTCCACCTCGCTCAGCATCGCCAGCGTCGCCGTCGTCTTCCTCGCCGGAAACGCGCTCGGGTCCGCGGCACCGACCCCGGGCGGTGTGGGCGCGGTGGAGGCGACCCTGACGGTCGGCCTCATCGCCGTCGGCCTCCCCAAGGAGGTCGCCGCACCGGCCGTCCTGCTGTTCCGGCTCCTGACCCTGTGGCTGCCGGTGCTGCCGGGCTGGCTGGCCTTCAACCACCTGACGCGCAAGGGCGCCCTGTAGCCGTACGCCGGCGGAAGTACCTCGTACGGCCCGCGCCCCGAGCGCCCCACCGTGCGCCGCCCCAGGATGGGAGCATGCCGAAGCCCATCCGGATCCGCGCCGCCGTGACCGTCGCCGTACTGCTGTCCTCCCTGGTGGCGGGCTGTAGCAGCGGCTCCGGCGACGGGGACCTGACCGCGCAGAAACTGGACTGGAAGGACTGCCCGGCGCCGTCCCCGGCGGAGGGCGGCGGCGGGCCCCCGTCCCCGCTGCCGAACGGCGGCACCTGGCAGTGCGCCACCATGCAGGCGCCCCTCGACTGGAACAACCCCAAGGGCGCCACCATCGGCATCGCGCTGATCCGGGCGAAGGCGAGCGGCGACCCGAGCAAGCGGATCGGCTCGCTGATCTTCAACTTCGGCGGCCCCGGCGGCTCCGGCGTCACCACGCTGCCCGCCTTCGGCGAGGACTACGCCAAGCTGCGCACCCGCTACGACCTGGTGAGCTTCGACCCGCGCGGGGTCGGTCGCAGTGACCCGGTCGAGTGCGAGAGCGACGCGCAACTAGACGAGTTCTTCCAGCAGGACGCGACGCCCGACGACGCGGCCGAGCGCGCCCAGCTCCTGAATCGCACCAAGCAGTTCAACCGGGCCTGCGAGAAGAACTCCAAGCGGGTCCTCCCGCGTGTGCGCACCACGGACGCCGCCCGCGACATGGACCTCATGCGCCAGGTCCTCGGCGACGAAAAGCTGCACTACTTCGGCATCTCGTACGGCACCGAACTCGGCGGCGTCTACGCCCACTTGTTCCCCAAGAACGTGGGCCGGGCCGTCTTCGACGGGGTCGTCGACCCCACGCAGAACCCGGAACAGAGCTCGCTCGGGCAGGCCCGGGGCTTCCAGCTCGCGCTCGACAACTTCGCCGAGGACTGCACGTCGAAGACCACCGAGTGCCCGATCGGCGACACCCCGCAGGACGTCAAGGACCGCATCGCCAAGCTGCTCCGTGACCTCGACAAGAAACCGATCCCGGGCATCTTCCCGCGCCAACTGACCCAGACCGCCGCGACCAACGGCATCGCGCAGTCCCTGTACTCCAAGGACTTCTGGGAGTACCTCACGGAGGGGCTCGAGCAGGCCTACGACGGCGACGGCAAGATCCTCATGCTGCTGTCCGACTCGATGAACGGCCGCAGCGAGAACGGCGAGTACAGCAACATCACCGCGGCGAACACCGCCATCAACTGCGCCGACGACAAGCCGCGGTACACGGACGACTTCGTCGAGCAGAGGCTGCCGCAGTTCCGCGCCGCCTCCCCGCTGTTCGGGGACTTCCTGGCCTGGGGCATGCTCAGCTGCACCAACTGGGCGGTACCGGGTGCCGCCGATCATCCCGATGTGAGTGCACCCGGGGCGGCGCCGATCCTCGTCGTGGGCAACACCGGCGACCCCGCGACCCCTTACGAGGGCGCGCGGAAGATGGTGGACGCGCTCGGCAAGGGCGTCGGCGTCCAGCTGACGTACAAGGGGCAGGGGCACGGCGCGTACGACAGCAAGAACAAGTGCGTGCAGGACACGGTGAACGGCTATCTGCTGGACGTGAAGGTGCCGCCGGCCGGGACCGTCTGCTCCTGAACTCACTCCGATTGCCGAGAGAAGTCGCAGGTCAGAGAGTTATCCACAGGTCGGCACAGGCTCGGCTTGATCCGCCTACTATGGCCTGACTGCTCCCCGCGGCTCAGGGCGGAGAGCTCGTGAGGGGGGTGCACATGTCGCGTTTCGCACGATGGACGGCCACGGTCGCAGCAGCTGTGCTGGTGGCCGGATGCAGCGGCGGATCGTCCGGCGGAAGCGGGGACGAGGGCAAGGGCCGGTCCGATACGCCGTCGGGACCGCCGACCGCCACGTCCGCCGCCCTGCCCGCCTCGCTCGCGGCGCAGAAGCTCGCCTGGGGCGGCTGCAAGGCCACAAAAGACGCCCCGGCGCCGAGCGCCGACTGGCAGTGCGCCACGCTCAAGGTGCCGCTGGACTGGGCGAAGCCGGACGGCGAGACGATCGGCCTGGCACTGATCCGTGCCAAGGCCACAGGAGGCGACCACATCGGCTCGCTGCTGTTCAACTTCGGCGGTCCGGGCGGCTCGGGCGTGTCCATGATGCCGTACTACGCGGCCACGGTCTCCAAGCTGCGCCAGCGGTACGACCTGGTGAGCTGGGACCCGCGCGGGGTCGGGGCGAGCGAGGGCATCCGCTGCCGCGGCGACCGGGAGATCCAGTCCGCCGAGACGGTGGACGCCACCCCGGACACCCCGGCCGAGGAACAGGCCTACTTCCAGGACGCCACCGACTTCGGCAAGGGCTGCACGAAGGCCGCCGGGAAGCTGATGGCACATGTGTCGACGACCGACACGGCACGCGACATGGATCTGATGCGCCAGGTCCTCGGCGACACGAAGATGCACTACTTCGGCATCTCCTACGGCACCGAACTGGGCGGTGTGTACGCCCACTTGTTCCCCAGGAACGTGGGGCGGCTGATCCTGGACGCGGTGGTCGACCCGAGCGCCGACGCGGTGGGCCACGCCGAGAACCAGGCCCGGGGCTTCCAGCGGGCCCTGGACGACTACCTCAAGTCCACGGGGCAGGACCCGAAGCAGGGCTCGCAGAAGATCGTGAGCCTGCTGGACGGGATCGACGCCAAGCCGCTCCCGACGTCGTCCGGGCGCAAGCTGACACAGACGCTCGCGGTCACCGGAATCGTCCTGCCGCTGTACAGCGAGGCCAGCTGGCCGACGCTCACCAGCGCTCTGAAGGCCGCCGAGCAGGGTGACGGTTCGAAGCTGCTGTCGCTCGCCGACAACTACAACGAGCGCGACTCCGCGGGGCACTACGGCACGACCACGCATGCACAACGGGTCATATCGTGCCTGGACGACAAGCAGCGGCCCACGCTGACCGAGACGAAGAAGCTGCTGCCGGAGTTCGAGAAGATCTCGCCGGTGTTCGGGGACTTCCTGGGCTGGGACACGGCCGGCTGGTGCCACGACTGGCCGGTGCCCGGGCAGTACGACACCCCGGAGGTCAGTGCGCCGGGTGCGGCGCCGATCCTGCTGGTCGGCAACACCGGGGACCCGGCGACGCCGTACGAGGGCGCCCGCAGGATGGCGGACGAGCTGGGCAAGGGTGTCGGTGTGGAGCTCACCTGGAAGGGCGAGGGACACGGGGCGTACGGCAACGGGAGCGACTGCGTCGACTCGACGGTGAACGCGTATCTGCTCGGCGGGACGGTGCCCAAGGACGGCAAGGTCTGCTCGTAGCTCCGCCGTCGGGCCAAGGGCCCCGGGCAGCGGAAAGGGGCCCGGCACTCGTGGTGCCGAGCCCCTCCGGGACCGGGGAAGGCGTGGGCCTAGTAGACCGGCTTGTGCGGCTCGATCTGGTGGACCCATCCGATCACACCGCCGCCGACGTGCACGGCGTCCGCGAAGCCCGCGGACTTCAGCACGGCGAGGACTTCCGCACTGCGGACACCCGTCTTGCAGTGCAGGACGATCTTCTTGTCCTGCGGGAGGGTCTCCAGGGCGGCGCCCATCAGGAACTCGTTCTTCGGGATCAGCCGGGCGCCCGGGATGGAGACGATCTCGTACTCGTTCGGCTCGCGGACATCGATGATGTCGATGTTCTCGCCGTCGTCGATCCACTCCTTGAGCTGCTTGGGAGTGATCGTCGAACCGGCGGCCGCCTCCTGGGCCTCCTCGGACACGACGCCGCAGAAGGCCTCGTAGTCGATGAGCTCGGTGACGGTCGGGTTCTCGCCGCAGACCGCGCAGTTCGGGTCCTTGCGGACCTTCACCTGGCGGTACTGCATCTCCAGGGCGTCGTAGATCATCAGCCGGCCGACCAGCGGCTCACCGATGCCGGCGAGCAGCTTGATGGCCTCGTTGACCTGGATGGAGCCGATGGACGCGCACAGCACGCCGAGGACGCCGCCCTCGGCGCAGGAGGGAACCATGCCGGGGGGCGGGGGCTCCGGGTACAGGCAGCGGTAGCAGGGGCCGTGCTCCGACCAGAAGACGGACGCCTGGCCGTCGAAGCGGTAGATCGAGCCCCACACGTACGGCTTGTTCAGCAGCACGCAGGCGTCGTTGACCAGGTAGCGGGTCGCGAAGTTGTCCGTGCCGTCGACGATCAGGTCGTACTGGCTGAAGATGTCCATCACGTTGTCGGCCTCGAGCCGCTCCTCGTGAAGGATCACGTTCACGTACGGGTTGATGCCCTTGACGGTGTCCCGGGCGGACTCGGCCTTGGAGCGGCCGATGTCGGACTGGCTGTGGATGATCTGACGCTGCAGGTTCGACTCGTCGACCTCGTCGAACTCCACGATGCCGAGCGTGCCCACGCCGGCCGCGGCCATGTACATCAGCGCCGGCGAACCCAGGCCGCCGGCACCCACACAGAGCACCTTGGCGTTCTTCAGCCGCTTCTGCCCGTCCATCCCGACATCGGGGATGATCAGGTGGCGGGAGTACCTGCGGACCTCGTCTACGGTGAGCTCAGAGGCTGGCTCGACCAGGGGTGGCAACGACACGGGGACTCCGTTGGTCGGTCAATCACTACAGTTGTTCTCCCTGTAACACTGCCATGGCCTTCTTCATTCCGAGACACCCGTTCCGATCCGCGAGACGATTTCGTCCCAGTAGCCGGGCATGGTCTCCCAGGGGTCGGCCCGGCCGCCGCGATCGGTGCGGTCGGTGAAGTAGATCGTCGCCGCGCCCTGCCAGCGGGCGATGCGCAGCGCCTCGTCGAGATGGCCGCGGGGCACGCCGTGCACGAAGTGGCAGAAGCGGTCGGGCGGGTAGTCGGCGGTCCACTCGGCCACCTGCGACCACCGGTAGTCGGACCAGGAGCCGGAGAAGGTCACCAACTGGTCGGCGTTCGCGGCGTAGCCCGGGTGCGGGTGGGTGCCGTGGCCGAGGACGACATGGGCGTCGGCGCGGATCGCGCGCAGCGCGTCGACGGTGCGGCGGACCTCGGGGAGCGCGGTGCGCTCGCCGGGGCAGCGGTCGAGGAGGAAGCCGTCGACCCGGTACCAGTCGAGGTAGCGGTGGGCGTCCGAGAGCAGGTCCGCGTAGGCGCGGGCACCGTAGATGTTGTCGAGGTGACCGAGGACACGGACACCCGCGTTGCGCAGCCGGCCGGCCGCCTCCAGGCAGTGCGGGTCGGGGCGCGTGCCGGGGCCGCCGCCCGACACGTTGAGGACGACCCAGTGCAGGGGCGTGCCCGGGCGGGTGAGTTCGCCCCACTCCATCGGGGCGACCAGGGGATGCGCAAAGCCGGGGATGCCGAAGCCGGTGCGGGCGACGGTGCCTGCTGTGCCACGTTTGGTGCTGGTCAGATGCGGCATGCCGCCTCCATCCAGATGTCGGCGAGGGACTCTTCGAGGTTGATGCGGGGCCGCCAGCCGAGCCGGTCGCGTGCGGTGCGCACGTCGGCCTGCTGCCAGCTGCCGCAGCCGTCGGGGTACGGAAACGCGACCGGGGCGTGGTCGGAGTCGGGGCGCGGGTGGCCGATGGATGCCCTCAGGGGTCCGGGCGGTCCGTCGAGTTCGTGCAGGGCGCCGCCGTATCCGGCGACGCGGGCGAGAACGGCGGCGGCGTCGCGCAGGCGGACGGCGCGGCCCGAGCCGATGTTGATGACGCCCTGCGCGGCGGAGAGCGAGGCGGCGTGCACGGCGCGGGCCACGTCGCGGACGTCGATGAAGTCGCGCTGGACGCCCAGGCCGCCGAGCTTGAGCTCGCCGTCGCCGGACTGCATGGCGCGGCGCATCGCCTCGGCGAGGCGGCCTAGCGGGGAGCCGGCCGGTGTGCCGGGTCCGGCGGGCGAGAACACGCGGAGGACCACGGCGTCCAGACCCGAGCCCAGGACGAGTTCGGTGGCGGCGAGTTTGCTGACGCCGTACGGGCCGCCGGGGCGGGGGACGGCGTCCTCGGCCGTGGAGGAGCCGGGCTGGCTGGGGCCGTACTCGGCGCTGCAGCCGATCTGCACGAGGCGGGCGCCGCAGCCGCTGCGGCGCAGGGCCTCGCAGACGGTGGCGACGGCGACGGTGTTGTGCCGGGTGAGTTCGCGGGCGCCGCCGCGGGTGGCTCCGGCGCAGTTGACGACGACGCCGGGGTGCACCGCGTCGAGGAAGCGGGTGAGTGCGCCGGGGCTGCCGGACGCGAGGTCGAAGCGGACGTCGGCGTCGTCGCCGCGGCCGAGCGCGGTGAGCTGGACGGCCGGGTCGGCGAGCAGGCGGTCGGCGACGAAGCGGCCGAGGTAGCCGTTGGCTCCGATCAGCAGGACCCTCATCGTGCGGCTCCCGGGGTGTGCGTTCCGGCTGCTCCGGTGGCTCCGGGCGCTCCGGGTCGGGAGGTGGTCATCTGGTGTTCTCCTTCGAAGGGATGATGCGCTTGCCTCCGGCGGCTGGGCAGGGCGCCTGCGGCTGGAAAAGGTCTGGGTTCCGGTGGGCGGCTCCGGCGCGAAGGGAGCGGTGGCGTGCCGGTCATCGCTGCTCTCCCGTCGGCGTGTGCGCCGAGGCGCGGGTGAGGGTGCGGGCCGCGTGGAGCAACAGGGCCAGGGCGGCCGTTCCGCAGGCGAGCGCGGGGACGCTGCCCTCACCCCAGGTGTCCACGAGGGTCTCGATGGGGGCCGCCAGGAAGGCGCACCCGGAAAGCCGCCCGCCGAGGACCAGGGCCAGCGCCGTCGCCTCGACCGCGGCCGCGGCGGTGAGGGCGCGGGCCGGGGCGTGCGCATGGTGGTGCACGGTGAGGAGGCGGGCGAGCAGGAGGAGGGCGCCCAGGGTGAGGACCTGCGGCAGAGCGGCGGGCTCGTGCACGGCCGTGCCGGACAGGGCGGCCAGGCCCGCGAGGGCGCTCAGGAACAGGGCGACCGCGCCGAGCAGCAGCGGCCGTGCGGCGGCGGTGAACTCCTCCAGGCCACGGCTGCCCGTGAGCCTGCGGTGGACGCGTGCGGCGAAGAGATGGGCGGTCCAGGCCGCCGGGGCGCAGGCCAGGGTGAGGGCCAGGACGGGTGCGGTGGCCAGAGGCCAGTGGCCGCCCGCAGCGCTGGTGGGCGGGCCGTCGGGGCCGCCGTGCAGGACGGCGTGGAGCAGGCCGTCGCCGAGGAGGGCGTAGGCGAGGAGCCAGTGGGCGGACGCGCGCGTGCCGAGCGGCGTGCGCCACAAGTGGCCGTCGGGTGGGGTGGCGAGCGGGCCGCGGCGCAGTGCCGCGCGCACGCCGAGGGTCACGGCGAGGACGCCCACGGCGGCTACCACAAGGCGCGTTCGGCCGTGGGTGAGGTGCAGTGCGGTCACGACCGCCGCGCTCAGCGCTCCGGGGAGGAGGGTGAGCAGGGCCCAGTCGGCGCGTGCGCGGGGCGCGGCCGCGGGGTCGGGGGGCGGGAGCGGGTCGTCGTCACGGGGTACGCGCGCGTACATCTCCTCGGCGAGCGAGAAGACGTCGCGGTGCCGGAAGCGGGCGGCGGTCCGGTCGGTGACGCCGTGTGCCTCCAGACCCGCCGCGATCTCCAGCGGGTCCACGGCGCGTTCGCACAGCTCGCGGTGACGGTGCATCAGCGCCTTCACGGGGTCCGCGGCGCCCCGGCGGACGGCGGGTCCGCGGCTCCGTACCGTGCCCGCGCGGGCTCTGCCGCCCGCGGTCGCCGGCGGTTCGGCCCCGCGCGAGGAGTCCTGTGCCCGCCCGTCTCCGGGAGCAGGCTCCGGCTCCTCCCCCGCGAGCCACCCCTCCGAGCGCATGTCCCACGCGCCGGGGCTGCTCGGGGTTCCGGGGCGGTCCAGTTCGCCCAGGTCGCTCATCGGACTCCCTCCGTGACCGTCAAGGGGGTGGCTCGCACCGGCGGGCCGGAGGCCCAGGCGGGACCGCCGCGTGCCAGGACGCGGGACGCGGAACCGGTCCAGCGCCCGGGGAGATGGGCCTCGGCCGGGACGGCGAACGGGAGGGGTTCGCCGGTCTCGCCGAGGACGACCCGGCGGACCGGGCAGTGCGAGAGGATCTCCAGGTAAATGCCGTGAAATGCCGCGATGTTCTGCTCGACGGTGAACAGTTCGAGCGCCCGGGCGCGGGCGGCGGCGCCGAGGCGCTCACGGCGCTCGGGATCGCGCAGCAGCGCCACGCACGCCTCCGCGAGCGCCCGCGGATTGCGCGGCGGTACGACGAGTCCCGTGCCACCGATGACCTCGACCACGGCGCCGACGTCCGTGGACACCGTCGCGCGGCCGCAGAACATGGCCTCGACCAGGCTGATCGGGAAGCCCTCGACAACGCTGGAGAGGACGGTCACGGCGCCGGAGGCGTACACGTCGGCGAGGGACGGGGCGTCGGGCTCTCCGATCTCCTCGAAGGAGACCGGGTTGTCGCCGACCGCGTGCACGCCCTCGGCCTCGTCCGGGAAGAGCTGCGCGGCGAGCGCCCGGCAGTGGCCCAGATACGCCTCGCCCTCGGTGCCCGTTGCCGCGCCGACGATCCGCAGCCGTGCCTTGGGCTCCTCCTTGCGGACCTCGGCGAAGGCGTGCAGCAGGGACACCAGGTCCTTGGCGGGTTCGACCCGGCCGACCCACACCAGCGTGCCCGGTTCGGCGTGGTCGGCGAACTCGCCCACCTCCGCGAAGCGGGACGCCTCCATGCCCGGGTAGACCGTGCGGATCCTTGAGCGGTCCGCGCCGCAGTGCTCCTGCCAGCGGCGGGCGTGCGCGTTGCCCGGTGTGAGGATCGCGGCCCGGGTGTAGACCTCGGCGGCCAGCCTGCCGTGGAAGGAGGCGAGCAGCGCGCGCACGGCAGGAGCGGCCTCGGCGGAGGCGAGGTAGTGCGAGCGCAGGCGCACGCCGTACTCGGTCACCAGCAGCGGCACGCCGGAGAAGTGGCGGGCGAGCAGTCCGGGCAGCGCCGCAGCGCCGCCGGCGGTCGCATGGCACACGTCGACCGAGCCGAGGCCGTCGTCCTCGTACCAGTCGAGGGACAGGGGGCGCAGGCTGCGTTCGAGGTGCGCGGCGACGGCGAGCAGTTCCGGCACACGGGCCTCGCGCGCCGTGCGCGGTGCGCCGGGTGCGCGGCAGGCGTGTTCCAGCGCGCGCAGGGCGGTTTCGGAGCGGAGCGCGCCGACCAGTCCGCCCTCGTCGCGCGCGACTTCCGCGAGCCCGTACAACGCACTGGCGAAACGGTCCGCCTGGTCATCCGACCCGGTGCAGACCGCTGCGACGAGTTCTCCGTAGCAGTCGGCAAAGCGCCGGCGCGCGCGCCGCCCGTGCACCACGCCGTCGTCCTCGGCGGTCCACAGCGGGGCCGTGCGGACCCGACTGACCTGTGGTGGAAGCGGGATCCAGCCCTCGTCCTCCTGTTGCCGGCCACGGCTGAGCGCGTAGATGTCGAACTCGTGCTGCCCGAGCCCGCGCACGAGCCGGTCGCACCAGAGCCTGGCATCACCGTTCAGATACGGATAGCCACCTTCCGTAAGCAGTCCGATGCGCACGAGCGCACCCCCGATCTCCCGTGTGAGGAGCCGCCGTCACGGTGGCGGCTCGCAGCGGGACGAACGTATGCGGACATGACGGTGGCGCGACGGACGGTTGTCCATCGCGCCACCAAAAGGGGTGAACGGGAGTAACTTTCCCGTGCGACTTACGTTCGCTGGCGCTAAGAGATGGCGAGAACACGGAACGTCACACCCTCGCGCGCCACCGACCGGTGCACGACGCGCGAGGCGCCTGTCAACTCTTGGGGTAGGGCCAGGGGTTGGGCAGGCAGTGGATTCCGTCGTGGTCGAGGAACTTGGTCTGCTGCTGCATGACCGGGGCCAACTCGCCGTTCCTGTCGCAGCTCACATGGCCGTAGCCCAGCCGGTGGCCGACCTCGTGATTGATGAGCATCTGCCGGTAGGCATGGATTTCGTTCCCGTATGTCTTGCTGCCCTGCGCCCACCGGTATGCGTTGATCATCACGCGCTCGGTGGAGGCGGAGTCGCACGACACGTTGTCCTCCGTCGTGTCGAGACCGGACTTGGCGCACCACTGCGCGGTGGTGCCGGGGCTGGCCAGTGTGATCACGAAGTCGGCCTTGCCGGAGTAGATGCGCTCGAAGGTCCGGGCGCCGCCGTGGGCCCAGCTGCGGTTGTCGTTGAGCGTCTTCTGCACGGCCTGGGCGAAGAGTTCGGCGTCCAGGCCGAGCCCCTTCTCCACGTCCACGCGGTAGGTGTACTTCCGGCCCTTGCCGGGCGCCCTGTCGACGCCGGGTACGGCCTCGAACTTCCCCGAGCCCTTGAGCGTGACACCGAGCGGGTACCTCGTGTCCATCTTCTGCTCGTACGTCAGCGTCGCCACGCTCGGCGCGGCGGACGGGGTGGTCCGGCCCTGGCCGCGCGAGGTGGATTCCTGGTCGGCGCGGGCCTGGTCGGTGGCCGACTGCGACCGCACATCGGCGTCGTCGTGGCCGTCGGCGACCTGGCCGGCCACGATCACCGCGAGCACGGTGGTGACGGCGGCGGCCGCGATGCCGGCGAACGCCCGGCCCTTGGTGCTCTTCGTCTCCCCGGACGGGGCCGTCGGGGGCGTGCCGTCGTCCGCGTCGGGCTCGGGGACCGTCGGGACGGTGTCGGGGGTGGGCGACTCGGTGCGCTGGGCGCCGATGCCGGCTCCGGACCGGGGTGTGAAGACGTCGTCGTCCTCGTCGAAGGCGTCGAGGTAGTCCTGCCGCGGTACGCCCGGCATCGCCTGCCGCTGCCGCGGTATGGCCACACCGGGCCCCGCCACGCCGAGCCCTGCCGCACCGGCTCCGGGCGCACCACCGCGCCCTCTCAACTCGCCCCAGCCACCCCCGGCTTCACGCTGTTCGGGATGCCCACCGCGGGATTGGGCAGTGCCGTCGGGACAACGGGGGGTGCCATGGGCGGGCGTGCCGCCGGGGAAACGCGGCACGCCGCGCGCGGGAGTCCCGTCGGGCAGACGCAGCACCCCATGGGCGGGCGTGCCGTCGGGCAGACGCGGCACCCCGTGAGCCGGCGTGCCGTCAGGAAGACGCGGCACCCCGCGCGCGGGAGTCCCGTCGGCGAATCCCGTCCCCCCGCCCGTCGGTGCCTGCCGTTGTCCGGGGAGCGGTACGTGACCCGCCCCCGGACCGGGCACATCCGGCGGCCCCCCGATCCCGGCGGAGTCTCGTGGCCCCCGCCTTCCCCCCATGTCCGCGGCATCGCTCTTGGCGGAGGATCCGCGGCGGCTGTGGCGTCCCACGTCGGCCCTCAGCTCCCCGCACCCGCGTCGACCGCGCCGGAACCGCCGTCGGGGGCCGCCGGCACCGACTCCCCCAGGTGCGCGAGGAGTTCACGGAAGGCCGCGGCCACCGTCTCCGGGTACTCCATCATCGCGACGTGCCCGGCGTCGGGCAGGGAGAGCAGGCGGGAGTCGCGGAAGGCGCGGGCCGCCCGCTGGGCCATGCGGTAGCCGACGAGCTGGTCGCGGCCGCCGTAGATCAGGAGGGTCGGGGCCAGGACGCGCTCGGCCTGGCGCCACAGCCCGTGCTGCCCGCCCAGCGTGTACGCGTTGACCAGCCCGCGCGCGGAGCGCGCCATCGCGTCCCAGAAGTACGGCAGTTGCAGCCGCCGCTCCAGTTCGTCCACGGCGTGTCCGAATGCCTCGGGCGTCACCCGCCCCGGGTCGCCGTAGCACAGCCCCAGGACTCCGCGGACCCGCTGCTCGGCCGTCCACTCCTTGGTGAGCCGGGTGAACAGCGCTGCCACGCCGGGCACCCCCAGCAGCCCCGTCGGCATCGCGGTCCGCTGCACGCGCAGTTCGGGCAACGCGGGCGAGACGAGCGTGAGCGTCCGTACGAGATCGGGACGCACGGCGGAGACGCGCGTGGCGACGGCGCCGCCGAGCGAGTTCCCGAAGAGGTGGACCGGGCCGCGTCCGGTCGCGTCGAGATAGCGGATCACCGCGCGCGCGTGTCCCGTGATGGAGTAGTCGCCGTCGTCGGGCGGCGGGGAGTCGCCGAAGCCCGGCAGGTCGACCGCCTCGCCGGAGACGACACCGTCCAGCCCCTCCATGAGCGCCGACCAGTTCTGCGAGGAACCGCCGAGCCCATGGACGTACAGCGCGGGCGGCAGTCCCTCGCGCGCGGGTGGTCTCGACCGGATGGACAGCGTGACACCGGGAAGCGTCACCGAACCGAGTCGCTCGCCCTCCGCGACCCTGACGCGCGCCACCTTCGGGAGCACGCTGGTGGCAGGCACGAACGGCAGCTCGGTCGAAGACATGCGCCAATGTTACGAGACGATCACGCAGTGGATCGTGTGTTCGCGGTCACAGAACAGGCCTGAATCGCATAGCGTCCGAATCGGGTGTCTCCTACGCTCTTACAGAGGGCACCCGCTTGTCGCCCCTGTTTCTCGCAGGGACAACATTCCACGGAAGGGAGCCCACCATGGCCCTTGACCCCACCGATCCGGATGTCTTCGAGGAACTCGCCGACGACGAGGCCGCGGAGGTCGACGTCGAGGCGCCCGAGAACGACGCCGCGGAACAGCACGCGGACGTCGCACCGGACCGTGACGCCCCCCTGGAGAACGTCGACCCGGCCGTCGCGAACGAGGCGGATCTCCTCGAACAGAGGCGGGTCGTGTCCCTCGACGAGGACGATTACCGCTGACGCCGACGAGGACACGGGGAGTGACCTGCCCCGTTTGTTGCCCTTCGACGGGCTTTCGCCGCCGTCCGGTACGTGAAATTCTGCGCTCGCACCGCGCACACCACGGTTACCGAAAAGTACGATGGCCGCGCGGCGCACACCGCATGTGGACGACTTTGGGAGGCGGCGTGACAGCCATCGAGCAGACAGAGGCGGCACGCCCGCGGGGCACTCGCCTTCCGCGCCGTGCCCGACGGAACCAGCTGCTGGGCGCCGCCCAGGAAGTTTTCGTGGCGCAGGGCTACCACGCTGCCGCGATGGATGACATCGCCGAGCGCGCCGGGGTCAGCAAGCCGGTGCTCTACCAGCACTTCCCGGGCAAGCTCGACCTCTACCTGGCCCTGCTGGACCAGCATTGCGAGTCCCTGATCCAGGCCGTGCGGGGCGCGCTGGAGTCGACTTCCGACAACAAGCAGCGCGTCCGGGCGACCATGGACGCCTACTTCGCGTACGTCGAGGACGACGGCGGCGCGTTCCGCCTGGTCTTCGAGTCCGACCTGACGAACGAGCCCGCGGTGCGCGAGCGCGTCGACAAGGTGACGAACGACTGCGCCGAGGCGATCTGCGACGTCATCGCGGAGGACACAGGCCTGTCGCGCGCCGAGTCGATGCTGCTGGCCTCCGGCCTCGGCGGGCTCGCCCAGGTGGTCGCGCGCTCCTGGCTGCACAGCGACCGCACGGTCCCGCGTGACCAGGCGGTGCAGCTGCTGACCTCGCTGGCCTGGCGGGGCATCGCCGGCTTCCCGCTGCACGGGATCGAACAGAACCACTGACCGAACAGAGTCGTCGAGGGTCATGGGCACGTCGGCCGGGTTTGTTCCCGGCCGCTGTTCGCTCCTGGCGTTCTTGCGCGCTGCGTGCAGGTCCCCTCACCGGGCTAATGTGTGCTGGGTACGGCGCGGAAGGTCGCGCACTTCACTGACCGTCGGAGGGACATAGCCGTGGAGGTCAAGATCGGCGTGCAGCACGCGCCCCGCGAGATCGTTCTGGAGAGCGGTCAGAACGCGGAGGAAATCGAGCGGCTGGTGTCCGAGGCCCTGGCCGGAAAGACGCAGCTGCTCAGCCTCGAGGACGAGCGCGGCCGCAAGGTGCTGGTGCCGGCGGACCGCCTGGCGTACGTCGAGCTCGGCGAGCCGACGGTCCGCAAGGTGGGCTTCAGCGCGCTGTAGTCACAGCTGACGGAAAGGGGCCCGACGGTGTACAGCCGTCGGGCCCCTTTCCGTGTGAACTCCCGCGTGGAAGCCTGTGAACTCCCGCTGGGACGTATGTCAACTCCTGCGCGGAAGAGCCCCCACATGCGGAGCACAAGTCACCCACAGGGGAGGATTGCATTCCGCAGGTCACGGGTATGACGGGCTACGACCGTGAAGCGCAGGCCGGCCGTGTGGGAGGGACCCGTAATGATCCTGGAAGCTGTCGGCTCCGCCCTGCTCGGCGCGGTCCTCGCGTGGGCGGCGGTCCGCCGTCTGTCCCACCGGCTGCCCGCCCGTCCCCTGGTGTTCTGCACGGGCGTGGCCGGAGCCCTCTTCGGTGACTTCGTCACCCACAGCGCGCTGGGCCCCGGCACGGTCCTGCTGAGCCTCCTCGGCGCGGCGATCGTCTCCGCGGCCTCACTGTCGCTGCTGCTGCGCCCGGCCGGGAGACTCCGGCGACGATCAGCCCCGGCGTAGGACCTGACCGACGCCGTCCGGAAAAGCACCCCGCGCCGGGGAGAAGGAACTACGCCGCCAGCCCCAGCGCCGCCATCCGCTTGGTGTGCGCCTCGGTGATCCGGGAGAACATCCTGCCGACCTCGGCGAGGTCGAAGCCGTCCGCGACGCCGCCGACGAGCATCGTGGACAGCGCGTCCCGGTCGGCGACGACCCGCTGGGACTGCGAGAGCGCCTCACCCATGAGACGCCGCGCCCACAGAGCAAGACGGCCACCCACGCGCGGGTCGGCGTCGATCGCGGCGCGCACCTTCTCGACGGCGAAGCCGGCGTGTCCCGTGTCGTCCAGGACGGCCAGGACGAGCTCGCGCGTGTCCGAGTCGAGGCGGGCCGCGACCTCCCGGTAGAAGTCGCTGGCGATCGAGTCGCCCACATACGCCTTGACCAGGCCCTCCAGCCAGTCCGAGGGCGCCGTCTGCTTGTGGAAGCCGTCGAGGGCGGCGACGAAGGGCTCCATGGCCTGGGTGGACTCCTCGCCGATCTCGGTGAGCCGGTCCCGCAACTGCTCGAAGTGGTGGAACTCGGCCGAGGCCATCTTGGCCAGCTCCGCCTTGTCCGCCAGCGTGGGCGCCAGCTTGGCGTCCTCCGCGAGCCGCTCGAACGCCGCGAGCTCTCCGTAGGCGAGTGCGCCGAGCAGGTCCACGACCGCGGCGCGGTACTGCGGGTCGCCGGAGGCCTTCGCCCAGTCCTGGGCGGCGACTCCGGTGGCTTCGGGCGAGGCTTCCACGGGGGCGTTGTCAGGCTTGTCAGAGCTCGTCATGAAGCGCACAATAGCCCGCCCGTCGCCCGTCGGAAGCCCCTGGTCAACCACTGTGACGACGACTACGTGACCAAATCGGCCATCGCGTGTGCGCGATTCCGGGGTATGGTGGTAATGCGCCTGCTGGTACGTCGTCGTACCTCGACAGGCCGCACGTATGAGGATGCCCGGTCGGTGGCCCGATCGGCTCCGACCCGACAGCCCTCCTGGCCGTACGGCACTGTGCGTACGACAACCGGAGGGACACCCTCAGCGGTACGAGCGCTAGAGCGTCGGCAGTGGTCCCGTGCCATACGGCTTGCCCGAGTGGTTTGCCCGTAAGGCAGCCGACGTCCCCGGCACGGTCCGTCAAAGACCCCCCGCGCTCGCCTCGCGCCGCGACTCACAGAAGAGGCAGCACCCTGACTACGACGTTCCGAGAACTCGGGATCCTTCCCGAGACCGCCGAGGCCCTGGAAGCCGTCGGCATCATCACTCCCTTCCCCATCCAGGAGATGACGCTCCCCGTCGCCCTCTCGGGCACGGACGTCATCGGCCAGGCCAAGACCGGCACCGGCAAGACGCTGGGCTTCGGCCTCCCGCTCCTCGAGCGCGTGACCGTCCCCGCCGACGTGGAGGCCGGACGCGCCGCCCCCGAATCCCTCACCGACACCCCGCAGGCGCTCGTCGTCGTCCCCACGCGCGAGCTGTGCACGCAGGTCACCAACGACCTGCTGACCGCGGGCAAGGTGCGCAATGTGCGCGTCACCGCCATCTACGGCGGCCGGGCCTACGAGCCCCAGGTCGAGGCCCTGAAGAAGGGCGTCGACGTGGTCGTCGGCACCCCGGGCCGGCTCCTGGACCTCGCGGGCCAGAAGAAGCTCAACCTGAGCCACGTCAAGTGCCTGGTCCTCGACGAGGCCGACGAGATGCTCGACCTGGGCTTCCTGCCCGACGTCGAGAAGATCATCAACATGCTTCCGGCCAAGCGCCAGACCATGCTGTTCTCGGCGACCATGCCGGGCGCGGTCATCGGCCTCGCGCGCCGGTACATGTCGCAGCCCACCCACATCCGCGCCACCGCGCCGGACGACGAGGGCGCGACCGTCGCCAACATCAAGCAGTTCGTCTACCGCGCGCACTCCATGGACAAGCCGGAGATGATCGCCCGCATACTGCAGGCCGACGGCCGCGGACTGGCGATGATCTTCTGCCGCACCAAGCGCACGGCCGCCGACATCGCCGAGCAGCTCCAGCGCCGCGGCTTCGCCTCCGGCGCGGTCCACGGCGACCTCGGCCAGGGCGCCCGCGAGCAGGCGCTGCGCGCCTTCCGCAACGGCAAGGTGGACGTCCTCGTCTGCACCGACGTCGCCGCGCGCGGCATCGACGTCGAGGGCGTGACGCACGTCATCAACTACCAGTCCCCCGAGGACGAGAAGACCTACCTGCACCGCATCGGCCGTACGGGCCGCGCGGGCGCGAAGGGTACGGCGATCACGTTCGTCGACTGGGACGACATCCCGCGCTGGCAGCTCATCAACAAGGCGCTGGAGCTGGGCTTCAACGACCCGGTGGAGACGTACTCCACCTCCCCGCACTTCTTCGAGGACCTCGGCATCCCCGCGGGCACCAAGGGTGTTCTGCCGCGATCGGAGCGCACGCGCGCCGGTCTGGACGCGGAGGAGCTGGAGGACCTGGGCGAGACCGGTGGCCGCGGTGCGCGCGGTCGCGGTGGCCGAGGTGGCCAGGGTGGTCATGGCGAGGACCGTTCCGCCGAGCGTGAGCGTCCGGCACGTACGCCGCGTCGTCGCCGCCGTACGCGCGGCGGAGCGGACATGGACTCCACGGCCGGTACGACTCCGGTCGACTCCGCGTCGCCGGCCGCCGAGGCCGTCGCGGCACAGGAGCCGACGTCCACCCGGACCCCGCGCCACCGTCGCCGCATCCGCGGTGGGGCGTCCGCGGAGCAGCCGGTGGCCGCGGCCGCTCAGCCGACGGCGACCGAGGCCGCCGAGGCCGCGGTGACCACGGCGGAGGGTCCTGCCGCGATCGAGACCCCGGAGAAGCCGCGCCGCCGCCGTACGCGCAAGTCGGCGGAGCAGCCGGTGACGCCGGCCGAGAGCACGGCCGAGGTCGCCGCCGAGCCCGAGGCGCCGGTGGCCACGGCCCCCGCCGAGGCGCCGGAGGCGAAGCCGCGCCGTCGCACCCGCAAGGCCGCGGAGCCGGCGGCTGCCGCCGAGACCGTGGTCGACACGGCCGAGGCCGTCGAGGCCAAGCCGCGCCGCACCCGCAAGGCCTCCACGGCCGCCGTGGCCGCCGTGGAGGCGCCGGAGACCGCCGCCGAGGCCGTCGAGGCCGCGCCGCGCCGTCGTACGCGCAAGGCGGCCGAAGCCGTGGTCGACACGGCCGAGGCCACCGAGGCGAAGCCCCGCCGCACGCGGAAGGCCGCCGCCGCCCCCGAGGCGACCGCGGAGACCGCCGAAGCGACGGAGCCCAAGCCGCGCCGCACCCGCAAGGCCGCCGCCACCGCCGAAGCCGCCGTGGACACGGCCGAGGGCACGGAGGCCAAGCCCCGTCGCACGCGGAAGGCCGCCGCCGCCCCCGAGGCGACCGCGGAGACCGCCGAAGCGACGGAGCCCAAGCCGCGCCGCACCCGCAAGGCCGCCGCGGCCGTCGTGGAAGCCCCGGAGGCCGCCGAGGCCAAGCCGCGCCGCACCCGGAAGGCAACGGCTGCCGTCGACGTGGTCGACGGTGTGGAGGCCAAGCCCGCCGTACGCCGGACCCGCAAGGCCGCCGCCGCGGTGAGCGCCGGAATTCCGGCGCAGGCCACCGAGGAGCCGACGGCCAAGCCGCGCCGCACCCGCAAGGCCGCCACCTCCGTCGAAGCCACCGGCGACCCGGCCGAGGCGAAGCCCAGGGCCCGCCGGACCCGCAAGGCCGCCGTGGCCGTGGAGGCCCCGGAAGCCTGATCCGGCGAGCAGGCAGCGACCCGAGAAACAGCCCGTCGGCCCGGCCCACCTCGTGTGGGACCGGGCCGTCGGCGTCCCTGCCCCACCGCGGCGGGCGGGCGCCCGATAGCCTCTGCTCATGAGCAGGCCTCCCACGTTCGTCCCGCCCCCCGGCGCCCGCGCGTACTCCCTGCGTACCGCGCGAGGCGAGTTCGCCGTCGTCGACGCTCCCGTGGCCGCCGGTGCGGAGCCCAGGGGCGTCGCGCTGCTGCTGCCCGGCTTCACCGGAAGCAAGGAGGACTTCAACCCGTTGCATGTGCCGCTGGCCGAGCGCGGGTACCGTACCGTCGCCGTCGACGGGCGCGGACAGTACGAGTCCGACGGCCCGGAGCACGACGAATCGGCCTACGCGCAGGAGGAGTTGGCGCGCGACGTGCTGGCCCAGGCGGAAGCGCTCGGGACGCCCGTGCATCTGCTGGGGCACTCGCTCGGCGGGCAGATCTCGCGTGCCGCCGTGCTCATCGACCACACCCCCTTTCTGTCGCTCACCCTGATGGCCTCCGGCCCGGCCCAGATCTCCGTCTCCCAGCAGCAGCGCGTGAAGCTGCTGCGCGACGCCCTCGCCGTGATGTCGATGGACGAAGTGTGGGACGCGATACGGGCGATGGAGGCGCCGGAGGAGACCGAGACCGGCGAGCTCGACGAGGGCCTCGACGACCAGGAGGACCTGCGGCGCCGCTGGCTGGGCAACAAGCCCGCCCAACTCCTCGCCACGGGGCGCCAGTTGTGCACCGAGCCGGACCGCGTCGCCGAACTCGCCGCCGTACCCCTGCCGTTCCACGTTCTGTCGGGGGCGCTGGACGACACCTGGCCGGTGACGCTCCTCGACGAGATGGCCGTACGGCTCAGAGCCCGGCGGACGGTCGTCGAGGGCGCGGAGCACTCGCCCAACACCGACCAGCCGCTCACCACCGCCCGTGCGATCGCCGGTTTCTGGGACCGGGTCACGCAGCAGGGCTAGGGAGCTAGTACTGCGTCTGCAGATGCTCCCAGAAGCCGTCCCGCAGGGCGCGGCGCAGGTCCGCCTGGCCGCGCAGGGAGTACTGGAGCAGGCCCTCGGCCTCGACGAGGAGGTCCTGGTCGACGGAGCCGGGCAGATAGGGGTGGCCCGGGAGCAGCTCGACGAGGGCCTCGCGGCCGCGGGCGGACAGCCACTTGGCGGCGATCTGGGCGCCGACGAAGCGGACGTCCTCGCGGGTCGGCCGGTTGGCCGTGGCCTCGTACGCGGGTGCGGTGCGCCGGGAGACGTACGGCTTGAAGAATTCGAGGTCGAAGGTGCGCTGGCTGTCGACCTCCCAGAGCAGGGGCTCCGCCTGGTTGCGGCCCTCGGGGGCCTCGATGCCCCACAGGTGGACACGGGCGCCGTACCCCTGCGCGGCCTCCACCGCCGACACCAGGTCCTCGTCGCCGCCGATGAGCGCCGCGTCGCTGATGGCGCGGTGGCGGGCGAGTGACTCCAGGTCGGTGCGGATCAGCGAGTCGACGCCCTTCTGCTGGTTGTTGGCGTTGAGGTTGCCGAGGCGGACCTTGACGTCCGGGAGTTCGGCGATGCACTGCTGCTCGGCCGTGTGGATGCGGCGCCGGGCGCCGTCGTACCAGTAGACCCGCAGCAGCCTGCTGTCCGCGAAGATCGTGCGGGCGCGGTCGATGAGCGCCTCGATCAGGCCCTCGGCGTCGAGGTCGAAGGCGCGTCGGTCCTCGGTCCCGGCCACCAGCCGGCCCGTGGCCGCGTACAGATACCCCGCGTCGACGAAGATCGCATGGGTCGAGGGCGTCTTCGCCACTTCGGCGAGCATGCGCTGCAGCAGCTCGTTCGTGCGCTCGATGCGGGCCTGCAGGGCCGCGAGGTCGTCGTTCATCGCCTCCATTGTCCTGGCGGTCACGCTGCGAACACAACCGGTCCCGGTCAGTCTCCCGGCAACCTCTTACCAGTCGGTAATTAGGCGTTCGAAAAATTTCTTTAGCGTAGGGAATGTTTGTAACACGCAGCCCGTTGACTATGACGGAACAGCAAGACGAAGGGAGAGGCCATGCGCTTCGAAATCATGCGACTCGACGAGGTCGACGGGACGACCGTGGACAGCACCGTCGTGGATGCCGCCTCCGTCAACCGGATCGTCCAGCAGGCCGCCGCGATCGGCCAGCGCCTGTGGATCCGACCGGCCGAAACCACGGCCTCGTAACTGACGCGGATCACCGCTGAAGCTTCAGAGCCCCCGTACGGCACCGACGCCGTACGGGGGCTCTGCGCATGCATGGGCTCCGGAAACCCGGGGCTCGCGCGCCAGCCCCGGGGCTCGCGCGCCAGACCCGGGGCTCACGTGCCAGACCCGGGGCTCACGTGCCCTTGATCACCTGCGTGACCCCGTTGATGATCTGCTGCACGGCGATGGCGGAGAGCATCATGCCCGCGAGCCGCGTCACCAGGACCACGCCGCCGTCCTTGATGAGCCGGATGATCAGCAGCGAGTAGCGCATGACCAGCCACAGCACGACATGTATCGCGAGGATCGCCGACCACACCGACACCTGCATGGCCACACTGTCGGCCTTCTGCACGGCCAGGATGACGGAGACGATCGCGCCCGGCCCGGCCAGCAGCGGCATGCCCAGCGGTACGAGGGCGACGTTGACGTCCTTGGTCTGCTTGGGCTCGTCCGTCTTGCCGGTGAGCAGGTCGAGCGCGATGAGCAGAAGCAGCAGCCCGCCCGCGATCATCAGCGCCGGGACGGAGACATGCAGGTAGTTCAGGATCTGGTGGCCGAGCAGTCCGAAGACGGTGATCACACCGCCGGCGACACAGACGGCCTGGAAGGCCATGCGCTTCTGCACCTTGCCGGGGCGTCCGGCGGTCAGCGCGAGGAAGATCGGGGTGATCCCGGGGGGATCCATGATGACGAAAAGGGTGAGGAAGAGGGAGCCGAAGACGGCGACGTCGAACATGAGTGAGCAAGCCTTGCGGGTGAAGAGGGGGCGAAGAGGGTGAAGGTGGGCGTGAGGGGGGGGTGGGCCTCAGGCTCCGCCGGTCCCCGGCACCGGGAACGCCCCGGTGGCCCGCCGCGTGATCTCCCCGTACACCTCGGGGTCCGTCGTGTACTCGCCCAGCGCCACGGTCTTGCGGCTGCCGTGGTAGTCCGAGGACCCCGTGACCAGCAGCCCCAGCTCGGCGGCGAGCCCGCGCAGACGCGTCCGGGCATCTGCGTCGTGGTCCATGTGGTCGACCTCGATGCCGTCCAGACCGGCCGCGGCCATGTCCGCGATCCTGGGCTCGGGCACCGTGCGACCGCGCTTGGCGGCGGCCGGGTGCGCGAAGACGGCGACGCCGCCCGCGCCCTTGATGAGCCGGATCGCCTCGAAGGGGTCGGTCTCGTGCTTCTCCACGAAGGCCCGGCCGCCGTCGGCCAGCCACTCGGGTGTGAACGCGTCACTCACCGTCGGTACGACACCGAGCTCGACGAGCGCGGAGGCGACGTGCGGACGCCCGACGGAGCCGTTGCCGGCGATCCGCGAGACCTGTTCCCAGGTGACCGGCACACCCAGCTCGTTCAGCTTGGCGATCATGGCCTTGGCCCGCGGCACCCGGTCGTCCCGGACCAGCTCGCGCTCGGCGAGCAGGGCGGGCTCCTCGGGGTCGAAGAGGTAGGCCAGCATGTGCATGGAGACGCCGTCGAGACGGCAGGAGAGTTCGGCGCCGGTGACGAGGGTGAGCCCCGCCGGCAGCGCGGCGAGGGCCTCGGCGTATCCGCGGGTGGTGTCGTGGTCGGTCAGCGCGACGACGTCCAGACCGGCCGCGGCGGCGTTGCACACCAGCTCGGCCGGGGTGTCCGTGCCGTCGGAGGCCGTGGAGTGGCAGTGCAGATCGATGCGCACGACGCGGACACTCCAAGCGGTGACGGGACGGAAGGGGACACCTAAGGATAGCCGGGTCCCAGGGGTGCCCTGTCACACCCGCACCCCCTATCCACCCCCTACAGGCGACGCTCAGGGTTGCAACAGTCTCGGCGACAGCGCACCGCACGGCACCAGGTCCAGTTCGGCGCCCGCGTCCCGCAGGTCGGTCAGCACCAGTTCGTCGTACATCAGTAGCCCGGTCTGTTCGGGCCAGACCACCGCCCACAGCCACAGCCCGCGCGCCTCACCGGCGAACACGGCGCGGTCGTCCGGGGAGCCGGTGACGTGCCAGAGCGGGGTCGGGCGTCCGGCGGCCAGAACCTTGGCCTGGGGCGGCTTCTCGACGTTCATGTACGGCCCCGGGTCCGGGCCGTCGATGCCCGCGTAACGCGCACCCAGACCGACACCCAGCTCCTCGGCGACCAGGATCATCTCGCCCATGCCGCCGAGCGGACCGGGCCCCGAGCAGGCCACCGCGGTCGCCCGGCCGCCACTGCGGTCGTCGCCCGCGCAGGCCACTCCCGTGAACAGCCAACCCACCGGCAGCGGCCATGGCATCCAGACCGGCACCTGGGTGCGATGCACCACCACGCCGAGGGCCTCGACGCTGGGCGGGATCACGGGCTGCACCGGATGCACGGTCCCGTGCACATCGCACTGCCACGAATCGGCGAAGAGTCCGGGAGCCCTGACCCGGCCACCACACTTCGGGCAACTGGGTTCGCCCCTCATAGGGCCCCACGGTCCTACCCTCGCTCCCCCACGTCAAGGACGATCACCCGTCCGGACGGAACCGGTCACCGCGCAAAACAACATGCATATTGCATTAATTAGTCGAGCTAACTTAGTATATGTAAACAGCAACCATCTCCTCGTCGGGAACCTCGGGATTGGAGCGGACATGGACGCCTTCGACGCGGGTGCGGGCGGCATCCTGCGGCAGCCCAAGGCGGTCTGGGCGACGGCCGGAGCCTCCGTCGTCGCCTTCATGGGCATCGGTCTGGTCGACCCGATCCTGCCGTCCATCGCCCAGGGCCTGAACGCCACACCCGGACAGGTCTCCCTCCTTTTCACCTCCTACTTCCTGATCACCGCCGTGGCGATGCTGCTGACCGGTTTCGTCTCCAGCCGGATCGGCGGCCGCAAGACCCTGCTGCTCGGCCTCGCGTTCGTCGTGGTCTTCGCCGGTCTCGCGGGCACGTCGGACTCGGTCGGCCAACTGGTCGGCTTCCGGGCCGGCTGGGGCCTGGGCAACGCCCTGTTCGTCTCCACCGCGCTCGCGGTCATCGTCGGCGCGGCGGCCGGCGGGAGCGCGGCCGCGATCCTGCTCTACGAGTCCGCCCTCGGCCTGGGCATGGCGTGCGGCCCGCTGCTGGGCGCGCTGCTCGGCAACATCAGCTGGCGCTATCCGTTCTTCGGCACGGCCACGCTGATGGCGATCGGCTTCCTGTGCATCGCGGCGTTCCTGAAGGAACAGCCGAGGCCCGCGCGCAAGACCTCCGTCCTGGACCCGATCAGGGCACTGGGCCACGGCGGACTCGCCTCCGCGGCCGTCTCGGCCTTCTTCTACAACTACACGTTCTTCACCGTGCTGGCCTTCACCCCGTTCGTGCTGAACATGACCCCCTACCGCTCGGGGGCCGTGTTCTTCGCCTGGGGCCTGCTGCTCGCCGTCTTCTCGGTGATCGTGGCGCCGCGGATGCAGGAGCGGTTCGGCTCGCTGAAGGTGCTCGGCGGCTCGCTGGTGCTGCTCGCCGCCGATGTGCTCGTCCTCGGCTACGGCAACCACAGCGCGGCCGTCGTCTGCACGATCCTGTCCGGCGCCTTCATCGGCGTGAACAACACGGTCTACACCGAACTGGCCCTGGGCGTGTCGGACGCGCCGCGCCCCGTGGCGAGCGCTGGCTACAACTTCGTGCGGTGGTTCGCGGCCGCCGCGGCACCCTACTTCGCGCCGAAGATCGAGGAGTGGACCGACGCGCGCATCCCGTTCGTGGTCGCGGCGGTCACCGCGGTGCTGGGCGCGCTCGTGGTGCTCGTACGGCGCGAGGCCCTCACGAACGAGGCCGAGGAGCTGGAGACCGCGCACGCCACCGAGGACGGCGTCACGGTCTTTGCCAACTGACCGAATCCCGACTTGCGTTGGTGAGATCGGTCACTCTCGTGAGGGCCGGCGTCAGTCGAGCGGGACGGATCCGCGGGCGGGATCCCGCAGATCCGTCCCGCTCGCGAGCCAGCGCTCCTGGAGGGCCTGGGCGCCGTGCACGCGCTTCCAGGCGGCCTCGTTCGGGGTCATCGGGAGCAGCGGCAGGAACCGCACGGGATCCATCGGCTCGTCGAGCTCCAGATCCTCGACCAGCCCGCCCGGCTCACCGACCAGGACCGACGTGAACGGGGCGCCGGGCCACAGGGGTTCGGCCACGTCGAGGGAGGCGCCCGGAGCCACGACGACACCCTCCACCTGCGGGGACGCACCGAGGACGGCGAGCGGGCGGAGCACCTTGTCGGTGTCGGCGCGGCCGGCGCGGACGGACAGGACCAGCTCCGCCCGCGGTCCCTTCACCGGATCGGCGAGCATCGCGTTGGGGTCCGTCATGGGGTGCGCGGACATGCCGAGCGTGGCGTAGCGGACGATGTCGCCCTCCTGGAAACGGAGCACCTCGATGCGGTCCGTACCGAGGAAGGTGACCGCGGCGCGCGCGTCCGGTTCTCCGAGCATGGTGCTCAACCGCGCCTCGACAAGAGGAAGAACATCAACCATGCGGTGAGCATAGAACTCGTCAGTACCGGGCAAAGCCGCGCCTTGACACTATGGGCGACTGGTACTCTGAGCCGGTGGTTCGGGACAGCACGCAGAAGCGTCGCGATCGGGTCCCGACGCCGATGAGACTCCCTTACGAGGGACCGGCCGGAGGAGGTGGGGCTGCGATGGACCGAAGTCGACCGTGCAGTACCACCCGCTCTTCCTGCCGTTGAACTAGCTGCTTCGGCTCGTCTGCCTGGCTGCCGCCTCCCGCATGCGTGCACGCTCCAGTCGTCGTACGGAAGAGCACTTCGTTTCGTTTTGCCTGATCTGTCTGATCTGCATCAGTAGCCGAATCAGCAGCGAAGCCCACCACCGCGACGGAGCGGTGCTCCCCGCTTTGTGGACGTGCCAAACATCCCGTAGCACGGACGTCCTCATTCCGGGCAGTTCCACCCGTCGCAGCGGCCCTTGCGTGCCTCGCTGCTCGTTGCGAAGGAGCCTGCCATGTCGATGATCCGCGACCTGCGTGCCGTGGTCCGTCCCTCCCGTCCCTCGCTGCGCAAGAGCAGCCTGCGGATGGACACGGGCGCGTACGACACCACTCGCGACCCCTCGACGCCCTCGGCCGTCGTCGACTGCGCGGTCTACCGCGACGGCGCCCGGGTCGAGAGCGCCAAGCCGATGACCCCGCAGGAGGCGATGCGGCTGGTGCGCCGTGACGGCGGGTTCGTGTGGATCGGTCTGCACGAGCCGACCGAGGCCGAATTCGCCGGTATCGCGAGCGAGTTCGGACTGCACCCGCTGGCCGTCGAGGACGCGGTCCAGGCGCACCAGCGGCCGAAGCTGGAGCGTTACGACGACTCACTCTTCACCGTCTTCAAGACCATCCACTACGTCGAGCACGACCGGCTCACCGCCAACAGCGAGGTCGTGGAGACCGGTGAGGTGATGTGCTTCACCGGCCGGGACTTCTTCATCACCGTCCGGCACGGCGGGCAGGGCTCGCTGCGGGCGCTGCGCCACCGGCTCCAGGACGACCCCGAGTTGCTCGCCAAGGGTCCCTCGGCCGTGCTGCACGCCATCTCCGACCACGTCGTCGACGGCTACATCGCGGTCGCGGACGCGGTGCAGGACGACATCGACGAGGTGGAGACCGAGGTCTTCTCGCCCGCCCGCAAGGGTGGGGTGTCGCGTGGTGTGGACTCGGCGCGGATCTACCAGCTCAAACGTGAGGTGCTGGAGTTCAAGCGCGCGGTCTCGCCGCTCCTGCGGCCGATGCAGCTGCTGAGCGAGCGTCCGATGCGGTTGGTCGACCCGGACATCCAGAAGTACTTCCGGGACGTCGCCGACCACCTGGCCCGCGTCCAGGAGCAGGTGCTCGGCTTCGACGAGCTTCTCAACTCCATCCTCCAGGCCAACCTCGCGCAGGCCTCGGTCGCGCAGAACGAGGACATGCGCAAGATCACGGCCTGGGCGGCGATCATCGCCGTGCCGACGATGGTGTGCGGTGTGTACGGCATGAACTTCAAGTACATGCCCGAGCTGCACTGGAAGTACGGCTACCCGGTGATCATGGGCATCACGGTGGCCCTGTGTCTGGGCATCCACCGCACACTGAAGCGCAACGGCTGGCTGTGAGGGCAGCCGCGGCGGCGGGGCGCGCGGATAGGCTGAACGCATGACAAGCGAGCTGCTCGACCAGGCCCTCGTCGAGGAGGCCACGAAGAAGTCCGGCCTCATCTGGGTCAAGGGCACCGGCGCCCCGGCCGCCCGTGCGCTGTGGCACGTGTGGCACGAAGGTGCGGTGTGCCTGGTCGGTGACGGGCCCGGGGAGCAGCCGCTGCCCGGGCTGGCCGACGGGGGCTTCGCCGAGGTGACCGTGCGCAGCAAGGACAAGGGCGGCCGGCTCGTCTCCTGGACGGCGTCCGTGTCCGAGCTGCCTTCCGGCTCCGCCGAGTGGGAGGCGGCGGTGGCCGAGCTCAAGGGCAAGCGCCTCAACGCCCCGGACGGCGAGGCGATGACCGCCCGCTGGGCCCGCGAGTGCCGGGTGCTCCGCCTGACCCCGACGGGCTCCACGACCCCGCTCCCCTCCACCAACCTGGCCGAGGCCCCCCAACCGACCCCGGCCACGACCCGCCACCCGATCCCGGCGGCCCTCCCCCGGCTCCTCGCGGGTCGCCGCAAGCGCAGGTAACTCCGCGGCCGGCCCGCGAATACCGCTGCTCCCTGCCGAGGTCCGACGACTCGGGAACGTGAGGCAACCGGAAGGAGCACCGCCCCGGCGACGCGCCGACCAACCACCGCAGGCACCGCCCGGCGCCCACGGTCTCGACGGCGCTCCCCCACGGCATCCGGCCCAGACCCCCTGCCGCAGCTCCTGACACAGAGGCGCAAGCCCAAGCAACCCCAGACGCCGACAGGTCCCCGGGCCCTGGGCACCGCACGCACCGCCCGGCCCCGCACGCTCCACAGCGCCGCGCGCCAACCCGGCCCGGGCCCCCTGCCCTACCGGGCCATCACCCGCCGCACTCCCGCAACTCCCCGCAAAGCGACGCAAGCTCAAATCGCGCCGTCGCCGTGCGGCTTGGGCGGTGTCGGTGCTTTCGTCCTATGACGTCGGGAGTTGCTTCCCGTAGTCGACGGTTTCGTTCTTCGGGGGTTGGGTCACGGTGAAGTTCTTGCCCCAGTCGGAGAAGCTGAGCGTTCCCGCGCTGCCGCCGCGGACCAGGCGGAGTGGGTACGGCTTGCCCTGCAGGGAGACGTCCAGCGTGCCGCCGGAGCCCTTGTCGCCGGTGATGCGGATGGTGCGGGTGCCCGACTGCTCGTGGTGCCCGTCCGTGGCCAGCGTGCCGTGCAGGGTCAGCAGGCCGTCGAGGAGCACGGCCTTGTCCGTGAAGCCGCTGAACTTCTTGTACACGGGATCGTCCTGCGGCACCTTCACGTACTTGCCGTCGAGCTTGTCCGCCGCCGCCGTGTCCCCGCCCTTGCCGTCGGCGCCGTCCGCGTGGCTCCAGAAGGCAGCGTCGGCCTTCAGATACAGGTGCTCGCCGATCCGCAGCACATGGAAGGTCGTCCCCTCCGAGGTGACCGCCCCGATGCCGCCCTCCGGCTTCAGGCGCATGTCGAGCCGGTACGTGTGCCCGCGGGTGACGACCGTCCCGGACAGCCGCACCGCGTCCACGGAGCCGGCGGCCGCCCTGGTCCTGCTCTGGATCTTCTCCGCGGACAGCTTGCCCACGCCGTTGGTGCCCGCGTCCGGATCCTCGTTGCACGCCGCGAGCGCCGCCGTTCCCGTCATCACCAGTGCGCACGTCGCGCTCACGAGCACGGCGCGGCGGATACGGCCCTGGGAAATCGCAGTCACAGGTGGGGCTGCCTTTCTGACGGGTCCTGAGCGGCGTACCGCAGCGTACCGGGGGCGCACCCGCCAGGCGGAGCCGGTCCGTCCGGACCGCTCACCAGGGCGTGCCCGATCAGGACGGGCTAGCCTGAAGCCCACCGAGCGGGCAATTCGGGAAAGGAACGCGATCCACAGCACTCCTGTACATAAAGGGAGCACAGTCATGGCAGCCGGCGCCCCCCGGATCTTCGTCTCGCATCTCGCCGGTGTCCCCGTCTTCGATCCGAACGGCGACCTGGTGGGCCGCGTGCGCGACCTGGTGGTCATCCTCCGGGTCGGACGACGTCCCCCGCGGCTGCTCGGACTGGTCGTGGAACTGTCCACCCGGCGCCGTATCTTCCTGCCCATGACCCGGGTGACCAGTATCGAGTCCGGCCAGGTCATCGCCACCGGCGTGCTCAACGTCCGCCGCTTCGAGCGCCGGCCCACCGAACGCCTCGTCTTCGGAGAACTGCTCGACCTGCGCGTCAAACTCGTCGAGACCGACGAGGAGGTCACCGTCCTGGACGTGTCCGTGCAGCAGCTGCCGGCCCGCCGGGACTGGGAGGTCGACCGGGTCTTCGTCCGCAAGGGGAAGAAGGGCAGCGCCTTCCGGCGTGCCAAGGGGGAGACGCTCACCGTCGAGTGGTCCGCCGTCACCGGGTTCTCCCTGGCGGAGCACGGTCAGGGCGCCGAGAGCCTGCTCGCCACCTTCGAGCAGCTGCGCCCCGCCGACCTCGCCAACGTCCTGCACCACCTCTCCCCCAAGCGGCGCGCCGAGGTCGCCGCCGCCCTCGACGACGACCGTCTCGCCGACGTCCTGGAGGAGCTGCCCGAGGACGACCAGATCGAGATCCTCGGCAAGCTGAAGGAGGAGCGCGCCGCGGACGTCCTGGAGGCCATGGACCCGGACGACGCGGCCGACCTGCTCGCCGAGCTCCCGGAGGCCGACAAGGAACGGCTGCTGAGCCTGATGCAGCCCGCCGACGCGGCCGACATGCGGCGCCTGATGTCGTACGAGGAACACACCGCCGGCGGCCTCATGACCACCGAGCCCATCGTGCTGCGCCCGGACGCGACCGTCGCCGACGCCCTCGCCCGCGTCCGCAACCCGGACCTGTCCCCCGCCCTTGCCGCCCAGGTCTACGTCTGCCGGCCGCCGGACGAGACACCGACCGGCAAGTACCTGGGCACGGTCCACTTCCAGCGCCTGCTGCGCGATCCGCCGTACACCCTGGTCAGCTCGCTGGTCGACGACGACCTGCAGACACTCGACCCGGAGGCCACCCTGCCGATCATCGCCGGGTTCTTCGCCACGTACGACATGGTGGCGGCGCCCGTGGTCGACGAGGCGGGCTCGCTGCTCGGCGCGGTCACCGTGGACGACGTACTGGACCACATGCTCCCCGACGACTGGCGGGAGACGGAGTTCCACCTGGACGAGGAGACCGACCGGGCAACGGGAGCGGGTGCGGGCGGAGGAGCGGGCCCGGACAAGGGGGCGGGTGCGCATGGTTCCTGAGCGGGAGACCGCCGCCCGCGAGCGCACCCTGGCCGGCGCCACCGCCGCCACCCGGCCGCGCACGCCCCGGCTCGACCAGCCGCGGCCGCGGCGGCGCCGGATCATGCCCGAGTGGGACCCGGAGGCCTTCGGACGGCTGTCGGAGAAGATCGCGCGCTTCCTGGGCACGGGACGCTTCATCGTCTGGATGACGGTCGTCATCATCCTGTGGGTGCTGTGGAACATCACCGCGCCGGCCGCCCTGCGCTTCGACAACTACCCCTTCATCTTCCTGACCCTGATGCTGTCCCTCCAGGCCTCCTACGCGGCGCCGCTGATCCTGCTCGCGCAGAACCGGCAGGACGACCGCGACCGCGTCAACCTCGAACAGGACCGCAAGCAGAACGAGCGGTCCATCGCGGACACCGAATACCTCACCCGGGAGATCGCCGCCCTGCGCATGGGTCTGGGCGAGGTGGCGACCCGGGACTGGATCCGCTCCGAGCTGCAGGACGCCGTCAAGGACCTGGAGCAGCTGCGGCGCCAGGACGGACACCCCGCATTCCCGGCAGAGCGGACGGATCGCTCGGCCGGACGTGACGCAGAAGACCACTGAGGGGCTACCCGGACGCCGCACGGATCGCCGTACCATCGTCCTTATGGCTACGGAAGACGCGGTGCGCGAAGCACTGGCGACGGTGAACGACCCCGAGATCAACCGCCCCATCACCGAACTGGGGATGGTCAAATCCGTGGAGATCGGAGCGGACGGCGCGGTCGCGGTCACCGTGTACCTGACGGTCTCCGGCTGCCCGATGCGCGAGACGATCACGCAGCGCGTGACCGACGCGGTCTCCCGGGTCGAGGGCGTCACCCGCGTCGACGTCACGCTCGACGTCATGAGCGACGAGCAGCGCAAGGAGCTGGCGAACGCCCTGCGCGGCGGCCAGGCCGAGCGCGAGGTCCCCTTCGCCAAGCCCGGCAACCTGACCCGGGTGTACGCGGTCGCCTCCGGCAAGGGTGGCGTCGGCAAGTCCTCGGTGACGGTGAACCTGGCGGCGGCGATGGCCGCGGACGGTCTGAAGGTGGGCGTGGTCGACGCCGACATCTACGGCCACAGCGTGCCGCGCATGCTGGGCGCGGACGGCCGTCCGACCCAGGTCGAGAACATGATCATGCCGCCGTCCGCGCACGGCGTGAAGGTCATCTCGATCGGCATGTTCACCCCGGGCAACGCGCCGGTCGTCTGGCGCGGTCCGATGCTCCACCGCGCGCTCCAGCAGTTCCTGGCCGACGTGTACTGGGGCGACCTGGACGTGCTGCTGCTCGACCTGCCGCCCGGCACGGGTGACATCGCCATCTCGGTCGCCCAGCTGATCCCGAACGCGGAGATCCTGGTCGTGACGACCCCGCAGCAGGCGGCCGCGGAGGTCGCCGAGCGCGCCGGATCCATCGCCGTCCAGACCCACCAGAAGATCGTCGGTGTGGTCGAGAACATGTCCGGCCTGCCCTGCCCGCACTGCGGCGAGATGGTCGACGTCTTCGGCACGGGCGGCGGCCAGCTGGTGGCCGACGGCCTGTCCCGCACCACGGGCACGACCGTCCCCGTCCTCGGCAACATCCCGATCGACGTCCGCCTGCGCGAGGGCGGCGACGAGGGCAAGCCGGTCGTCCTGACCGACCCCGACTCCTCGGCGGGCGCGGCACTGCGGTCGATCGCGGGGAAGCTCGGCGGACGCCAGCGTGGCCTTTCCGGGCTGTCGCTGGGGATCACCCCGAAGAACAAGTTCTAGGGTCCTGGGGTCTTCCACGACCCTGTGCCGAGGGGCGCCGCTGTTGCCGCGGCGCCCCTTTGCGCATGTCCCCGTCGGCTAGGGGGTGTCGTTTGGATCATCCCGGCGTCGCGGA
Source organism: Streptomyces sp. NPDC001406 (assembly GCF_042895285.1). Classification (NCBI taxonomy): domain Bacteria; kingdom Bacillati; phylum Actinomycetota; class Actinomycetes; order Kitasatosporales; family Streptomycetaceae; genus Streptomyces; species Streptomyces sp. NPDC001406. The sequence continues at coordinate 302,137 of NZ_JBIAWG010000005.1, forward strand.
CCCTGGCACGCACTCCCCCAAGCTCTCGGCTTCGCTCGACCAGTGGGCACCCCCATGACCCCGCTCGGGGTCGGCCAGGCCGCACCGTTCGTCACGGCCGGCCTGATCCAAACGACACCCCTAGGCGTACGCCGCGATGTCCTTGATCATGGCGAAGCCGAGCCCGTATGCGCTCATGCCCCTTCCGTACGCCCCCACGTGCACCCCCTCCTGCGTCGACCCGGCGAGCACCCAGCCGAATTCGGACTCCCGGTAGTGGAAGGGAGTCGGCACGCCGTCGACGGGCAGGGACAGGGTCGACCAGTCCGGGCCGGTGAGGTCGTCCGCGAGGACCCACGCCGTCTCGGTCTGCTGCTCCAGCCAGTCGTCACGGAGGCTGTGGTCCATCTGGCCGGGCCAGGTGAAGGACAGCAGCCCCACACCGGCCAGCCAGGCCGCCGAGGAGACCGTGGTGGCCTCCAGGAAGCCCGTGCCGTCCGCGCTGCGCCGGGAGGGGTTCGCCGCGACGGTCACCACGACGGCGAACTTCTCCCGGGGCTCCGTCGCGGAGCCGACCGCGTACTCGTTCTTCACGGAGGGTTCGTCCCCGTGCCCGATCGAACCGTGCTCGACGGCGCCGTCGGCCGCCGTACCGACCTGCATCAGCCAGCGCGGCCCCGTGAAGGCCTCGTCGAGGCCGTACCACGGGAAGGGCGCCAGCAGGTAGCCGTCGACCGTACGCCGGGCGTAGGGGACCTGCCGGCCACCCTCCGCATCCGGCGCCTGCGCGACCGCCCCACTTGTCGTCTCCATGTGCCCGGACGCCTCCTCGCTCTCGTCGGACCGGGGTGGCCCGCCCCCCTTCGGGCGTACTCGTCCGGTCCGCACAACAACTCGGCAGCATATCCACCTCGCTGCGAGCAGCAGGGAAACCGCCCGCCGCGTGGGTCGTACGCGCGGCCTGTTCACGCCGCACGGGGCGCATGCGCGGTATGAAACGCGTCACGTCCCGGCGCAGGGGCGCACCGGGACGCGCAGTTCACGGGCGTACGACGGTCAGGTGGCGTCCGCGTCGAAGGGCGGACGCTCGTCCTTGGCGGGGTCTTCGGGCTTCTTCGTCATGTCGATGCGGCCACCGGACGAGGACGAGGAGGACGAGGAGGAGGACGAGGAGTCCGTGTCGCGGCTGTGGACCGCGTCCGTGACCTCGGCCATCTCCTTCTTCAGGTCGAAGCCGTTGCGGATCTCCTTCAGGCCCAGTTCGTCGTTGTCCAGTTGCTTGCGGATGAACGCCTTGGGGTTGAGGTCCTCGAACTCGAAGTCCTTGAACTCCGGGCCCAGCTCGGCGCGGATGTCCTGCTTGGCGCTCTCCGAGAACTCGCGGATCTTCCGGACCGTACGCATGACGTCCTGGATGACCTTCGGGAGCTTGTCCGGACCGAAGACGAGCACGGCCAGCACGATGATCGTGAGCAGCTCGAGCGGTCCTATGTCATTGAACACCTGAAGCTCCTTGCGATGTCCTCGGTCCTCGGCCCTCGGCGGTCTGTGTCACTGGTGTTCCGTGGTCCGGGCCGGGTCCACGGTACCCGGCGGACCTGTCCGATCGGTACCGTCCCGAGGTGTCCGAGTGCGTGTAGAGCACCGGTTTTTGGGGTTGTTTGCCTTGTGGGGGCATGTGCCGGGCTTCACCTGTGAGGTTTCTGTCAGTTGCGGTCGGACGATCCGAGCACCAGCGAGACCGACCTGGGCCCGCCGTCGCGCTCGACGGTCAGCCGCAGTCGGTCGCCGGGACGGTGGGCCCGGGTCTTCACGATCAGTTCCTCCCCGGAGTGGACGGGCCGGCCATCCACCTCGGTGATGACATCGCCCGACCGGAGTCCGGCCTTGTCGCCGGGCCCGCCCGTGGTGACCGCGGGTGAGCCCTTGGCGCCCTTGGTGCCGATACGGGCGCCGTCGCCCGTGTAGCCCATGTCGAGGGTGATCCCGATGACCGGGTGGGCCGCCTTGCCCTTGTTGATCAGTTCCTCGGCGACCCGCCTGGCCTGGTTGACCGGGATGGCGAAGCCGAGTCCGATGGAGCCGGCCTGGCCGTCTCCCGAGCCCGAGGCGCTGTCGGCGGACCGTATGGCGGAGTTGATGCCGATGACGTGGGCCTGCGAGTCGAGGAGGGGTCCACCCGAGTTGCCGGGGTTGATGGGCGCGTCGGTCTGCAGGGCGTCGACGTACGACACGTCGCTCCCGTCCTCGCTCTCCCCGCCGGCCGTGATGGGCCGCTCCTTGGCGCTGATGATGCCGGAGGTGACGGTGTTGGCGAGGTCGAAGGGGGCGCCGATGGCGACGACGGGGTCGCCGACCTGGACGTTGTCGGAGTTGCCGAGCGGCAGGGGCTTGAGCCCGTGCACCCCGGTCACCTGCACGACGGCGAGGTCGTAGCCGGTGTCCCGGCCGACGATCCTGGCCTTGGCGGTGTCCCCGCTGCTGAAGGTCACCGATATCTCGCCGCCCGACGCGGCGAACTCGACGACATGGTTGTTGGTGAGGATGTGGCCGCGCGTGTCGAGCACGAAGCCCGTGCCGGTGCCCTGCTCGTTGCTTCCGGTCACATGCAGGGTGACCACGCTCGGCAGCGCACGGGCGGCGATCCCGGCCACGCTGTCCGGGGCCCGCCCGGCCGCCACCTTGCCCGACTGCGGCAGCTGGATGTCCCCCACACCGCCGTTGCGCTCCAGATAGGCCCCGACGGCCCCGCCGACGCCCCCGGAGACGAGGGCGAGCACCAGGGCCCCGCCGACGAGGGCCCGCGTGGCCCGCTTGCGCCGCTGCTGCTGGGTGGGGACCGCGGCGCCGTTCTGCTGGAGGGGGGCGTGGGCGGAGGCCCGGCCGGCGGACCAGGGGTCGTAGCGCCGCCAGGGATCGGCATGCGGGGTGAGGGCCTGGGCCTCGGGGGGCGGGAGCGGGGCGTCATGGGGCACGGGGGTCGCCGGGACGGGGGCCGGCAAGGCGTGCGGCAGCCCAGGGGCGGGGACCGGCGGGGCGTGCGGCGACACGGGGGCAGGGACCGACGAGCCCTGCGCCAACCCAGGAGCAGGAGCCGACGAGCCCTGCGCCAACCCAGGAGCAGGAGCCGACGAGCCCTGCGCCAACCCAGGAGCAGGAGCCGACGAGACCTGCGCCAACCCAGGAGCAGGGACCGGCGAGCCCTGCGCCAACCCAGGAGCAGGGACCGGCGAGCCCTGCGCCAACCCAGGAGCAGGGACCGACGAGCCCTGCGCCAACCCAGGAGCAGGGACCGACGAGCCCTGCGCCAACCCAGGAGCAGGGACCGGCGAGCCCTGCGCCAGCCCAGGGGCAGGAGCAGGCGAGGGCTGCGGCGGCGCCGGCGCGGGGGCGGGTGTGGGCAGCGTCGTGCCGTGCGCGGGTGTGGTCGCCGGGTGCTGGACCGGCGGAGCGGGGGCCCAGGGGCCCGGTTCGCCGTACGGCGGCGTGCTGTACGGGTCGGGGTCGTGCAGGGGCTTGGGGCGGTCGGTGGCGGACGGTACGGCGGGAGTGCCGGGCTCGGGCGCGGCGGTGCCGGGCGCCGACGGGGGCCGGGCGTCGGGCAGGGTCGACGTGTCGACTCGCTCCTCGACGCCGCCCTGCACGGGGAAGCCCGCGTCCCGTACGGCCGGCTCGGCGCCCTGCCCCTCGCGCTCCGCGTCCGGACGCGAGGGCGCCTCCAGCTCGAAGTCGCCGTCGGCGGGTGGCGCCGGGCGGGCCAGCTCGAAGTCACCCTCGCTGTCGTCCGGCACCGGAACCGCGGCCGCGGCATCCCCGGCCTCCGGAGTCTGTGGCCGAGGCCGACTCCACCACTTCGCCTTGGCGGGCTTCGTCGGTTTCCCCTCGTTCATGCTCTCCCCACAGCTGGCCGCGGAACGTCGACTCCGCGCCCGGAAACTCCGCCGCGGGCACGGCCCTCACCGGATTCAACCAGGTTCGGGGGACAGCGCGCAGAGACCGGTCAGGGGGCCGTACGGGACGAGGAGGAGGGGGTGGGAGCGGAGGTGGTGTCGGGGACGGGCGCGGCGAGCAGGCCGGGGCCGGTGACCTCGGGCGCCGAGGACCACGAGGTCAGGGCGACCGGCGGGGTCGTGTCGAGCGGTCGTATCAACGGGGACATGGCGGCCGCGCCGGCCACGACGGGCGCGGTCAGCCTGTGCACGGCGTCCTGGCCCTGCCCGTCGGCGGGGGACGGCACCCCGGGCACCAGAGGCGCGGACATCGAGGTCGGCACCACGGGAGTCTCCCCGAGCAGCGTGCCCTGGGCGAGCAGCGGTCCGACGGCGCGACGGCGCTGGGTTTCGGGCGCCGAAGCGGGCCCTCCGCCCTGGGTGCGGGCCGGTGTGACATTGCTGCCGCTGCCGGAGCCGCCGCGGGCGTCCGCCGCCGTGTCGCCCGGGATGCCCGTGGTCACGCCGCCCAGCGCGACCGCGGCCAGGGACACCGCCCCGGCCGCGACGAACGCGAACCGCAGCCCGCGCGAGGCGGACCGGTCGGCGTCGGGGCGGCCGAAGGGGTGGATGCGGAAGCCACGGTCGGCGGCGGAGGGTGAGGCGTGGGTGGCGGGGACATAGCCGAACTCGAACCGGTCGGGGCGTCGGACCCCGAAGACCCCGGTGTCGGAGGCGCGCCCGGACAGGCCGGTGCCGCCCAGCGGCGAGCCCGTGTCGTCATCGTCGCCGCCACCGGGGAGTCCCTGGAGACGGGCCAGGAAGCTCTCGGACGGCGGAGGCGGGGCCGCCTCCGCGAAGACGTTCTTCAGCCGGCGCTGGGCGTCCGCCTCCGCCTTGCACTTGGCGCAGGTGGCCAGGTGGGCCAGGACGCGGTCGCGCGACTCATGACCGAGTTCCCCGTCCACGAGGGCGGAGAGCCGGTCTCCCAGGTGCTGCTCTGCGAGGCGTGCCTCGGCAGGTTTGGGTCGTGTTCCACTCACGCGGGCGCGCCCCCTCCTCCCAGCGCGGGCACGCGTGCCACGAACGAGCGCCGCTCGGCGGCCCGGGCCTGAGGGGAACGGTGGGCGAGGGCCTTGCGCAGCTGCGAGCGGCCGCGGTGGATCCGGGAGCGGACCGTGCCCAGCTTCACACCGAGGGTCGCGGCGATCTCCTCGTACGACAGTCCTTCGATGTCGCACAGGACGACCGCGGCGCGGAACTCGGGCGCGAGGGTGTCGAGGGCCTGCTGGACGTCCGCGTCGAAGTGGGCGTCGTTGAAGACCTGCTGCGGGGTCGGCTCCTTGCTGGGCAGACGCTCTGCCGCGTCCTCGCCCAGGGCGTCGAAGCGGATGCGCTGCTTGCGACGGACCATGTCCAGGAACAGGTTCGTGGTGATGCGGTGCAGCCAGCCCTCGAAGGTGCCCGGCGTGTAGGTCGACAGGGAGCGGAAGACACGGACGAAGACCTCCTGGGTGAGGTCCTCGGCGTCGTGCTGGTTGCCCGTGAGGCGGTAGGCCAGGCGGTAGACCCGGCCGCTGTGCGTGCTGACGATCTCCTCCCATGTGGGCGGAGTCCATGCCTGAGCGTCCGCGTCGGTGGAGAACGTCGCGGTCTGGGCAAGGCCGGCGGCGTGGCTGGCGTCAGCAGCGGTGTCGTTCACGGATTTCGGCCTGCCCGCCGATCCGAGAAAGCGCCGAAGCACTCCTCCCCGATCCACAGGCTCAGCCGCACCTCCCCTGTCGGCTCTGGTGGTGTCCAGTGGAGCCCCTACCATAGCCACCTCGCCCGTTAGCTCCGGATAAGCGGTTTTACGAGAATTTGATCTGGGCTGATACGGCTCATACGGCTGCGTCAGCACTTGCTCGGCGTCCTGGTCCATCTCTTACCCCCCGTCGGGTCCCCCCACCACTCGCTCATCCCTTTAAACGCCCGGTCCCATCTGCGGGTTCCCGGGGCCAACGGATACAGTCACGCCGAGGCAACCACGGGGACAGGAGAGGGTCATTACCGGCAACCGGCAGACGAGCTGGGCGTTCGCCGACGCCTTTGTCGCCGAGGACGACGCGCTTCGCTGGGCCCGTGACCGGGCCCGGGAGGCGGGCCTGCGCTCGGTGTCGCCCGGCGCGGGCGCCGCGCTGCGGTTGCTCGCCGCCACCGTGGACGCCAAGGCGGTCGCGGAGATCGGCACCGGCTGCGGGGTGTCGGGGATCCATCTGCTGCACGGCATGCGGCCGGACGGCGTGCTGACCACCGTGGATCCCGAGCCGGAGCACCAGCAGTTCGCCCGGCAGGCCTTCCGCGCCTGCGGCTTCGCCAGCAACCGGGCCCGCTTCATCCCCGGCCGCGCCCTGGACGTGCTGCCCCGGCTCGCGGACGCGGGCTACGACTTGGTCTTCTGCGACGGCGACCGCCTGGAGTACCTGGACTATCTCGCTGAATCGTTGCGTCTGCTCCGGCCGGGTGGCGTGGTGGTCTTCGAGGGCGTCTTCGGCAACGGCCGGACGGTCGACTCGGGACCGCAGCCCACGGAGGTGCTGCGGCTGCGCGAGCTGCTGCGCACGGTGCGCGAGAGCCAGGAGCTGGTGCCCTCACTGCTGCCGGTGGGCGACGGCCTGCTGTGTGCCGTCAAGCGCTGACCGCGCGCGCGGACGGCAGTGCGGTCGACGGACCTGCGCCCGGGAACGCAGCTGCCCCGGCACCGCGTACGGTGCCGGGGCAGCTGAAAGGTATGGTCGCTGGCGCGTCAGACGACGACCTTCTTGAGGGCGTCGCCGAGCGCCTCGGCCTCGTCAGGGGTCAGCTCGACGACGAGCCGACCGCCGCCTTCGAGCGGAACGCGCATGACGATGCCCCGCCCCTCCTTGGTCACCTCGAGCGGGCCATCGCCCGTCCGCGGCTTCATGGCCGCCATGCTCGTTCCCCTTCCTGAAACCAGCTCATCGTCTGCCGACGGCCCTGGAGGGCACGCGCGATCCGTGTGGGACACGCGACACCGGCATCGAACACATTGCTTCCAAGCCATTATCCCGCATCTCAGGACCCGATGACCAACATCAGTCGGCATCGCTTGGGCAACGCGCGCGAGCAAAACCACTCAATTCGGCGATGTGACTGCGATACTGCGCCACCGCACGGACATCGGCCGACGAAAACCGTGGCGGATTTCTTTGACGCAGGTCACACGTCGGGTCCGGCCCGTGGACGGGGTTCTCCGCCATGCTGTCCTCAGACAACGGCGTACCGAGCGGTACGTCACAGCCGCCACAGCAGAGGGGATGCGCCATGGCCGACACCGTGCTCTACGAGGTGACCGACGGGCTCGCGACGATCACGCTGAACCGCCCCGAGGCGATGAACGCGCTGAACATCGCGGCCAAGGTCGCCCTGCGGGACGCGGCACAGGAGGCGGCGGGCGACGGGTCCGTGCGGGCGATCCTGCTCACCGCCGCCGGGGACCGGGCGTTCTGCGTGGGCCAGGACCTCAAGGAACACATCGGGCTGCTCGCGGCCGACCGCGAGACGGGGGCCGGGCAGACGATGACCACGGTGAAGGAGCACTACAACCCGATCGTGCGGGCCCTCGCGGGGGCCGCGAAGCCGGTGGTCGCCGCGGTGAACGGGGTCGCGGCCGGGGCGGGCTTCGGTTTCGCGCTGGCGGCGGACTACCGGGTGGTGGCGGACACCGCGGCCTTCAACACGTCGTTCGCCGGGGTGGCGCTGACCGCCGACTCCGGCATCTCCTGGACGCTGCCGCGGGTCGTGGGCCCCTCGCGCGCCGCGGACCTGCTGCTCTTCCCGCGCAACATCAGCGCGCAGGACGCGTACGAGCTCGGCATCGCCAACCGGCTCGTGCCGGCCGCCGAGCTGCGGGCCGAGGCCGAGAAGTTCGCCCGGAAATTGGCCGACGGGCCGACGGTGGCCTACGCGGCGCTCAAGGAGTCGGTCGCCTTCGGGCTCACGCACTCCCTGGACGAGACGCTGGACAAGGAGGACGAGCTGCAGACCCGTGCGGGCAGGTCCGAGGACCACGCGATCGCGGTGCAGGCGTTCGTGAACAAGGAGAAGCCGAAGTATCTGGGCCGGTGACGGACAGCCGTCGGCTCTCGGCCGACGGCTTCTTCCGCACCCGACGGTCTACGTGTTCCGGCTTGCGCAGCCTTCCAGGTGGTCGTTGACCAGTCCGCACGCCTGCATCAGCGCATAGGCCGTCGTCGGGCCTATGAAGCGCAGGCCCCGCTTCTTGAGGGCCTTGGACAGGGCCGTGGACTCCGGGGTGACCGCGGGGACGTCGGAGAGGGTCTTCGGGGCCGGGCGGGCGGCCGGGTCGGGGGCGTGGGACCAGATCAGGGTGTCCAGCTCGCCCGAGGACCACTGCGCGAGCACGCGCGCGTTGGCGAGGGTGGCGTCGATCTTGGCGCGATTTCTGATGATGCCGGGGTCCACGAGAAGGCGTTCGCGGTCGTCGTCCGTGAAGGTGGCGACCTTCTCGATCCTGAAGTCGGCGAAGGCGGCGCGGAAGCCCGGGCGGCGGCGCAGGATCGTGATCCACGACAGGCCCGACTGGAAGGCCTCCAGGCTGAGGCGCTCGTAGAGGGCGTCGTCGCCGTGGACGGGGCGGCCCCACTCCTCGTCGTGGTACGTCACGTAGTCGTCGGTGGACAGCGCCCAGGGGCAGCGCGGCGTGCCGTCGGGACCGGCCAGGGCGGTGCCGTCGCTCACCGCTGGTCCTCCTGCGCGGGCTTGTCCAGCCGGACGTGCGCGGCGGCCTGGGCACCGGCGAGCGCGGACTCCAGGTGGGCGATACGGGCGTCCCGCTCGGCGAGTTCGGCACCGAGGCGGCCGAGGGCGTCGTCCACGTCCGCCATGCGGTAGCCGCGGGGGGCGAGCGGGAAGCGGAGGCTCTCCACGTCCGCGCGGCCGACGGGGCGGTCCGGGGGCAGCGAGTCGTCGAGGCGCTCGGGCGCGACCTCGGGCAGGGGGCCGGTGGCGCCCTCGCCGCCGCCCACCACGGCGAGTGTCACCGCGGCGACCACGACGGCGAGCGCGACGACCAGGAACAAGAACATAACCATCGCTGGGTCCCCACGCTCTGTAGTGCTCGGTCTCGAAAGTCTCTCGCTCCGATCGTGCCATGCGAGTCTGACAGTTAGGGTCACAGGCGGGCGCGGGGCGGGACAACAAGCAGGACTCACTGGAAGAGGTCACAGGGGATGCTCAGGCTGGGCAGGCGGGAATTCGAGCCGCACGAGCCGGTGATCATGGCGATCGTGAACCGGACCCCGGACTCCTTCTACGACCAGGGGGCGACCTTCCGTGACGAGCCGGCGCTCGCGCGCGTGGAGCAGGCGGTGACCGAAGGTGCCGCGATCATCGACATCGGCGGGGTGAAGGCCGGGCCCGGGGACGAGGTGACCGCGGAGGAGGAGGCGCGGCGGACGGTCGGCTTCGTGGCCGAGGTACGGCGGCGGTTCCCCGACGTGATCATCAGCGTGGACACCTGGCGGGCCACGGTCGGGGAGGCCGTGTGCGAGGCCGGGGCGGACCTGCTGAACGACGCCTGGGGCGGGGTGGATCCGGGGCTGGCCGCGGTCGCGGCACGGTACGGGGTGGGGCTGGTGTGCACGCACGCGGGGGGCGCCGAGCCGCGGACCCGGCCGCACCGGGTGGCGTACGACGACGTCATGGCCGACATCCTCCGGGTGACCGTGGGACTGGCCGAGCGTGCGGTGGCGTTGGGCGTGCCCCGTGAGTCGGTGATGATCGATCCCGGTCACGACTTCGGGAAGAACACGCGGCACAGTCTTGAGGCGACCCGGCGGCTGGACGAGATGGTGGCCACGGGGTGGCCGGTGCTGGTGTCGCTGTCCAACAAGGACTTCGTCGGGGAGACGCTGGACCGGCCCGTGAAGGAGCGGGTGTTGGGGACGCTGGCGACGACCGCGGTGTCCGCGTGGCTCGGCGCCCAGGTGTACCGGGTCCACGAGGTGGCAGAGACGAAGCAGGTCCTGGACATGGTGACGTCGATCGCGGGCCACCGCCCGCCGACGGTCGCGCGCAGGGGGTTGGCGTAGACGCTCCCCGCCGACGCCAACCCCCCGCTGCCGCTCACTCGAGCGTGCGCCCGATGTGTTCGATGTGAAGGGTCCGTGCCTCCGGGTCGAGGCGGTACAGGATGCGCCAGGGGCCACGGTGAAGTCGACGGTGGTGGGTACCCCAGGCCCTGGAACCTTCAGGCCTGGGGTCCTCGGCGAGTTGATCGGTCGCCTGGAGGAGGGTGTCCACTCCGTGGGGGTCGTCCTTGAGGAAACCGGTGGCTTCGTCGAGCGCCATCGGCTCCCACTGGACCTCCCAGGTCACTCCGTACTCCTCCCTGCGGCTTCGAGGAGTATCCGCCGGGCCTCCGCATGGGGGACGGGGACTTCGGTGCGCCCCAGAGCACGGTCCCGCTCAAGGCGGGCCAGCGCCAGAGCATCCTCAAGGTCTTCCAGTTCCGCCGGAGAGACGAGGACGGCAGTCGGGATGCCACGGTCGGTCAAGGTGATGTGCTCGTGCTGGGCAGCCCGGCGGGCAAGCTCGCCGAGCTTGCCCCTCGCCTCGGCGATGGGATAGCTAGCAGACATGTATCTACTGTACACTCAGATTACACTTCGCCCCGGCGCCTAACGCGCAGCTTCCTTCGACACCAGCGCCACCGCCTCCTCCACGTCGTCCGTGACGTGGAAGAGGAGCAGGTCCTTTTCGGAGGCCTTGCCCTGGGCGATCACGGTGCTCCTCAGCCAGGTGACCAGTCCGCCCCAGTACTCGGTGCCGAAGAGGACGATGGGGAAGCGCGTGACCTTCTGGGTCTGCACGAGGGTGAGGGCCTCGAAGAGCTCGTCCAGGGTGCCGAGGCCGCCGGGGAGCACCACGAAGCCCTGCGCGTACTTCACGAACATCATCTTCCGGACGAAGAAGTACCGGAAGTTGAGGCCGATGTCGACGTAGGGGTTGAGGCCCTGCTCGAAGGGCAGCTCGATGCCGAGGCCGACCGAGGTGCCGCCCGCCTCGCAGGCGCCCTTGTTGGCCGCCTCCATCGCGCCGGGACCGCCGCCGGTGATCACCGCCCAGCCGGCCTCCACCAGCCCGCGGCCGAGCCGCACACCGGCGTCGTACTCCCAGGAGTCCACCGGAGTGCGCGCCGAGCCGAACACACTGATCGCGGGCGGGAGTTCGGCCAGGGTGCCGAAGCCCTCGATGAACTCCGACTGGATCCGCAGGACCCGCCAGGGATCCGTGTGGACCCAGTCGGACGGGCCGCCCGCGTCCAGCAGGCGCTGGTCCGTCGTGCTCGCGGTGACCTGACCCCGGCGCCGGAGGACCGGCCCCAGGCGCTGCTCCTCCGGTGGGCGCTTCTTGCCCTCGGGGTTGCCAGTAGCCATGTGCGCTCCCTCCGCGTGCAGGTGTATCCACGCAAGAGTAGATCCACCCTGGTTACGCACGGGGGACGTGAGCATGTCCGCAATGAAGCGTCAGGCCCACACCCGTCGCGCGTCTCAGCTCGTCAGCCAGGCCCGCAGACGCTCCTCGCCCGCCAGGATCTTGGCGATTTCTACCCTTTCATCCCTTTTGTGCGCCAAGTGGGGGTTTCCGGGGCCGTAGTTGACCGCCGGGATGCCCAGGGCGGAGAAACGGGAGACATCCGTCCAGCCGTACTTCGGCTGCGGGGTGCCCCCGACCGCCTCGATGAAGGCCGCCGCGGCCGGGTGGGACAGCCCCGGCAGCGCACCGCCGCTGTGGTCGTCCACCACGAACTCCGCCACACCGCAGTCCGCGAAGACCTCGTGGACGTGAGCGAGCGCCTCCTCCTCGGACCGGTCCGGGGCATAGCGGAAGTTGACCGCCACCACGCACTCGTCGGGGATGACGTTGCCCGCCACCCCGCCGGAGATACGCACCGCGTTCAGGCCCTCGCGGTACTCCAGGCCGTCGATCACCGGGTAGCGCGGTTCGTACGCCGCCAGGCGGGCCAGGATCGGGGCCGCCGCGTGGATCGCGTTGGAGCCCATCCAGCCGCGCGCCGAGTGGGCCCGCTCGCCCTTCGTCCGCAGCAGCACCCGCAGGGTGCCCTGGCAGCCGCCCTCGACCTGGCCGTCGGAGGGCTCCAGCAGCACCGCGAAGTCGCCCGTCAGCCAGTCGGGGTGCGCCTCGGCCACGTGCTTGAGGCCGTTCAGGTCGGCGGCGACCTCCTCGTTGTCGTAGAAGACGAAGGTCAGGTCGCGGTTGGGGGCGGGGACGGTGGCCGCGATGCGCAGCTGGACGGCCACGCCGGACTTCATGTCGCAGGTGCCGCAGCCCCACAGGACGCCGTCCTCGTCGAGGCGCGAGGGGACGTTGTCGGCGATCGGGACCGTGTCGATGTGGCCGGCCAGGATCACCCGCTCCGCCCGGCCCAGCCGCGTACGGGCGACGACGTTGTTGCCGTACCGGTCGACCGTCAGATGCGGCAAGGAGCGCAGGGCGGCTTCGATCGCGTCGGCGAGGGGCATCTCGGTGCCGCTCTCCGAGGGGAAGTCGACCAGCCGCGCCGTGAGCGCGGCGGCGTCCAGCGTCAGGTCAAGCGTGGTGTCGGCCATGGTGACGACCCTAACGCTCCCCCGGCCCGGCCGGGCCGCACCAGCAGGCGCCACCCGCCTCCCGGGCCCCGGAGGCCTCCAGTACCTTGTACGGGTGCCAGAGCCGTCCCCCACTTCTCCCAAGCGTCGCGGCCGCCTCTTCCGTTTCAGCGCGGCCTTCTTCGTCCTGCTGGCCGTCGCGGGCTATCTCGTGGTGCAGTACGTCACGGGTGGCACCAGAGCCCCGGGCTGCAAGGTCGTCTCGGCCGAAGGCGGCGAGACCCCGTACGAGTTCACGCCCGAGCAGGCGGTGAACGCGGCGACGATCGCCGCCGTCGGCACCGGACGCGGCATGCCCGAGCGCGCCGTGACCATCGCGCTGGCGACCGCGCTGCAGGAGTCGGGCCTGCGCAACATCGAGCACGGCGACCGTGACTCGCTGGGCCTGTTCCAACAGCGGCCCTCGCAGGGCTGGGGCACCGAGAAGCAGATCATGGACCCGACCTACTCGGCGGGCATCTTCTACGAGCACCTGGCCAAGGTGCCCGACTACAAGGAACTCCCGCTCACGGTGGCCGCGCAGCGCGTGCAGCGCAGCGGCTTCCCGGAGGCGTACGCCAAGCACGAGCCGGACGCCAAGCTGCTCGCCGCGGCCCTGACCGGGCAGGCGGCGGCCACGCTGACCTGCCAGGGGCGCCCCGCGACGGGCACCTCGGCCGAGGCGGCGGCGACGGGTCCGGACGCCGTACGGGCCGCGCTGGTACGGGACTTCGGGCGCGACGCGCTCCAGGAGGCCGGCGCCGAGGTGAGCGGTACGGCCGAGGCGAGTCCGTCCCCGAGCATGACCGCCGACTCGGGCGCCAGGACCGTGACCGTGCCGGTGCCGGACGACCGGAAGCCCGGCGGGACCGGGCGGACCGAGCGGGAGCGGGGCTGGCAGTTGGCCCACTGGGCGGTGGCCAACTCCTCAGCGCTGCACATCGCACGGGTCTCGTACGCGGGGCGGGTGTGGGCAGCCGGGAGCACCGACAGCCAGTGGCGCGCGGCCGGCACGACGGGTGCCGCGGGTGCGGAGAAGTCGGCGGGGTCCGTTCGGATCGTGACCGGGCAGTAGTACGGGGGTTCACTCGCGGGGGTCACCCTGCGGGTGGTGACGCGGCGGTGTGCGCAGGTTTTCGTGCGGTCACTCTCCTGGTCGTAAACGCCCTTGGAAACAAAGGGCCGTAAGGATTCTGCGAAGTCGTACGGCGGGTGACTTTTGCCCGTTTTTATCCACAGCAGATAATGCGATGCGTTGCCAACTCTTTACCTTTGGGCTCCGCAACCTTCGTGGGCTTCGAGCGGTAGTCACTGCGTCCGAGCCCGGAGATCAACTGCCGGACACGGTCGGACACTTCAACGTTCTCTCCCGTCGAATGGAGCATCATGTCCCTCCCCCTGACCCGCAGGATCGCCCGTGCCGCGCTGCTCGTCGCAGCGGGAGCGGCCGCCGGGGTCGGTGCGGCCGGCTCCGCGAGCGCTGCCCCCGATCTGCCGGCCACCCCGAACCTCGGCGGCCTGACCGCCCTGGACGGGGCGCAGGTCGGCAACACGGCCGACGGTGCCACGCAGCACGTCACCGGGCTCGCGGGCGACGCGGGCGGCCAGGCGGTCAAGAAGGCGGTGCCGGCCGCGGGCAAGGCCGGCGGCAAGGCCGTGCAGAAGGCGGCGCCCGCCGCACAGAAGGCCGCGGGGGACGCGGCCGGATCCGCCGGACAGGTCCTCGGCGCCACGGCCGGGACGGCGACCAAGGGTGGGCTGCCCACGGACTCCCTCACCAAGGGCGGGCTGCCGACGTCCACGCTGCCGATGAGCAGCCTGCCGCTCGGCTAGGCAGCCAGGTCTCGACAGCGCGAAGGGGTCCAGGGAACTCTCCCTGGACCCCTTCGTGCTGTGCAGTGCAGTGCCCTGCTGTGCAGTGCTGTGCTGTCCGGGCCGAACTAGCCCGCCAGTCGCGCCACCGCGGCCGCCACGCGCTCGTCCGTCGCCGTCAGGGCCACGCGGACGAACTTCTCGCCCGCCGTGCCGTAGAAGTCGCCGGGGGCGACCAGGATGCCCCGCTCGGCAAGACGGGCCACCGTGTCCCAGCAGGACTCGTCCCGGGTGACCCAGAGGTACAGGCCGGCCTCGCTGTGCTCGATGCGGAAGCCGTGGGCCAGCAGGGCGTCGCGCAGGGCCGTGCGCCGGGCGGCGTAGCGTTCGCGCTGCTCGCGGACGTGGATGTCGTCGGACAGGGCCGCGACGACCGCCGCCTGCGTGGGCGCCGAGGTCATCATGCCGCCGTGCTTGCGGATCTCCAGGAGGGGGCCCAGGACGGCCGGGTCGCCTGCCAGGAAGGCCGCGCGGTAGCCCGCCAGGTTGGACCGCTTGGAGAGGGAGTGGACCGAGACGATGCCCTCGTACGAGCCGCCGTTGACGTCCGGGTGCAGGACCGAGACCGGGTCGGCCTCCCAGCCCAGCTCCAGGTAGCACTCGTCGGAGAAGAGCAGGACGCCGTGCTCACGGGCCCAGGCGACGATCCGGGTGAGTTCCTCCTGGCCCAGCACCCTGCCCGTGGGGTTGGACGGCGAGTTCAGCCAGAGAAGCTTGAGGTTCGTGGGGTCGAGCTCGGTCGGGTCGTCGTAGACCTCGTACTCGGCGCGGGCCAGGCGGGCGCCGACCTCGTAGGTCGGGTAGGCCAGACGGGGGTACGCGACCCGGTCGCCGGGGCCGAGGCCCAGCTGGGTGGGGAGCCAGGCCACCAGCTCCTTGGAGCCGACGATCGGCAGGACATGGCGGTGGGTGACCTCACGGGCGCCCACCCGGCGCTCCAGCCAGCCCGTGATCGCGTCGCGCAGCGCCGGCGTGCCCCAGACGGTCGGATAGCCCGGCGAGTCGGCGGCGGCGATCAGGGCCTTCTGGATCAGCTCGGGGACCGGGTCGACCGGGGTGCCGACGGACAGGTCGACGATGCCGTCCGGGTGCGCCGCGGCCGTCTTCTTGTACGGCTCCAGCTTGTCCCAGGGAAAGGTGGGCAGACGGTCGGAGACTGCGGACACGATGTTCTGGCTCACTTTCGTCGGTACGGCAAACGCCTCGGTCCCGTACGGCGTTGATCAAGGCGATCGGGCCGTACGGGACCGAGGCGGCGCGCTGCGGGCTGCTCGGCCGCCTGCGGATTACTCGGCCTGCGGCGGCAGCGCGGCGATGAGGGGG
Source organism: Streptomyces sp. NPDC001406 (assembly GCF_042895285.1). Classification (NCBI taxonomy): domain Bacteria; kingdom Bacillati; phylum Actinomycetota; class Actinomycetes; order Kitasatosporales; family Streptomycetaceae; genus Streptomyces; species Streptomyces sp. NPDC001406. The sequence continues at coordinate 317,912 of NZ_JBIAWG010000005.1, forward strand.
TGGTCGCGCTCGATCAGGCCCAGCTTGCTGGCGCCACCGGGAGAGCCGAGCTCGTCGAAGAACTCGACGTTGGCCTTGTAGTAGTCCTTCCACTCCTCCGGAGTGTCGTCCTCGTAGAAGATCGCCTCGACCGGGCAGACCGGCTCACAGGCACCACAGTCGACGCATTCGTCCGGGTGGATGTACAAGGACCGCTGGCCCTCGTAGATGCAGTCGACCGGGCACTCCTCGATGCACGCCTTGTCCTTCACGTCGACACAAGGCTGCGCGATGACGTAGGTCACGCTGTCGTTCCTCCTCGATTGGGCGCTGGCGGGCCTCCGTAGGCTCCGCCGCCTGGCGCGCGGGAGCGCGGCGTCGTCGATGCCCGCCCCTAGTATCTCCGTTCTTGGGCATGATCCGAACAGGAGGGGTGAACCGACCTGTGGAAATCTCTGCCGCCGGGCGACTCGAGGTCCGTATCACCGCTGCTGACGTGGGTAAACGAGTCTCCGTACGGCGCTTGAGCGAACCTGGAACACGGGGTGAGAAGTTCACCGACACGGTGGGTGTTCTCACATCATGGGACAAGGGTGTGCTGCTGATCACACGCAAGAACGGGGAGACCGTCCGGATTCCGGAATCCTCGCTGGTCGCGGGCAAGGTCGTGCCGGCCGCCCCGGCGCGTCGGCGGGGTCCCGCCGCCTCCTACGAGGAGCTCGCGCGCGTCGCCTCCCGGGCCTGGCGGCCGGTGGAGAGCGAGCGGCTGGGCGAGTGGGAGCTGCGGGCCGCCGAGGGGTTCACGCGGCGGGCCAACAGTGTGCTTCCGCTCGGCGACCCCGGCCTTCCGCTCGACGCGGCGCTGGAGGCCGTACGACGCTGGTACGGCGAGCGCGGCCTGCCCGCGTACATCCAGACCGCGACCGGCGCCGAGGGCACGCAGGAGCTGCTGTGCGCGGAGCTGGAGCGGCGCGGCTGGGTGCGCGAGGTGACCGCCGAGCTGTGGATCGGCGCCCTGGCGCCGGTGGCCGACCGGGACGAGGGTGCCCGGGTGGTGCTGGACCGGGCGGCGGACGAGGCATGGCTGGACCGGTATCAGCGCAAGGGGGTGAGCGAGGTGGCCCTGAAGGTGCTGGGCAGCGGGCCGTCGGTGTGGTTCGCGACCGTCCCGGGTGAGGCCGGGGGCGCGCCGGCCGCGATCGGGCGGTGTGTCGTGGACGGCCGGTGGGCGGGCTTCGCGGCCGTCGAAGTGGCCCCGGAGCAGCGCAGACGCGGCCTGGGCAGTGCCGTGATGGCCGCTCTTGCCCGCCAGGCCCTGGCCGAGGGCGCCTCGGCCGCCTGGCTGCAGGTCGAGGAGGACAACGAGGCGGCCCGTGCGCTGTACGCCGCCATGGGCTTCGCCGCGCATCACGCGTATCACCACTACCGGGAGCCGGGTGCCTCCGGTGCCGGCCGGTGATACGGATCATCGCCGGTCGGTAGGACGGATCATCGTCGGTCGGTGGTACGGATCACCGTGAAAGGGCACGAGCCAGCTATGCGTCCCCCTTATCCCCCATCGCCGGAGCGGTCGGCCGAGGTGCGGCACCGGTTCGCCGAGGAGGCACGGTCCGAGCGGCCCGACCTCTCGGCGTTGTGTCTGCTGCTCGGCGCGGAGGCCGACGGCTCGCTCGACGAGACGGGCATGGACGCCGCGCAGATGGAGCTGGACCGGCTGGCGGGACAGCTGCCGTACCGGCCCGGCGGGCCCCTGGCCTGGGCGACGGCGCTGCACCACCTGCTCGGTGTCCGCTGCGAGTTCCACGGCTCCGCCGCGGACTACCGCCGTCTGGAGTCCTCCCTGCTGCACGAGGTGCTGCGGCGGCGGCGCGGGCTGCCGATCCTGCTGTCAGTGGTGTGGATGGAGGTGGCGCGCCGGGCGGGCGCGCCGGTGTACGGGGTCGCGCTGCCGGGGCACTTCGTGGTCGGGTTCGGGGCGGCCGGGGAGCAGGTGCTCGCCGATCCCTTCGACGGGGGCCGGGTGCTCACGGGGACGGACGCCGAGTTGCTCGTCGTCGGGGCGACGGGGGCTCCGCTGGATCCGGGCATGCTGGTGCCCGCGGATCCGCTGGATGTCGTCGTGCGGATCCTGAACAACATCCGGGCGTGGGCCGCGGCCCGGCCGGAGCGGTCGGACGTGGCGCTGTGGGCGGTGGAGCTGTCGTTGCTGATGCCCTCGCATCCGGCGCGGCTGCGCTACGAGCGGGCGCAACTGCTCGTGCAGCGCGGTGAGTTCCTCGCCGGGGCCGCGGAGCTGGAGGCGTACGCGGAGGTGGTGGCCGCGGTGGACGAACCGACCGCACAGCGGGTACGACGTCAGGCGCACACGGCGCGCTCCATGCTCAACTAGTAGCAGCCAGGGGGTGTTCCAGCGGGTTACAGCCAGCCCTTCTCCCGCGCGATCCGTACCGCCTCCGCCCTGTTCCGCACGGCCAGCTTCTGGATCGCCGTCGAGAGGTAGTTGCGGACCGTGCCCTGGGACAGGTGCAGGGCGGCTGCCAGTTCGGCGTTGGTGGAGCCGTCGGCCGCGGCGCGCAGCACCTCGCGTTCGCGGTCGGTGAGGGGGTTGGCGCCCTCGGCCAGGGCGGCCGCGGCGAGCGTGGGGTCGATGACCCGCTCGCCGGCCAGCACCTTGCGTACGGCCTCGGCGAGTTGGGCGGCCGGGGCGTCCTTGACCAGGAAGGCGTCCGCGCCCGCCTCCATGGCGCTGCGCAGATAGCCGGGGCGGCCGAAGGTGGTGAGGACGACCAGCTTGACCGCGGGAAGTTCCTTGTGGAGCCGGGCCGCGGCCTCGATTCCCGTGCAACCCGGCATCTCGATGTCGAGCAGGGCGACGTCCACACCGTGCTCCCGGGCGGCCGCCGACACCTCGTCGCCGCGCGAGACCTGGGCGACGACCTCGATGTCGTCCTCGAGGCCGAGCAGGGCGGCCAGCGCCTCGCGGACCATCGACTGGTCCTCGGCGAGGAGAACCTTGATCGTGCTGCTCATGCCCCGGATACTACGTCCACCCCACTGGCCGTGGGCACACGGGCGACCAGCCGGAACCCGTGCCTGACCCGGCCCGCCTCCAGCGTGCCGCCGACCTTCTCAAGGCGCTCGGTCAGACCGGTCAGGCCATTGCCGGGACCCTTGCCGGAGCCGCCCGATCCGTCGTCCTCGACGGAGAGTTCGAGGACCGGGCCGTCCAGCGTCTGGCGTCCGAGGAGCTCCACCGTGCAGCGTCCGGCACCGCTGTGCCGTACGACGTTGGTGACCGCCTCGCGCAGCGCCCAGGCGAGGGCGGACTCGCCCTCCTCGGGGACGCCGTCGAGGTCCGGTTCGGCGGGCACCTGGGCGGTGACCCCGGCGGCGGTCAGGGCGACCTGGGCACCGGCGAGTTCGGCGGCCAGCCGGGGACGCCGGTAGCCGGTGACCGCCTCGCGCACGTCGACCAGGGCCTGCCGGCTGACCTGTTCGATGTCGGCGACCTGCTGCGCCGCCTTGTCGGGGTGGTCGGGGAGCATCCGGCCGGCCAGTTCGCTCTTCAGCGTGATGAGGGAGAGCGAGTGGCCGAGCAGGTCGTGCAGGTCCCGGGCCAGGCGCAGCCGCTCCTCGTTGGCGGCGAGTTGGGCGACGGTGGCGCGGGCCTTGCGCAACTCGATGGTCGTACGGACCAGTTGGACGACCCCGGTCATGGCGAATCCGATGAGGAACACCAGGATCAGCAGGTCCAGGGCGTGCTGCTCGCCGACGTGCAGGCCGACCAGCAGCAGCACGCCCGCCGTCCCCGGGATCGCCCAGCAGGCGGCCCGCAGCGGGAGGGTGGCCCCGCAGGCGACGGAGACGTAGCAGTACAGGGCGAGCCAGGGCGCGCCGAGCGTGAAGGACAGCAGGGTCGCCAGGAGCCCGAGGACGGCGATCAGGGCGCCGACCCGCCTCGGGGTGGCCGGGCTGCCCATGTCCCGGAAGACCAGGGTCAGATAGACCCCGACGAAGACCGCCAGGCCCAGCCAGCCGGTCACGGTCGCCCCGGTGGTGTGGCTCCCGGAGACGAGGTCGTTGACCGGGGCGCTGAGGAAGACCAGCCAGACGCCGATCCACAGCATCTTGCGCAGGAACAGGTCGCGCCGGCTGCGGGGGGACTGTCCCAGGGGGATCAGCTGCTCCCGGCGGGCTTCCTCGGTCAGCGGGTCTTCCGTCATGGCGCTCACGCCTTCAGCGTGTCCTTCCGGTACAGCCAGGCCGCGCCGCCCGCGAAGAGGACGAAGAAGACGGCGAGGATGGCGATGTCCTGGACGTGCGGGGACTGGCTCTGCTCGATCGACCGCCCGAGGGCAGCGTACGCGTGCGTGGGCAGCCACTTCGCGATGTCCTGGAGCCACTGCGGGAAGGTCGTGGTGGGCATCCACAGACCGCCGAGCATGGACAGGCCGAAGTAGGTGATCATCGTGATCGGGCGGACGGCGTCCCCGCTGGCGAGGTAGCCGATGGCGACGCCGAGCGCGGCGAAGACCAGGCTGCCGGCCCAGATGGCGCCGGTGAGGGCGAGCCACTGCCAGGCGTCCAGCCGGACGTCCTTCACGGCCGCGGCGACGACGAAGACGATGACGATGGAAGGCAGGCTGACGACGGCCGCGCTCGCGGTCTTGGCGAGTACGTATCCGCGCCCCGGCAGGGTGGTCAGCCGCAGCTGCCGTACCCAGCCGCTCTCGCGCTCCTTGGCGATGCGCTCGCTGTTGCCCATCAGGACGGCGGTCAGGGCGCCGAAGGAGGCCATGGAGACCATCATGTACGTCGGCAGGGTGAGCCCGGTGCCGTCGATCCTGGTCCTGCTGTCGGCGTTGCCCGCGATGAGCAGGAACAGGGCGGAGGGGTAGATCACCGAGAAGAACAGGAACTTGCGGTTGCGCAGGGCGCGGGCGAGTTCCAGCTTGATGAGCGAGTTCACGACTGCTTGGCCTCCTCGGCCTCCGTGATGGCGACGAACGCCTGCTCCAGGCCGAGCCCGGCGACTTCGAGATTGCGGGGGTAGACACCGAGGCCGTACAGGGCGTGGACGGTGGCGTCGGCGTCGGTGGACTGGATGCGGACGGTCTGGCCGGAGACGCTGACCGAGGCCAGGAAGGGCAGCGCGCGCAGGGCCGGCTCGTCGATGTCGCCCTCCAGGTCGAAGGAGACCCTGCGGGCCCCCGCCTTCGCCTTGATCTCGGCGGCGGTGCCGTCGGCGAGGAGCCGGCCGCGGTGCAGGACGAGGACGCGGTCCGCGATGGCGTCGGCCTCTTCGAGGTAGTGGGTGGCGAAGAGGACCGTACGGCCCTGGTCGGCCTGTTCGCGCATGGTGGCCCAGAAGGCCTGGCGGGCGGAGACGTCCATGCCGGTGGTCGGCTCGTCCAGGACGATCAGGTCGCTGTCGCCGGCGGTGGCGAGGGCGAAGCGGACGCGCTGGGCCTGGCCGCCGGAGAGCTTGTTGACCTTGCGGTCGGCGATCTGGGAGATGCCGGCGCGGGCCAGTACGTCGGTGACCTTGTACGGCTTCGGGTGCAGATCGCAGGCGAGCCGGACCAGTTCGGTGACGGTGACCTCGTCCATCAGCCCGCCGCTCTGCAGCATGGCGCCCACCCGCCCGGCGACGATCGCCTCGCGCGGGCCGGTGCCGAAGACGCTGACCGTGCCGCCGTCGGCCTGCTTGAGGCCGAGCAGCAGATCGAGGGTGGTGGACTTGCCGGCGCCGTTCGGCCCGAGCAGGGCGACGGTCTCCCCCGGGTGCAGCGTGAGCGACAGCCCGTCCACCGCCCGCACGCTCCCATAGGTCTTGCTCACCTGATCGAACCCGACCACCGGGGCGCCGGTGGTCACCGCTGTCGTTGTCATGGCGTCCATGGTGGCCAGGGGGGCCGGGTGCGGGGCAGTGTCGGGGGTCCTGAGAGCCGGATGACAGATGTCATGCCGACGCCGTGACACGCCGGAGGGGCGCCCGGTGAACACCGGACGCCCCTCTGCGGGCCGGGCTGGTCCTGGGCTAGTTCGGGGTGGTGTCGATGACCGCGATCCGGTTGGTCCTGCTCGTCAGTGCCTGGCGGAGGGCGCCGTACACGTCCTGCGGGGTGACGGGCGTCTTCTTGCCGTTGGAGCGGGTGATCAGCACGCCGTCGAACGCCTGGCCGTAGAGGTTCTTCAGGGCCACCAGGTCGGGCTTGTCGACGAGCTTGCCGTCGACGGCCGTCACCCGGAGGAACTTCCACAGCGAGTTCTGCGGGCTCATCGGGACCGAGTGCGCGGCATCCGTCTGCACGGTGACCTTGGCGGACATCGCCGGCTGCGCGAACGCCTTCATCTCGCGGTCGACCTCGGCGTTGGAGACCGTCGGCTGCTGGGTGGTCGTCGGCACCGTGACCGGGATGGCCGTGCCGGTTTCCACCATCGACCGGTAGGCCTCCGCGACCGCCTGTGTCGAACCGGCCGCGTCGATGCCCTTGCCCGCCTTGCCGTAGACGGCGACGGCCTTGCCGGACTGGAACTTGATCGTGCCCTCGGCGACCGAGCCGGAGCCACCGCCCGCGTCCTTCAGGGCGACCTGGAGCTTCTCCTCGTCGACCGGCATGACCGGCTCCACGACCCGCTTCTGTCCGAAGAGGGAGCCGATCACGGAGACGGGGTTGTAGTCGCTCTTCGCGGCCGTGCTGACGGTGGCGGTGGTGTCGAACTGGAGTCCCGCCTTGTCCGGCGTGAGCGAGACCGTCTTGCCGCCCACCGACAGCTTCAGTGGCTTGTTCACCCGGTCGCCGAACGCCTCGTCGAGCTTCTTGACGGCGTCGTCGCGGGTGCCGCCGCCGATGTCCACACCGAGCACGGTGGTGCCCTTGGGCACGTCGGAGTGGTTCATCAGCAGTCCGGCGCCGTACACACCGATGCCGGCGACGACCACGACCCCGCCGAGCAGGGCCGGCTTGCTGCGGCCCTTCTTTTTCTTCTTGGACTTGCTCTGCGGGACGTTCGGCGAGACCGGCTCGGGCAGCTTCGGGGGCGTGTGCGACACGGCCCCGTCGGTGGGGGCGCCCGGCCCGAACGGCGAGGCCGCCGTGGGCGGGACGACCGGGATGCCGCTGGTCACGGTGTGCCCGGAGATGTTGTCCGCCGGGGAGCCGTAGCCGGGCATGCCCGGTTCGGGGGCCGGCTTCTGCGGGGTGAGGATCGCGGTGTCGTCGCTCAGACCGCCGCCGGGACCGCGGCCGGCGGCGGGACCGGCGCCGGGGGTCCGGCGGTGCCCGCCGACGGTGCCGGGGCCGGTGAAGGACTCGCCGGGCACCGTGCCGAGGCCGCCGGGTCCGCCGGTGACCGGCGGCACCATCGGGCCGTCGCCGGTGACCGGACCGCCGGTCGGGCCCGCGGGGCCCTGCGGAACGCCGGGGCCGCCGAGACCGTTCGGACCGTTGAAGCCGCTGGAACCGTCGGGGCCGGCCGGGCCGGCGCCCTGGCCGTTCGCACCGCCGAAGCCGTTCTGGCCGCCGGGGCCGCTCTCCGCGAAGTACGGCAGATCGTCGCGGCGCGGCTCGTCGCCGCCCGCGCCGGGACGGGAGCCGTTGCCCAGCGGGCCCGCGGACAGCGCCTCGGTCACGTCGAAGGAGCCGGTGCCACCGCCGTGCCCGGGAGCCACGGGTCCGCCGGTGGCGCCGGGGAGCCCCGCGCCGTTCGTACCGCCGGGACGGGAGCCGCCCGGCGCGCTCATGGAGCCGACCACACCGCCGGGGCGACCGGCGCCCGGACGCGCGCCCTTGGGCGCACCCGCGCCGCCGGGGGCAGCCGTGCCCGTGCCGGAAGCGGTCGCACCGGCCGCGGAACCGCCGGGGATTCCGGCGCCGTTCGTGCCGCCGCCGGCCGGACCGCCCTTGCCCGCGCCGGACTTGCGGGGTGCGAACCAGTCGCTCGTCTTCTCCCCGGCCGCCGCCGCGGGCTCGCCGGACGGCTCGACGCCGCCGGTGGGCCCGGTGGGCTTCGGGGCGGGCGCCGGCTGCGCCTCGGCGGCAGCGCCCGTGTCGTCGTCGGAAGCCTCGGTGTCCGCGACGGGCGTGCGCACGACGACCGGCGGAATGGGCCGCGATCCGGGGATGTTGATCCGGATGCGCGTCGTCAGCGTGGTCTCGGTCTTTCGCTCCTCCGGCTGCGCGGCCGAACGGTCCGCGCCCGTACCGTCGCCGGAAACCATGGGGGTCCCGTACGGCGGCGTGCCCGAGGGGTATGCGGCTCCGCCGCGCCCGTTGGGCCCGGAGGACGGAGTGTCAGTTTCACGACTCAAGGCAGGTTCTCCCGGTTGGCTCCGCCGCCCGTCACGACCTTGCTCGGGCGGCTCGGCGGCGCGCACCACCATACTGGCCACTTCTGGCGCGTATCCCATGACCGCTGGGGAAACCCACACCGGACTCGCACCCGCGCCCCGTGGCGAATTGGTACGTCACTTGGCAAGTCGGGCGGCATCGCCGTCCGGTTGCCGCCCCGGTCCAAGGGTGGCGCAGATCACAGCCAGGGCCATGCCGCCCAGCAGGAACAGATAGGAACCGCCCCCCGCGCCGAACAGGAAGTCCCCTTCGGGACGGCCTGCGGTGAGCAGGATGACGGTGATGATCCAGCCGGCCGCGGGCGCGACCGCCCCGGCGCGGCCGCCGGTGGCACGCGCCCCGCCGAGGAACACCCCGGCCGCGCCCGCCAGGGCGAGCAGCAGCCCGCCGGGGAACCAGCCGCCCTGCACCAGCGCCCCGGCGAGCCCGACCAGGGCTCCGAGCACGAGCAGGCCCACATGGGCGGCGATCCGCCCGGCGGAGGGGCGCTGCAGCGGCTGGGCGAGCATAGATCCGCGTCCTGCCGAGCCGCGTTCTGCCGAGCCGCGTCCTGCCGAACTCATGACGCCTCCTCGACGCCGGTCCCGGCGAACAGGTCGGTCTCCCGGGTCCGCGGGCGCTCTGCGCCCACCAACTCGTAGTACTCCGTGGTGAAGACGGGCTGGGCCAGTTCGTTGGAGAGCGCGAAGTACGGTTCGGCCACCTCGATCTGGGTGGCGTGCGCGCGCATCGCGGCGGCCTTGGCGGCGGCGTACGCGGTGCCGTCGACTTCGGCGGTGACGCGCTCCTCGTCGACCACGCCCGGGACGTCCTCGACGGAGGCCGGCTTGGCGAAGGGCAGAGCGGGCAGATCGTCCCGAAGGCGGGCGAAGGCATCCTCGGCGACCCGGCGCGGAACGCGATTCCAGTAGACCTTGGGGATACGCCAGCCCGCGTCGGCGGCCAACTCCACAGCCCTCATGGCGACGCGGTGGGCCTGGATGTGGTCCGGGTGGCCATACCCCCCATTGTCGTCATAGGTGACCACAACCTGGGGCCGGACCTCCAGGATCACCTCAACAAGGTATCCGGCGGCCTCGTCGAGGTCGGCCTGCCAGAAGCAGGCGGGGTCGTCGTTGTCGGGCAGCCCCATCATCCCGGAGTCCGCGTAGCGCCCGGCGCCCCCGAGCAGCCGGAAGTCGTCGACACCCAGCTCACCCATGGCACCCCGGAGCTCACGCAGCCGGTACTCACCAAGGGCGGCGCCTCCCAGATGCCCCAGTTCGGGCGGAATGACCTCACCCCGCTCCCCGAGGGTGCAGGTGACCAGGGTGACCCGCGCTCCCTCGGCCGCGTACTTGGCCATGGTCGCGCCGTTGTTGATCGACTCGTCGTCCGGGTGCGCGTGCACCAGCAGCAGACGCCGGGCGGGCAGTTCCGTCATGGCCCCACCCTACGAGGCGCCCACCCTCACCGCGGCACGTGCCCGACGAGACGCCCAGGTGGCGGACTCCCGGGTGCCCCCACGGAGAGCGGCGGGACGACACGGCCCCTCGGCCAGGAGATCCGCGGTCACGGCGTGCCGTACGACGCTGAGGCCGACCTCCCGTTCCAGCCAGGCGGCGACACCGGGGGCAGGTGAGCCGTCTCACGGGCGGAGAGGAGGAGACGGGGGCCGTGGCGGCGGAGGCGAGCGGTTCGCGGGGGTGTGCACTCCCTGGGCGCCTTGGGCCTTGAGCCTCTCGGGGGCTACGGGGGCGTGGCCCTTGGCTGTACGACGCTGCTGGCCGGGTTGGTTGCAGGAGAGGGTGCGGAGCAGGCGGGGCGGGGCGGGGCGGGTGCAGTTCCCCGGCGCTGACGAGTGGCCGTGGGGCCGCCCGCTTCTTTGTCAGTGTCGTGCTTCCACACCCCGAGTAAAGGGCGCTCCCTGCGGGGCACCCTTGACTAGGGGCGTTCCAGCACGGGTGAGAAGCGAGCGGGCAGCCCGGGGAAAGTGGCCGACTTGGGGTGACGGCCCCTCGGGTGGGCTGCGTTCGCGTCCGGGGTGACGGGGGCGCGGTCGCACCTCGCCAGCACGCCGGGCGGGCTTAGCGACGAGCGGCCGGTGGGGAGCGGGGGGGCGCATCAGCCGGGTGGTGGCACGCCGGGAAGGCTTAGCGACTTGCGGCCGGTGGGGGTGGGGTGGAGCGCGGGGGCCGGGTGATGGCACGCCGGGTCGGCATAGCGGCCTGCGGCCGGTGGGCGGTGGGCGGTGGGCGGTGGGGTGGAGCGCGGGGGCCGGGTGATGGCACGCCGGGTCGGCATAGCGGCCTGCGGATGATGGGCGGTGGAGCGCGGGGGCTGGGTGACGGCACGCCGGGCGGGCTTAGCGGCTTGCGGCCGGTGGGCGGCAGTGCGCGGGAGGCGAGTGGCGGCACGCCGGGTCGGCTCAGCGACGCACGGCCCGTGCGCGGTGGGGCCGGGGCGGGATACAGATGAGGCCTGGCGGACTGGGGTCGGGGGGAGGGAGCGCGAGCGCAGGGTGGGGCACGTCTATGGCCCATGCCGGGGCTCCCGCTGACCCAACCCTCCCAATCACCCACCCTGCGTGACTGGTGTGGCCCATGTGACCAGCGAGGCATTGCCTCCCGTCATCCAGCGGGTGATTGGAAGATCTGCGCCAATGCAGACCCTCACCACCAGCCCGTCCTCACCCAGTCACTGACCCAAAACGACCAACCACCGCCCCGAGCCCCCTCCGCGCCCCCACCTCAAGGCCCTCCCCCCACGACCGACCCCAAGCCGCCGAACCCGGCCCGGCCTGCCACCACCCGGCCCAGGCGCACCCCGCCCCCACCGGCCACCAGCCGCTGAGCCCACCCGGCGTCCCGCCATTCGCCTCCCGCGCCCCACCGCCCACCGGCCGCTCGCCGCCAAGCCCACCCGGCGTCCCGCCACCCACCTCCCCGCGCTCCACCGCCCACCGGCCGCAAGCCGCCAAGCCCACCCGACGTCCCGCCACTCGCCTCCCGCGCCCCACCCACCGGCCGCTCGCCGCCAAGCCCACCCGGCGTGCCACCACTCGCCTCCCGTGCCCCGCCCACCGGCCGCTCGCCGCCAAGCCCGCCCGGCGTCCCGCCACCCACCTCCCCGCGCTCCACCGCCCACCGGCCGCAAGCCGCTAAACCAGCCCGGCGTGCTGGCGAGGCGAGACCGCGCCCCCGTCACCCCGGACGCGAACGCAGCCCACCCGAGGGGCCGTCACCCCAAGTCGGCCACTTTCCCCGGGCTGCCCGCTCGCTTCCAACCCGTGCTGGAACGCCCCTAGTCAAGGGTGCCCCGCAGGGGCATCGCCGAAGGCGACGCGGAGCGGAACGCAGTGGAGCGGAGCGCCCTTTACTCGGGGTGTGGAAGCACGACACTGACAAAGAAGCGGGCGGCCCACCTGTGCTTGACAGTCGGCGTCGGGACAACGCCCCCCGGGTGTCCCTCACCTCGATACGGAGGGTGTCCCCGACTACGTACAGAGCACGCTGAAGTTCCGGATGGCGCAGTCGAGTTGGGTGGAGTTTTCCTGGTTCACGTCACTCAGCGTGGCCGCCCCTGCGTACCGTGAACAGTGACGCAGCCGATGCGTACGGTTACTGTCCGGAGTTCGACAGAGGGGTGCGGGATGAGCGTGGACGGCGAGGCGGTACGGCTCAAGAGCGAGGCCGACGAACCGGGTTGGGAAGTGGACCCGGACGACGACTGGGGCATCGCCGTCATCGCAACCGTCGGACGCCAGCTCAAGCTGCGGCGCGAGGCGGTGGGGATGCGGGCCGCCGTGTTCGGGAAGGCCGTCGGATACGGCGAGGACATGGTCTACAAGATCGAGGGCGGGAAGCGGATCCCGAGGCCCGAGTATCTGGACAGGGCCGACGAGGTGTTGGGGGCGGGCGGACTGCTCTCGGCGATGAAGGAGGACGTGGCCAAGGTCCGGTATCCGAAGAAGGTGCGGGATCTTGCGCAGATGGAGGCCAGGGCGGTCGAGCTTCAGCTCTACGATCCGCTGAACATCCATGGGTTGTTGCAAACGCCGGAGTACGCACGCGGGCTGCTCCTGATGCGGCGCCCGGCGTACACCGAAGACGAGGTGGAGCGGTTCATCGCCGCGCGGGTGGCCCGCAAGGCTGTGTTCGAGCGGGATCCGGCGCCCGAACTCAGCTTCGTCCTGGAGGAGTGGACCCTGCGACGCCCACTCGGCGGGAGGGCGCTGCTACGCCAGCAGCTTGATCATCTCCTTGAGGCAAGTCAGTTGCGGAACGTCGAGCTTCAGGTGATGCCGATGGATCGCGAGGAGCACGCTGGAGTGGATGGCGGGATCGAGGTGCTGAAATTCGCTGACGGCTCGGCGGTGGGGCGCTCGCCAGTGGTGGCCGGCGGCCGACCGGTGTCCGAACCGAGGCAGCTCCGTATCCTTGAGCTGCGGTACGGCATCATCCGGGCGCAGGCTCTCACTCCACGTGAGTCGGCGGCCTTCATCGAGCAACTGCTGGGGGACACATGATCCGCAACACCTCGGCCGGGGACGCCTCGGATCTGGCGTGGTTCAAGAGCAGCTACAGCAGCGGCAGTGAGGGCGACTCCTGCGTCGAACTCGCCACCACCCCCGGCACCGTCCACGTCCGCGACTCCAAGCACACCACGGGCCCCCGCCTGGCCTTCTCCCCCGCCAGCTGGTCCGCCTTCGTGCCGTACGCGTCCCAAGACTGACGACTCGCCGCCGCCGACACAGCTTCAGCCCATCGAGTGCCGTCGCCGCGTCGAAACCCGTCCGCACGAACCGCACGAACCACCCGGCCCCGGCGAGGCCGCCCAAGGGCCGGGCTCGGCGCGCGTCAGAACTTGATGCTGCCGATCATGCTCGCCACGTTCGTCGTCAGCTCACTGATCGTTGGAGCGACGGTCGAGGAGGCCAGGTAGAAGCCGAGCAGCATGCAGACGACCGCATGGCCGCCCTTCAGCCCTGACTTCTTGATCAGCAGAAAGACGATGATCGCCAGCAGCACCACCGCCGAAATCGAGAGTGCCACGGCGGCTCACCTCCAAAGATCCCAGGTACGCGGGGGTTCGGACTATGGGGGTTGTAGATCGGTACAGCAAATCCATACACGAGCCAGCAGGTTCATACCCACTCAGCGGTAGTGATCATAACTATCCGTACTCGCGCATCGGTCGGCGCACGGCCGCACAAGGGGGCGCATGGCCAATATGGTCGGGGAATGACGACCGAGCCTGACTCCTTCCCCCGACGGCACGCCCGCACCCAGCGGTTCACGCTCGGCGCGCCGCGTGCGTTCACCGTGGCTCCCGACGGTTCCCGCGTGGCGTTCCTGCGCTCGCACTCCGGTACGGACCGGGCCAACTCCCTGTGGATCATTGACGTGACGGACGGCCGGGAGCGCCTCGCGGCCGACCCGCGGGCGCTGCTGGGCGGCGCCACGGAGCATCTCTCGCCCGAGGAGCGGGCGCGCCGCGAACGCAGTCGCGAGGGCGGTGCCGGCATCGTCGGCTACGCCACCGACACGGCCCTGGAACTGGCGTCTTTCGCCTTGTCAGGACGGCTTTTCACGGCGGAGCTACGGGCCGGCACGGCACGTGAACTCCGGGTTCCCGGGCCGGTGATCGACCCGCGTCCCGCCCCCGACGGACGACATGTGGCGTATGTCGCCGGGGGCGCCCTGCGGGTGGTGGGCGCGGAGGGCGAGGGGGACCGGGCGCTGGCGGAGCCCGACGCGGACGGGGTCACCTATGGATTGGCCGAGTTCATCGCGGCCGAGGAGATGGGGCGTGCGCGGGGCTTCTGGTGGGCCCCGGAGTCGGACCGGCTGCTCGTGGCGCGCGCGGACGACACGCCGGTGCGGCGGTGGTGGATCGCGGATCCGGCCCACCCGGAGCGTGAGCCACAACACGTCGCGTATCCGGCGGCGGGCACCGCCAACGCGGACGTACGACTGTTCGTGATCGGCCTCGACGGGTCCCGCACGGAGGTCGCCTGGGACCGGGCGCGCTATCCGTATCTGGCGCATGTGCACTGGTCAGAGGCGGGTGCCCCGCTGGTCCTGGTGCAGGCGCGGGACCAGCGCAGCCAGCTGTTCCTGGCCGTGGACCCGGACTCGGGGGCGACCCGGATGGTGCATGCGGAAGAAGATCCAACATGGCTGGAACTTTTCCCTGGCGTGCCCTGCTGGAGCCCCTCCGGACAGCTCGTGCGGATCGCCGACGAGGGCGGTGCGCGGGTGCTCGCGGTGGGCGAACGCCCGCTGACCGGGGCCCAGTTGCACATCCGTGCGGTGCTCGACGTCTCGGACGACGACGTACTGGTCTCGGCCTCGGCCGGCGAGGAGGCCGAGGCTCCCGGCATCGGCGAGGTGCACGTCTACCGGGTGAACGAACTCGGTGTGGAGCGCGTCTCACAGGACCCCGGCGTGCACTCGGCGGTGCGCACCGGGGGCGTGACCGTACTGATCTCCGCCGCACTGGACCGCCCGGGTGCCCGCGTCCAGGTACTGCGTGACGGAAAACCGACGGCGACTGTCCAGTCGTACGCCGAAGATCCCGGTATGTCCCCGCGCGTGACACTCACCGAGGGGGGCGCACGGCGAATCCCGTGCGCCGTGCTTATGCCACAGGACTACCCCTCCGACACTCCCCTGCCGGTGCTGCTGGACCCCTATGGGGGGCCGCACGGCCCGCGCGTGGTCGCCGCGCACAATGCCCACCTGACCTCGCAGTGGTTCGCCGACCAGGGCTTCGCGGTGGTCGTCGCCGACGGCCGGGGCACCCCGGGGCGCTCCCCCGCCTGGGAGAAGGCGGTGCACCGTGACTTCACGGTGTCCCTGGACGACCAGGTCGAGGCGCTCCAGGACCTCGCGAAGCGGTACCCCCTCGACCTGACCCGGGTGGCGATCCGCGGCTGGTCCTACGGCGGCTGGCTGGCGGGCCTGGCCGTGCTGCGCCGCCCGGACGTCTTCCACGCGGGCATCGCGGGGGCTCCGGTCACCGACTGGCGCCTGTACGACACCCACTACACCGAGCGGTACCTGGGCGACCCGGCCGCGGACCCGGCGTCGTACGCGAAGAGCTCCCTGGTCACGGACGACGGCCTGGCCTCCCCCGCCGAGCCGCACCGCCCGCTGATGATCGTGCACGGTCTGGCCGACGACAACGTGGTGGTGGCCCATGCGCTGCGCCTGTCCTCCGCCCTGCTGGCCGCCGGCCGCCCGCACGAGGTGCTGCCGCTGTCCGGCGTCACGCACATGACCCCGCAGGAGCAGGTCGCGGAGAATCTGCTCCTCCTTCAGGTGGACTTCCTCAAGCGTTCGCTGACACAACCGCGCAAACACGCGTGAACTGCGTTAACACGCAGGCAACTTAGCGGAAGCGGTACCGATATACGGACGCGCGAGGCTGAACAGCGTACGGCCGTGCGGGTGCCGTAAACGGGCCGGGGTGCACCATGTCACCCCGGCCCGTTGCCGTGCTCCTCCAGCGGGACCACCTGCTTCTCCTCCGCGAAGTGACACGCCGAGTCGTGCGCCGCGGGACCCGTCGTGCGGCGGAACTCGGCGGGTACGGCGAGCGCCGGCACCTCCAGCGCGCAGCGCTCCTGGGCCTTCCAGCAACGGGTGCGGAAGCGGCAGCCGGACGGGATGTTCGTGGGGGACGGGACATCGCCCGTGAGGATGATGCGCTCGCGGCGCTCACGGGCCTCGGGGTCCGGCACCGGGACCGCGGACAGGAGGGCCTGGGTGTAGGGGTGCGTGGGGTGGTCGTAGATCTCGGCGTCCCTGCCGATCTCCACGATGCGGCCCAGGTACATCACCCCCACCCGGTCCGAGATGTGCCGCACGATCGACAGGTCGTGGGCGATGAAGACGTAGGAGAGCTCGAACTCCGTCTGGAGCCGGTCCAGGAGGTTGACCACCTGCGCCTGGATCGAGACGTCCAGCGCCGACACCGGCTCGTCGGCGACGATCACGTCCGGGCGCAGCGCCAGCCCGCGTGCGATGCCGATGCGCTGGCGCTGGCCGCCCGAGAACTGGTGCGGATAGCGGTTGACGTACTCGGGGTTGAGGCCGACCACGTCCAGCAGCTCCTGGACCCTGCGGCGGCGGTCGCCCTTCGGGGCCGCCTCGGGGTGGATCTCGTACGGCTCCCCGATGATGTCGCCCACCGTCATACGGGGGTTGAGCGAGGTGTACGGGTCCTGGAAGACCATCTGGATATGGCGCCGTACGGCCTTCAGGGCCTTGCCCGAGAGCCTGGTGATGTCCTCGCCCCTGAATCGGATCGAGCCCGCCGTCGGCTGTTCCAGGTTGCACAGCATCCGGGCGACCGTCGACTTGCCGCAGCCCGACTCGCCCACCAGGCCCAGGGTTTCGCCCCGGGCGAGCGTGAAGTCGACGCCGTCCACGGCCTTCACCGAGCCGATCTGTTTCTTGAAGAGGATGCCCCGGGTGAGCGGGTAGTGCTTGACGAGGCCGCTGACCTCCAGGATCGGCTCAGTCATGGAGGCACTCCCGCCAGAAGTGGCAGGCGCTGCCGCGCTCCTCGGAGACCTCGTACAGCGGGGGTTCGTCCGTGCGGCACACGTCCCGGGCCATCGGGCAGCGCGGGTGGAAGGCGCAGCCCGGCGGGATGTCCATCAGGTTCGGCGGCAGGCCCTTGATGGCGTAGAGCTCCCGGCCCTTCTGGTCGAGGCGCGGGATGGAGTCGAGCAGGCCGCGTGTGTACGGGTGGGCGGGCGCCTTGTAGATGTCGTGGACCGGGGCCGACTCGACGATCCGTCCCGCGTACATGACGGCGATGCGGTCGGCGACGTCGGCGACCACGCCGAGGTCGTGGGTGATCAGGATCAGCCCCATGTCGTACTCGCGCCGCAGCTCGGCGAGCAGATCCATGACCTGGGCCTGGACGGTGACGTCGAGGGCGGTGGTGGGCTCGTCGGCGATGATCAGCGCCGGTTCCAGGGCCAGCGCCATGGCGATCATGATGCGCTGGCGCATTCCGCCCGAGAACTGGTGGGGATAGTCGCGCACCCGCTGGGCGGCGCCCGGAATGCGCACCCGGTCCATCAGCTCGACCGCCCTGGCCCGCGCGTCCTTGCGTGACATTCCCCGGTGCACGACGAACATCTCGCCGAGCTGCTCGCCCACGGAGAGCACGGGGTTCAGCGCCGACAGGGCGTCCTGGAAGATCATCGCCATTCCGGCGCCGCGGATCCTTCTCCTCTCCTCTTCTTTCATCTTCAGCAGGTCCTTGCCCCGGAAGAGGATCTCGCCGCCCGTGATCCTGCCGGGCGGCATGTCGAGAATGCCCATGACGGCCTGCGCGGAGACCGATTTGCCCGACCCCGACTCACCGAGCACCGCGAGGGTCTCCCCCGCGTCCACGGCGTAACCGACGCCGTTCACGGCCTTGGCGACCCCGTCCCGGGTCCGGAACTCCACGTGCAGGTCACGCACTTCGAGCAGCACGGCGGCTCACCTCAGCTTCGGGTCGAGGGCGTCGCGGACCGCGTCGCCGAGCATGATGAAGGCCAGGACCGTGATCGCCAGGGCGCCGGAGGGCCACAGCAGCGCGTGCGGGGCGTTGCGGATGAAGGGGGAGGCGGCGGAGATGTCGATGCCCCAGGAGACGCTGGGCGGCTTCAGGCCGACGCCGAGATACGACAGGGTCGCCTCCAGCGAGATGTAGGTGCCGAGCGCGATGGTCGCCACGACGATCACCGGGGCGACCGCGTTGGGCGCGATGTGGCGCAGCAGGATGCGGGCGTTGGAGGCGCCCAGGGCGCGGGCCGCCTGCACATAGTCGTTCTGCTTGACGGTGATGACGGAGCCGCGGGCGATGCGGGAGATCTGCGGCCAGCCGAGCAGCACCATGAACCCGATGACCGGCCAGACCGTATTGCTGGTCACCACGGAGAGGAGGACCAGACCGCCGAGGACGACGGGGATCGCGAAGAAGATGTCGGTCACCCGGGACAGGAGCGAGTCCCAGGCCCCGCCGAAGAATCCCGCGAGGCCGCCCAGCGCGGACCCGAGGAGCGCGACCCCGAGCGAGGCGCAGACGCCGACCGTGACGGACGTACGGGCCCCGTAGACGGTCCGTGTGTAGACGTTGCAGCCCTGGCCGTCGTACCCGAAGGGGGCGCCCGGCTGGGAGCCCTCCTGGGACTTGGCGAGGTTGCACTGCAGGGGGCTGCCGGAGGCGATCAGCGAGGGCCACAGGGAGATGACGACGAGGAAGAGGATGACGAGCGCGGAGACGATGAAGACGGGGTTGCGGCGCAGGTCCCGCCAGGCGTCGGACCACAGGCTGCGCGGCTTGGCGCGCGGGCCCGTGCCCAGCGGTCCCGCCGGAGTCTTCTCCAGTGTCTCGGCCTCGCTCGCCGCCAGGTCCATCCCGCTGCCGGCGCCGGTCCCCGCGATGGCGCGTTCGGGCTCGTGCAACTGCTCAGGCATAGCGGATCCTCGGGTCGAGTACGGCGTACAGCAGGTCCACGAGCAGGTTGACCAGCAGGAAGACGAGGACGAGGACGGTCACGAAGCCGACGACCGTCTGGGTGTTCTGCCGCAGGATGCCCTGGTAGAGCTGGTAGCCGACGCCGTGGATGTTGAAGATCCGCTCGGTGACGATCGCGCCGCCCATCAGCGCCCCGATGTCGGCGCCGATGAAGGTGACGACGGGGATGAGCGAGTTGCGCAGCAGATGCCGGGTGACGACCCGGCGCCGGGGCAGGCCCTTGGCGACGGCCGTACGGACGTAGTCGGACCGTTTGTTCTCCGCGATGGAGGTGCGGGTCAGCCGGGTGACGTAGGCGAGCGAGACGGCGGCCAGGACGAGGCCCGGCACGATCAGTTCGCCGAAGGCGGCCTGCTGGGAGACCGACGGCTGGATCCAGTGCCACTGCACGCCGAGCAGCAGTTGGAGCAGCAGGCCGGTGACGAAGGTCGGTACGGAGATCACGACCAGGGTGGCGAGGAGCACACCCGTGTCGACGGGGCGGCCGCGGTGCACTCCGGTGACGACGCCCAGCGAGATGCCGATGACGATCTCGAAGAGGATCGCCACGATCGTCAGCCGGATGGTGACGGGGAACGCGGTCGCCATCAGCTCGGTGACGGGCTGGCCGTTGAACGCGGTGCCGAAGTCGCCGGTGAAGATGTTCCCCATGTAGGTCAGGTATTGCTGCCACAGCGGCTTGTCGAGGCCGAACTCCCGCTTCAGCTGGGCGGCCGTCGCCGGGTCGCAGGCGCGCTCGCCGCACAGTCCCGCGATGGGGTCGCCCATCACGTTCACCATCAGGAAGATGAGCAGCGTCGCCCCGACGAACACCGGGACCATCTGGAGCAGACGCCGGACGACATAGCGCCCCATGGCGGCTCAGCCGACCTTGATCTCGTTGTAGACGGGGACGCTGAACGGGTTCAGGGCGACGTTGGAAAGCCGCTCCGAGTAGCCCGCGCTGCCGTTCTGGTACCAGAGCGGGATGGCGGCCATGTTGTCCCGGACAACCTCTTCGGCCTGCTGGAAGGTGGAGACCGCCTTTGCGGTGTCGGTCTCGGCGTTGGCCCGGTCCACGAGCTGGTCGAACTGCGCGTTGGACCACTTGCCGTCGTTGGAGGAGGCGTTGGTGTAGTAGAGCGGCTGCAGGAAGTTCTGGATCAGCGGGTAGTCCATCTGCCAGCCCGCGCGGAAGGGGCCGGCCATCTTGTGCTGACCGATCTGGTTCCTGAAGTCCGCGAAGGTGCCGATCGGGTTGCCGACGCAGGCCTTGTCGTTGCCGAGCGCGTTGTTGATGGAGTTGCACACGGCGTCCACCCACATCCTGTGCGAGCCGGTGTCGGCGTTGTAGGTGATCTTGAGCTGTCCGCCCGGGAGCCCGCCGCCCTCCTGGATCAGCTTCTTGGCCCCGGCCGGGTCGTACTCGCAGGCGCTCCCGCACAGCCCTTCCTTGAAACCGCCTTCCGTGCCGAGGACCGGCGAGGTCCAGTCGCTCGCCGGGGTGCGGGTCTTCTGGAAGATCGTGTCGGTGATCTGCTTCCGGTTGATCGCCATGGACAGGCCGGTGCGGACCTTCTCGGCGCCGGCCCTGTCCCAGTCCTTGTCGTAGTACGGGAAGGCGAGGGTCTGGATGATGCCGGCCGGGGTGTTGATGTAGCGGTTGCCGAGGTCCTTCTTGACGTTCCTCAGCTGCGCGGCGGGGACGTCGTCGACGAGGTCGAGGTTTCCGGCCAGCAGATCGGTGTAGGCGGTGTCGCTGTCCGTGTAGACCTTGAGGGTCACGCCGTCGTTCTGCGCCTTGTCGGCGCCGGGGTAGCCGTCCCACTTCGTCAGGGCCATCTGGAAGCCCCTGGTGTACGAGTCGATCATGTACGGCCCGTTGCCGACCGGCTTCTCCAGCCAGGCGGCGTGGTCGGAGAAGAACGACCGGGGCAGCGGCGCGAAGGCCACGTAGCCCAGGGTGTCGGGGAAGCCGGAGAACTTCTGGTTCAGCTTGACCGTGAAGGTCCTGTCGTTCACGACCTTCAGACCGGAGAGCGTGTCGGCGCTCTGTGAGCCGGTGGCCGGGTGGATCTTGTCGTAGCCCTGGATGTAGCCGAAGAAGTAGGCGTTCTTCTGGTTGTTCTTCAGGCTCGCGCCGTAGTTCCAGGCGTCCACGAAGGACTTGGCGGTGATCTTCTCGCCGTTGCTGAAGGTCCAGCCGTCCTTGATCGTGACGGTGAAGTTCTGCGAGTCCGGGGTGTCGATCCGCTCGGCGAGCATGTTCTGGGCCTGCGCGGTCCTGGGGTCGTACCGCTTCAGACCGCGGAAGATCATGTCGAGGACCTTGCCGCCCTGCACCTCGTTGGTGTTGGCCGGTTCGAGGGGGTTCTGCGGGTCGCCCCAGGAGGAACTGAGGACCCCGCCCTGCGTGCCGCTCGCGGCTCCGCCCCCGCACGCCGTCGCGACGAGCGCCACCACCGTCGCACCGACGGCCCATCCGGCGTGCCTGGCTCCACGCATGGCGTGCCTCCTCCGAGAGCGGTGATCGATTACCGGTCGATTTCAGCTACCGGTCAATATCAGCGCAAATGCCGCATATCGCATGTGTGCGCCACTCGGGAGGGGGCCTTTCAGGGGACAGGTCATCCGGATGCACGCAGCCCCCGCCGGGTGGGCGCGGCGATCTTGGGCGACGAATGCAATGGATCTCCGCGTAACGATGCCGAAACGTTGGATTGCGCCCCGCCGATGTACGCATTTCGACACACAGGCGTCCGCATATCGAACTCGTTGCCCGAATAGTCCAGTTAGTCCGAACTAAAGCACGGAACGATTACAGCGTGCTACCCGCGTAGCTACGGAACGGTCAAGTGAGAGTAAAGAAGGTAAATAGGCAACCAAGGCGACCGAGAATTTATTGACCTTGAATGAATTGCGTTGAAAAAGTCCGGCGTAGCCCGTAGGGGAGCGCCCTGCGGAGTCATCAGACCCTCCCTTGGGCCAGGAGCACCATGACCCCCCCAACTCCATCTGCGGCTGCCCCGCTTGAGGTGACCGACGAGAGCGTCGAGAAGTCGACCACTTCTCCCTCTTCGAAGGGCAACGAGAGCAGGTCCCCGGGACAGCTGGCCTGGCGCCGGTTCAAGCGGGACCGTACGGGCGTCATATCGGCGTACATCGTGATCTTCTTCTTCGTGATCGCGCTCGCGGCGCCGCTGATCGCCAATCTGTACGGGAAGGATCCGTACACGACGTACGGCCTGAACACGCCCGGGCTGCTGGGCGACAACGGCTTCCCCGTGAAGCCGAACGGCGGCGTCAGCCCCGACTACTGGTTCGGTATCGACCCGCAGCTCGGCCGCGACGTCTTCACCTTCCTGCTCTACGCGATCCGGAACTCGCTGCTGATCGCCACGGCCATCACGATCTTCGTCGTGATCCTCGGTGTGGTCATCGGTGTCACCGCCGGCTACATCGGCGGCAAGACGGACTGGTTCCTCGGCCGAGTCATCGACATCCTGCTCGCCTTCCCGCAGCAGCTGTTCTTCGTGGCCTTCACCCCGGTCGTGATCGCCCTGTTCGTGTCCGACAGCGAGAACACGCCCACGTCGCTCATCGTCGTCTCGATGGTCCTGCTGCTCACCGCCTTCGGCTGGGCCTCGATCGCCCGACTCCTGCGCGGCCAGGTACTGGCCCTGCGCGAGCGGGAGTTCGTCGAGGCCGCCAAGGTCACGGGTGCGTCTCCGGCGCGCATCATCTTCAAGGAGCTGCTCCCCAACCTGTGGACGCCGATCCTGATCCAGGCGACGCTGACGCTTCCCGCGATGGTCACCACGGAGGCAGGTCTCGCCTTCCTCGGCGTCGGTCTTCAGGACCCGACCCCCGACTGGGGCGTCATGATCGGGAACGCCGCCAAGTACTACCAGGACGACATCACCTTCCTGCTCTTCCCGGGCCTCACGATGGTGGTCTTCGTCCTGGCGTTCAACCTCCTCGGTGACTCGTTGCGCGACGCGCTCGACCCGAAGACCAAGCGCTGACTCCGGCTCCTTTCAGGACCTCGGCGATGACGCCGGGGTGCCGGTTCTCTCACTCAACTCACTCCCAAGGCAGGATTGCGATGTCCTTCTCGCGCAGAAACTTCCTGATAGCCACCGGTGTCGCCGCGGCGGCTGGCTCCGTGCTGACCGCGTGCAGCAGCGGTGACTCCAGCAGCAACGGCGGTGGCGGCAAGCAGGACGCGGCCAAGGCCAAGACCACCACGGTCAAGATCGGCACGGCGGAGGACTCCAAGGGCCCGGCTCCGGAGGTCTCCGGCGCCAAGAAGGGCGGCAAGGTCTACCTGCTGAACGACGACGACTTCTCGCACCTCGACCCGCAGCGCATCTACTACGCGTGGAACTCGCTGGCCGCGATCGTCCTCTCCCGCACCCTCACCGGCTACAAGGTCGGTGACGACGGCTCCATGACCCTGGTCGGCGACCTCGCCACCGACACGGGCACCATGAAGGACGCCGGCAAGACCTGGTCCTTCACCCTGAAGGACGGCGTCAAGTGGGAGGACGGCTCGGACATCACCGTCGACGACGTCCGTCACGGCTTCGAGCGTGCCTTCGCCAGCTTCATCA
Source organism: Streptomyces sp. NPDC001406 (assembly GCF_042895285.1). Lineage (NCBI taxonomy): Bacteria > Bacillati > Actinomycetota > Actinomycetes > Kitasatosporales > Streptomycetaceae > Streptomyces > Streptomyces sp. NPDC001406. Next base: position 341,364 of record NZ_JBIAWG010000005.1, read on the forward strand.
CCGAGGGCGCCATGTACGTCCAGACGTGGCTGACCGGTTCGCAGGAGTACCGCAAGTCCTACTCCGGCCCCTTCAAGGGCAAGCACCTGAAGTCGATCGTGACGAGCGGGAAGACCATCACCTTCCACCTCTCCGAGGCCCGTCCGGACTTCAACTACGTCCTCGCGATGCACTCCTACGCGCCGACCCCGGTGAAGAAGGACACGAAGCAGGACTACGACAAGAAGCCCGTCTCCAACGGTCCTTACAAGGTCAAGTCGCACGTCACCGACAAGTCGATGGTCCTGGTCCGCAACGAGCACTGGGACCCGAACACGGACCCGATCCGCAACGCCTACCCGGACGAGTTCGACTTCACCTTCGGCATCGAGCAGCTGACCGCGATCGACCGTCTGCTCGCCGACTCCGGCAACGACCAGTACGCCGTCTCCTGGCGCACGATCCCGCAGGAGCGTGTCCAGAAGGCCACCACCGAGGCCAAGGACCGCGTCTTCGAGGGTCTGGGCAGCGGCGTCAGCGTCTACTGGATCAACACCACCCGGGTCACCGACAAGTCCGTCCGCGAGGCGCTCATCAAGGCCTGGCCGACCGCCGGTATCCGTCAGGTCCAGGGCGGCACCCACCGCGGTGACTACGCGACGGGCATCATGAGCCCGCTCGTCGCCGGCTACAAGTCGCAGGACGTCTGGGGCAAGCTGAAGAACCCGGCGGGTGACCCGGCGGCCGCCAAGGCGATCCTGAAGAAGGCCGGCAAGCTCGGCACCAAGATCGTCTACGCCTACCAGCAGGACGACACCAACGCCAAGGTCAAGGTCGTCGTCGAGAACGCCCTGAAGGCGGCGGGCTTCGAGGTCGTCACCAAGGGCATCGACTCCACCACCTGGTACGACCAGACCGGCAAGGTCGCCAACCCGTACGACGTCTACTGGGGCGGCTGGGGCTCCGACTGGCCGACCGGTTTCTCGGTCTTCCAGCCGCTGTTCGACAGCAAGGCGATCGCCGACGGCGGTTCGAACTACTCGCACCTGAAGGACCCCGCGGTCGACGCCGCCATCAAGGCCGCCACCGCGGAGACCGACAACGACAAGGCGAACGCCATGTGGGCCGCCCTGGACAAGCAGGTCACCGAGACGGGCGCGTTCATCCCGGACGTCTACATGAAGCGCATCTACCTCCACGGCTCCAAGCTCGGAAACGTGAAGATGGACCCGAACTTCGACGGTTGCATGCTCTACAAGATGTACGTCAAGGCCTGATCCATCCCTGAGAGGTGGGGCGGTCACCGACCGCCCCACCCTCGGCTCGTCCACCGGGCACCCGGTCACCCCGGCCCGGCCCGATCCGCACGACGGCCCTCCCAGGAAAGCCAACCCCCATGCTTCGCTTCCTAGTCCGCCGAATCCTCGGCGCCGTGGTCACGCTGTTCGTCATCAGCGCGGTCACGTTCATGCTCTTCTACGCGGTGCCGCGTGACCCGGCTCGGATGGCCTGTGGCAAGCTCTGCACGCCGGAGACGCTCCAGATCATCCGGCACAACATGGGGATCTCGGATCCGCTGCCGGTCCAGTACTGGCACTGGCTGTCGGCCATCTTCGCGGGTCGGGACTTCACCGGCTTCGGCCACTGCGACGCGCCCTGCCTGGGCTACTCCTTCGTGAACCGTGAGCCGGTCCTGTCGACCGTCATGGACCGCTTCCCGACGACCTTCTCCCTGGCCGTCGGCTCCTCGGTCGTCTTCATCATCTTCGGTGTCGGTACCGGCATGCTCGCCGCGGTGCGCCAGGGCAAGGCCACCGACAAGATCGCCAGCTCCGCCTCGCTGATCGCCTCGTCGATGCAGATCTACTTCGTGGGCACGCTGGCCCTGTACTTCTTCGTGTACCAGTGGCACATCCTGGACCAGCCGTCGTACACGAAGTTCACCGACAACCCCGCCTCGTGGTTCAACGGCCTGCTGCTGCCCTGGCTGGTGCTGGCTCTGATCTTCACCGCGAACTACACCCGTATGACGCGCTCGCAGATCGTCGAGACGCTCAGCGAGGACTATGTCCGCACCGCGCGGGCCAAGGGTCTGTCCAAGCGCAACGTCTTCTTCCGCTTCGCCTGGCGTGGCGCGATGGGTCCCATCGTCACCATCTTCGGTATCGACCTCGGCGTCCTGCTCGGTGGCGCGATGATCACCGAGAAGACCTTCAGCCTCCAGGGCCTGGGCATGCTCGCGGTGAAGTCCGTCTTCACCAACGACCTGCCCATGCTGCTCGGTGTCATGATCATCACGGCCTCCTTCGTGGTGGTCGCCAACATCGTCGTCGACGCCCTCTACGCCCTGATCGACCCGCGGATCCGGCTCGCCTGACCCCGCTCGCCCCCACCAGCTACCCCGCATCACCCCCCTCTGGAGCGTCCCCGTGACGAGCACCGACCAGCAGCCCTTCCTGTCCATCAAGGACCTGAAGGTGCACTTCTCGACCGAGGACGGCACCGTCAAGGCCGTCGACGGCCTCTCCTTCGACCTCGTGCGCGGCAAGACGCTGGGCATCGTGGGTGAGTCGGGGTCCGGCAAGTCGGTCACCAACCTGACCATCCTGGGCCTGCACAACGCGGACAGCACCAAGGTCGAGGGCTCGATCGAGCTCGACGGCGAGGAGCTGAACGGCGCCTCGGAGAGGACGCTGGAGAAGCTCCGCGGCAACAAGATGGCGATGATCTTCCAGGACGCCCTGGCCTCGCTGTCGCCGTACCACACCATCGGCACACAGATCGGCGAGACGTACCGCAAGCACACCGGCGCCTCCAAGAAGGAGGCCCGTGCGCGCGCGATCGAGATGCTGAAGCGGGTCGGCATCCCGCAGCCGGAGATCCGGGTGGACGACTACCCGCACCAGTTCTCCGGCGGTATGCGCCAGCGCGCGATGATCGCCATGGCGCTGGTCTGCGACCCCGAGCTGCTGATCGCCGACGAGCCGACCACGGCCCTCGACGTGACGGTCCAGGCCCAGATCATGGACCTGCTCAAGGACCTCCAGAAGGAATTCGGCACCGCGATCATCTTCATCACCCATGACCTCGGGGTGATCGCCGACATCGCGGACGACGTCCTCGTCATGTACGGCGGCCGGTGCGTGGAGCGCGGGACGAAGGAGGAGGTGCTGCGCTCCCCGCAGCACCCCTACACCTGGGGTCTGCTGGGCTCCATGCCGAGCCTGGACGGCCCGGTCGACGTGCCGCTGAACCCGATCCCGGGCTCCCCGCCGTCGCTGCTGAACCCGCCGTCCGGCTGCCGCTTCCACCCTCGCTGCGCCTTCGCCGAGAAGGTCGAGGGCGACCGGTGCTCGAAGGAGCGCCCGCCGCTGGAGATGGCGGACGGCCGCGGCAGCGCGTGCCACCTCACCGACGACCAGCGCCGTGAGTTCTTCGCCGACCTTGCCGCCAGCAAGGCCCACTGACGTACACGAGACGGGATTTCACCACCATGAGCAGCGCCACCCCCCTCCTGGACGTCTCCGGGCTGACCAAGCACTTCCCGATCAAGGGCGGCTTCCCGATCCGGCGTACGGTCGGCCACGTCCAGGCTGTCGATGGTCTCGACTTCCAGGTCGCCGAGGGCGAGAGCCTGGGCCTGGTCGGCGAGTCCGGCTGCGGCAAGTCGACCACGGGCCGGCTGATCACCCGCCTGCTGGAGCCGACCGACGGCAAGGTCTCCTACCGCGGCCAGGACATCACGCACGCCGGCCGCAGGGACCTCGCGCCGATCCGGTCCGAGATCCAGATGATCTTCCAGGACCCGTACGCCTCGCTGAACCCGCGGCACACGGTCGGCAAGATCATCTCGGGTCCGATGGAGATCAACGACATCAACCCGGCCGGCGGCCGCGAGAAGCGCGTCCGTGAGCTGCTGGAGATCGTCGGTCTCAACCCCGAGCACTACAACCGCTTCCCGCACGAGTTCTCCGGCGGTCAGCGCCAGCGCATCGGTGTCGCCCGCGCGCTCGCCCTGGAGCCGAAGCTGATCGTCGCGGACGAGCCGGTCTCGGCCCTGGACGTCTCCATCCAGGCGCAGGTCGTGAACCTCCTTCAGAAGGTCCAGAAGGAACTCGGCATCGCGTTCGTCTTCATCGCCCACGACCTGGCGATCGTGCGGCACTTCTCGCACCGCGTCGCGGTCATGTACCTGGGTAAGATCGTCGAGATCGCCGACCGCGACGACCTCTACAACAACCCGCGTCACCCCTACACGCGGGCCCTGCTCTCCGCCGTGCCCGAGGCCACGGTGGACGAGACCCCGCGCGAGCGCATCCGGCTCACCGGTGACGTGCCCTCCCCGATCAACCCGCCCTCCGGCTGCCGCTTCCGCACCCGCTGCTGGAAGGCGACGGAGAAGTGCGCGACGGAGGCCCCGCCGCTGGTCCAGGCCGAGGGCAACAAGCCCGGCCACCTGACCGCCTGCCACTACCCGGAGACGGCGGAGACGATTCCCGCGCCACGCCTCTCCAAGGACCCCGAGACGGCGGCCTGACACACCCCTTTCCGTCAGCCGTCGCCTACGGAACGGACTTTCACCGGCCCATTGACCCGAGCCCATGATCGTCCTGTTCCAGGGGACGAAGGCCCGTGCCTCCCCAGGTGCGGGCCTTCGCTGTACCGCCAAGTCCCCTCGGGCGAACGGGTGTTGCCCCGAGTTCGGAACCTGACAAGAAGACGGCGGATCCCGCCGTACGGTTCACCCACGTATGACAAACTGCCGCGGTGGTCGATCATTCGTTCGCCGATCTTTCGCTTGCCGCCCTGTACGACGGCCTCAACCCGTGGGGGCCGGGTGACGACTTCTACCTCGGCCTGGTGAAGTCCGCGGAGTCCGTGCTCGATGTCGGCTGCGGCACAGGGCAGTTGCTCAGGCGGGCGCACGAGGACGGCCACCCCGGCCGGCTGACGGGGCTCGATCCGGCCGCCGCCATGCTCGTACAGGCGCGACGCGGCGCCCCTGCCGTGGAGTGGGTGCTCGGGGATCTGCGGACGCGGCTGTGGGGCGGCGAGTTCCAACTGGTCGTGATGACCGGGCACGCCTTCCAAGTGCTGCTGGGCGACGAGGAGTTGCGTCTCTGCCTGCGCGCCGTACGGTCGGCGCTCGCCAACGGCGGGCGGTTCGTCTTCGAGACCCGCAACCCGGCCGTCCGCGCCTGGGAGGGCTGGACGCCGGACCGGGTGCGTGAGGTCATGGGCGCCGACGGCACGGCCGTACGCGTGTGGCACGAGGTCCAGGGCGGTCCCGTCGGGGGCCGGGTGACGTTCACCGAGACCTACCAGGGCGACGGCTGGGCCCGGCCCCGGGTCAGCCGGGCCACACTCCGCTTCCTGGACCCCGAGACCCTTTCCGGCTTCCTCGCGGAGGCCGGACTGGAGGTCGTCGAGCAGTACGGCGACTGGGAGCGGGGGCCGGTGACCCCCGCGAGCCCGGAGATCATCACCGTGGCTGAGCGGTCCCGTTAGTTCTCGCCCTCCTCCAGCGCCGCCAGTGCCGGGTCCAGGACGATGTCCTCGTCGCGTGCCTCGATCGTGGGCTCCTCCGGGAAGTGGCACGCCGTCAAGTGGCCGGTCCGGTTGCCGGAGATCTGGATCAGCGGGGGTTCCTCGGCCGCGCACTTGTCCTGGGCCTTCCAGCAGCGGGTGCGGAAGCGGCAGCCGGAGGGCGGGGAGATGGGGGACGGGACGTCGCCGGCCAGCCGGATGCGCTCGCGCCCGGACGATTCGGTGTCGGTGAGGTTGACCTCGGGCACCGCGGACAGCAGGGCGTGGGTGTAGGGGTGACGGGGGCGGGTGTAGATGGAGTCGCGGTCGCCCACCTCGATGATCTTGCCGAGGTACATCACCGCCACGCGTTGCGAGAAGTGGCGGACCACCGCCAGGTCGTGGGCGATGAACAAGAACGCGATGCCCAGTTCCTTCTGCACCTCCTGGAGGAGGTTCACCACCTGCGCCTGGATGGAGACGTCCAGGGCCGAGACCGGCTCGTCCGCCACGATCAGCTTCGGTTCGAGGGCCAACGCCCTTGCCACACCGATGCGCTGGCGCTGACCGCCGGAGAACTCGTGCGGGAAGCGGTTGTAGTGCTCGGGGTTGAGGCCGACGATCTCCAGGAGCTCGCGGACGCGCTTTTCCCGGCCGCCGTCCGGTGCGATCCCGTTGATCTCCATCGGGTTGGAGATGATCCTGCCGACCGTCTGGCGCGGGTTCAGCGAGGAGTAGGGGTCCTGGAAGATCATCTGGATTTCGGAGCGGATGGACGCCAGCTGCTTGCGGGAGGCGTGGCCGATGTCCTTGCCCCGGTATGTGATCTTCCCGCTCGTCGGCTCCAGGAGGCGGGTGATCAGCCGGCCCGTCGTCGACTTGCCGCAACCCGACTCGCCCACCAGGCCGAAGCTCTCGCCGACGCGCACGGTCAGGTCGATGCCGTCGACGGCCTGCACATGGCCGACCGTACGCCGGATCGGAAAGCCGCCCTTGACCGGGAAGTGCTTGGTCAGCCCGGAGACCTCAAGGAGCGCTTCTGACTCCACGCCGCCGGCCGACTCGCGCGGGGCGGGGAGGACGAGGTCCTCTTTCATGCCGTGTCCTCCTGGCCCTAGCCCAGCCGGGGCTTGATCTCGTCGATGAAGATGGTCCGCTTCTGCTCGCCCGTCAGATGACAGGCGGAGGCCCGGTCGGGGGCCAGCAGCGGGCGTTCGTTGACACAGCGTCCGGCGCCCTGCACCCGGTCCTGGAAGGTGCAGCGTGGGTGGAAGCGGCAGCCGGACGGCGGGGTGAGCAGCGAGGGCGGGGTGCCCGGGATGGGCGACAGCGGGGCCGCCAGGTCGGAGTCCAGTCGCGGCATCGAGTTCAGCAGACCCCAGGTGTAGGGGTGCTGGGGCGAGCGCAGCACCTCGTCGACCGTGCCGCGCTCCACCGCGCTGCCCGCATACATCACCATGATGTCGTCGGCCATGTCGGCGATCACGCCGAGGTCGTGGGTGATGAAGACGATCCCGGAGCCGAACTCCTGCTGGAGGTCCTTGAGGAGGTCGAGGATCTGGGCCTGGACCGTCACGTCCAGGGCCGTGGTCGGCTCGTCGGCGATCAGCAGGTCCGGGTCGCAGACCAGCGCCATGGCGATCATCGCGCGCTGGCGCATACCGCCGGAGAACTGGTGCGGGTAGTCCTTGGCCCGCTCCTTCGGGTTCGGGATGCCCACCTTGCCGAGCATCTCGACCGCGCGGTCCCAGGCGGCCCGCTTGGAGGCGCCGTTGTGCTTCATGAACGGCTCGGCGATCTGGCGGCCCACCGTGTAGTAGGGGGACAGCGCGGTCAGCGGGTCCTGGAAGATCATGGCGACCTTGTTGCCGCGCAGCTTCTCCAGCTCCGACTCCCGCGCGGTGGTCAACTCCTGCCCGTCCAGCAGGATCTCGCCCTCGACGGTGGTGAACATGGGGTTGTGCAGGCCCAGGATGGTCAGGTTCGTCACCGACTTGCCCGAGCCCGACTCCCCCACGATCCCCAGGGTCTTGCCGCGTTCCAGGTCGAAGGAGAGCCCGTCCACGGCCCGTACGATGCCGTCCTCGGTCTTGAAGCTGACGTGCAGGTCCCGCACGGACAACAGGGGACCCGCACCGGCCGGGACGGGAGCGCCGGCCTCCTTGGTCAGAGTGGTCACGAAAGTGCTCCTAAACGGCCTAGGCCAGCCGCACGCGCGGGTCGATGTAGGCGTAGCAGGCGTCGACGATGATGTTGAAGAGAAGGATCATGGTCGCGGAGAACAGCATCACGCCGAGCAGCAGCGGCAGGTCGCTGAAGAAGACGGACAGCACCGCCAGTTGGCCGAGGCCCGGCAGGCCGAAGGTGTACTCGGTGATGATGGCGCCGCCGAGCAGGGAACCCAGGTCGATGCCGAAGATGGTGACGATGGGGATCAGCGAGCCGCGCCAGGCGTAGCGGAAGAAGACGTAGCGCCGGGACATGCCCTTGGCGCGGGCGGTGCGTACGTGTTCCTCCTGGAGCTGTTCGATCATCGACGAGCGCGCCATACGGGTGTACTGCGCGGCGAAGATCGTGGAGAGGACCACCCAGGGGATGATCAGGCCCGTGAACCAGGTGATCGGGTCGGCGGTGAAGTTGTTGTAGGCGGGTTTGTCGAACCAGTGGGTCTGGTAGACGAGGATCGCCAGGGCGAGCGGGCCGAGGAAGTAGATCTGCATCGAACTGAGCACCATCGCCCCGGCCGTGGCCGCCTTGTCGATGAGCGTGCCGCGCCGCCAGGCGGCGAGCAGGCCGCTGCCGAGGCCGACGAGCAGGAAGAAGAACGCCGCGCCGAGGGTGAGCGAGACGGTGGTGGGCAGCCGGTCCATCAGCGTGGCCCACACCGGTTCGTTGGTGTGGTACGAGTACCCGAAGCAGGGCGCCGGGCAGGGGCCCTGGGCGAACTGGTTGCTGCCCATCACCAGGTTGTGCAGGAAGATCCAGTACTGCTCGGGTATCGACTTGTCGAGGCCGAGCACATGATGGATGTTGGCGAGGCTGCCCGGATTGCAGGTCTTGCCGCACATCAGCAGCGCCGGGTCGCGCGGCATCCCGAAGAACAGCAAGAACGTGACGATGCTCAGCAGGAAGAGAATGACGATGGCACCGAGGATCCGGCGGACGAGGAAGCGCAGCATGACAGGGGCAGCTCTCTGACGTCGGCGGGCCGGACGGTACCCGGTGCTCCCCCTCACTGAGGTGAAGCACCGGGTACCGGGCGGGGACGGTTACTTGATGTAGAGGCGACGCGGGTCGACGCCGCCGATGACGTCGTCGTAGACGAGGCCGCCGACCTTCGAACCGGCGATCTGGGTCTGCTTGTAGTACGCCGTCGGGACGACGTTGACGACGTCCTTGACGATGTACTGGTCGAGCTTCTCCCACTCGGCCGCGGACTTCACCGGGTCGGTGATCTGGTTGATGCGGTCGATCTCGCTGTTGACCTTGGGGTCGTTGATCTGCGAGTAGTTCTGCGCGCCGTCGGCGATCACGCGGCCGTCGTACAGCGGCGGCAGGACGGTCGAGGCGGACGGCCAGTCGGCACCCCACGCGGTGTGGAAGATGTCGTAGTTGTTGTCGAGCTTGCTGACCTGGTCGTAGTACGTCTCGGCCGGGATCTCCTGGCGCTGGACGTTGAAGCCGGCCTTCTTCAGGCCCGCGGCCATGGCGGTGGAGTACTGCTGGCCCTCGGGGGTGTTGATGTAGCCGAAGGTCAGCTTCATGTTGAGCTTGCCGGCCTTCTTCAGCAGCTCCCTGGCCTTGTCCGGGTCACCGGCGGGCTTCTTCTTCTTGCCCCACGGGTCGAAGGCCGCGTCGTAGCCGCTGACGGTCGGGGAGATCAGACCGCCGGCGACCTCCATGGCGTCGGTGCCGCCGTAGGCACGGACGAAGGGCGTGACCGGCAGGGCGTAGGCGATCGCCTCGCGGATCGTCTTGTCCTTGAGCGCCGGGTGGCTCATGTTGATGTTCATCTGGCCCACGTACGGCTGGTAGCCGGAGACCGTGCGGGCCTTCATCTTCGGGTCCTTGAGGACGTTGGACAGGTTGCCCGCGTCCACCTGGTTGTTGAAGCTGAGGCCGGTCTGGTCGGCACCGCTGTCGGCGAGCAGCGCCTTGGTGGAGGTCTCGAACTGCTGGTTGAAAGTGATGTTGAACTGGTCCACGTACTGGTGGCGGATCGGGTCCGTCTTCGGGTCCCAGTTGGTGTTCTTCACCAGGACCATGGACTTGCCGGACTTGAACGACTGGATCTTGTACGGGCCGGTGACCACCGGGGCCTTGTCGTACTTCTCCTTGGTGTCGCCCTTCTCGGAGACCACCGCGTAGCCGGCCATCGCCAGCGCGTACGGCAGGTCGGGGTGGGCGGTCTTGAAGTGGAAGATGATCGTCTTGTCGTCCGGCGTTTCGAGGATGCTGCTGGGCAGGTGCTTGCCCTTGTACGGGCCGTCCTTGAGCAGCTTGCGGTACGCGGTGCCCGGGGAGTCGGCCAGCCACTGCTGGAGGTAGGTCGGGCCCTGGTTGACGAACGGCGCGAAGAGCCGCTCGACGCTGTGCCGGAAGTCCTTGGACGTGATCGGGGACCCGTCCTGGAACTTGATGCCGTCCTTCAGCGTGTACTTCCAGGTCTTGCCGCCGTCCGTGGTGGTACCGGAGTCGGTGGCGAGGTCACCGACGACCTCGTGCTTCGAGCCGTCGTTGCTGGTCGCCTTGTAGCCGGTGAGGCCTCTGTGGAGCAGCGTGGCCAGGGAGCCCTCGTCGGACACATAGATCTGGGCCGGGTCGAGGTGTGCGTAGCTGTCGCGCTGCAGTACTTCCATGGTGCCGCCGGGCTTGGCGCCGGGTACATCGGCCGCCGGGCCGGTGGAGTCCGCCGTGCCGCCGAACTTGATCGACGCCTGCTGGCGCTTGGCGTTCTCCTGGTCCTTCTTGTCGTTGCCACCGCTGTCGCTGCCGCCCTTGCTGCAACCGGTGAGCACAAGAGCTCCGGCTGCGAGCACGGAGAGTGCGCCGTAGACGTGGCGTCCGCCCCTACTCATCACTCAGTTTCCACCCATCTTGTGTGTCACCGGTGCCCCGTCTGTCACCAGTGCGGAAGAACTGCCGTGCGGAAGATGTGCAAGTGCCCGGTCAGCGAGCGGTCTTGGGGTCGAAGGCGTCCCTGACCGAATCCCCGAGCAGGTTGAACGCGACGATGAAGATGATCATCGAGATGCCGGGGAAGAACATGTAGGTGATGTCGTTCTGCATCACCAGTTCGGTGGACGCCTTGGAGAACATCTGCCCCCAGTCGGGCGTCGGTTCGACGATGCCCACGCCCAGGAAGGACAGACCGGCCTCGGCGGTCACAAAGCTGGGCAGCAGATACGTCGACTGCACCAGGAGCGGTGTGACGACGTTCGGCAGGATCTCCTTGCGGATGATCCGCCAGGGCGAGGCCCCGCTCACCTTGGCCGCCTCGATGAACTCCCGTTCACGCAGGGCCAGTGAGGTGCCGCGCAGGATGCGGGCCAGGCTCATCCAGCCGAGGAACCACTGGACGAGGATGAGCGCGACCACGCGTACGTACGTCGGTGTCTCGTCGCGCGGGCTGACGAACAGTGAGACCACGACGGGCATGCTGGCGATGAAGAACAGCTGCGCCGGGAAGGCGAGCAGGAAGTCGATGACCCGGCCGATGAAGAAGTCGGTCCGGCCGCCGAGGTAGCCGGCCGCGACGCCGAGCACGATGCCGGTCAGCACGACCGCGACCGTGACCGCGACCGAGATCATCAGCGAGGTACGGATCCCGTAGATGAGCTTGGTGAAGACGTCGTAGCCGTTGCCGGGTTCGAGGCCGAACCAGAACTCGCTGCTGATGCCGCCGTTGGGCTGCACGGGCACGCCCGCGCTGTCGAAGAGTTCGGGGCGTTCGTCCGCGTACACCGTGTACGGGTTCTTCCCGTACAGCTTGGATATCAGCGGCGCGAGCAGCCCGACCAGGAAGAAGAAGCCCACGACGTAGGCCGAGATCACGCCTGTACGGTCGCGTTTGAAGCGGATCCACATCAGCTGGCCGGGGGACCGGCCTTCGAGTTTGACGGCTTCGGGCTGCGTCTGCGGCCCCAGGTCGCCACCGACGGCCACCGTGGTCCCGCCGCCCTCAATGTCGATAGGACTTGTCACTGTTCGTCCGTTTCACAAGTGTGGGTGTGAGAGGCGTCCAGGTACTCCGAGCCACGCGAATCCGCAGTGGGACGCGCGTAGTTGAGCGGCCGCGCTGAGCGGTCGCGGGATTCTCAGACCTGGTCGCCGGACGAACGGCCGGAATGACCACGCATGGGGGTTCCTCCTCATGACGTCACGTGTTCACCAACGGGAGGGGGTAACCGTCCTCGTCCTCCGACACCCCTGACGGAGGGTCAGACACCCCCTGGTGCTCGTGAGTCGGCGCTGTCCCCACAGCGCGTGACCCATTGACCCGAGCGCTACGCGGCTAACTATCTGCCATGGGTCGACCACCGACCACCGTTCTTAAATCTCAATTCAGTCACAGCTCACGCGTAGACCTTCCAAAATCTGGACAAACTGTTCGACCGAAGAAGGGCGCGAAACGGACGTGTTACATGGGTATCGGGCAGGGATCTCCGCATTACGGACATCGGCCATCGGAAAACGGGTTGCAAAAAGCCCGGGCATCCCCACCATGGGGACACCCGGGCTCCGGACTGCTGTTCGCCGTGCGTCAGCCGTGCTTGGCGCGGCTCGCGGCGCGGGCGCGCTCACGGGCGTCCAGGTTCACCTTGCGGATGCGGACCGCCTCCGGGGTCACCTCGACGCACTCGTCGTCGCGGCAGAACTCCAGCGACTGCTCCAGGGACAGCTTCCGCGGCGGCACGATCGACTCGGCCACGTCGGCCGTCGAGGACCGCATGTTGGTGAGCTTCTTCTCCTTGGTGATGTTGACGTCCATGTCGTCGGAGCGGGAGTTCTCACCGACGATCATGCCCTCGTACACCTCGGTGCCCGGCTCGACGAAGAGCACACCGCGCTCCTGGAGGTTCGTCATCGCGAAGGCGGTGACGGCACCGGAGCGGTCGGCGACCAGGGAGCCGTTGTTACGGGTCTGGAGCGTGCCGAACCAGGGCTCGAAGCCCTCGTGGATGGAGTGGCCGATGCCGGTGCCGCGGGTCTGGGTCAGGAACTCGGTACGGAAGCCGATCAGACCGCGGGACGGCACGACGAACTCCATGCGGACCCAGCCGGAGCCGTGGTTGGACATGTTGTCCATGCGGCCCTTGCGGACACCCATGAGCTGCGTGACCGCGCCCATGTGCTCCTCGGGCACGTCGATCGTCATGCGCTCGACCGGCTCGTAGACCTTGCCGTCGACGTCCTTGGTGACCACCTGGGGCTTGCCGACGGTGAGCTCGTAGCCCTCCCGGCGCATGGTCTCGACCAGGATGGCGAGCGCCAGCTCACCACGGCCCTGGACCTCCCAGGCGTCCGGCCGCTCGGTGTCCAGGACGCGCAGCGAGACGTTACCGATCAGCTCGCGGTCGAGGCGGTCCTTGACCTGGCGGGCGGTGACCTTGCGGTCCTTGACGGCCGCCTTCGCGTCGGCGCCCTTGCCGGTGCCGCCGCGGCCGACCAGCGGGGAGGTGTTGGTGCCGATGGTCATCGAGATCGCCGGCTCGTCGACCGTGATCAGCGGGAGCGGCACCGGGTTCTCGGTGTCGGCGAGGGTCTCGCCGATCATGATGTCCGGGATACCGGCGACGGCGCAGATGTCACCCGGGCCGGCCTTCTCGGCGGGCTTGCGGGTGAGCGCCTCGGTCATCATCAGCTCGCTGATGCGAACGTTGCTGATCGAGCCGTCGCGCTTGATCCAGGCCACGGTCTGGCCCTTGCGCAGCTCGCCCTGCTCGACGCGGAGCAGCGCGATGCGGCCGAGGAAGTTGTCGGCGTCCAGGTTGGTGACGTGGGCCTGGAGCGGCGCTTCCTCGTCGAAGGTCGGGGCCGGGATGTGCTCCAGGATCGTGGAGAAGAACGGCTCCAGGCTGGTGGAGTCCGCCGGGACCGTGCCGTTCTCCGGCTTGGTCAGCGAGGCGATGCCGTCACGGCCGCACGCGTACACGATCGGGAACTCGATCTGCTCCTCGTCCGCGTCCAGGTCGAGGAAGAGGTCGTAGGTCTCGTTGACGACCTCGTCGATGCGGGAGTCCGGGCGGTCCGTCTTGTTGATGCACAGGATGACGGGCAGGCGCTGCTGGAGGGCCTTGCGCAGCACGAAGCGGGTCTGCGGCAGCGGGCCCTCGGAGGCGTCGACCAGCAGCACGACACCGTCGACCATCGACAGACCGCGCTCGACCTCGCCGCCGAAGTCGGCGTGGCCGGGGGTGTCGATGATGTTGATGGTGATCGGGTCGCCACCGTCCTTGGGGTGGTACTTCACCGCCGTGTTCTTGGCGAGGATCGTGATGCCCTTCTCACGCTCCAGGTCGTTCGAGTCCATCATGCGGTCGTCGACCGAGTCGAGCTGGTGGGCGGCGAAGGCACCGGCCTGCTTCAGCATGCCGTCGACGATGGTCGTCTTGCCGTGGTCGACGTGGGCGACGATGGCGACATTGCGGATGTCGTGACGTGTCATGGACACAGCCATATTGCGACGTACTCCCGGAGTGTGAGGAAGGCCCTCCGTACGTCCGTGTGACGCGGGCCCTGCCGGGCTTGACATGCCACGGCCTCACCCCATGTTACGTGGCCCGGCGGGAGGCGGCTTCCGCAGGGCCACGCAGGGCTCACTTCACCATCGGGCTCGCGGGCATCTTCGCGCCCTTCTTCAGGAAGCCCATGTCTTCGTAGACCGGGGTCTGGAAACCGAAGGCACCCGCGTTGACCAGGCTCTTCCTCACCCCGATGAGCTGGGGACGCTGATAGAGGGGCAACGAGCCGGCCGCCGCCCAGATACGGGAGTCGGCCTTGCGGATCAGATCCTTGGCCTCGTCCTCGTCGAGGGTGGCGGCGGCCTCGTCGAAGAGCTGGTCGATCTGGTCGGTGCCGACGCGGGTGTAGTTCTGCTCGACGCTCAGGGAGCCGTCGGCGGCCGGGACCGGCTTGGCGTAGACCGGGCGGGCGTCGGTGGCGGGGAAGGCGGAGGACGGCCAGGAGTACAGGGCCAGGTCGTACTGGCCCGCGGCGATGTGGTCCCTGAAGTAGCTCTCGTCCGGAACCCTGGTGATCTCCGTGCGGATGCCGACCTTCTCCAGCATCTGCGTGATCCGGTCGGCCACCGAGCGCAGGGTGTCCGAGCCGGGACCCGAGGGGAGCACGAAGCGCAGGGTGAGCGCCTTGCCGTCCTTGGCCAGCGTCCTGGCGGCGGCTCCGGCCGGGGCGGCGGTGCCCTTGGGGGCATAGGCGCCGGGCGCGCCGCCCTGCTGCAGATGCCGTTCCGTGTACTGCTTGCCGTCCTGCGCGAGGTGTCTGCCGCCCTCGTCACCGGTCGGCTCGCGGTGCTTGTTCTTGTGGTCCCTGGGGTCCTTGTTGTCCTCGCCGACGATGAACACTCCGTCGTCGCCGCCGTTGGACTGGTCGGCGGCGCTGCCCTGCGGTCCGGCCGCCTTCTCGGGCTTCTTCTGCTCCTTGACCGGTCCGCCGAGCACCCAGCCGGCCTCCGCGAGCAGCGCCTGCGCCTCCTTGGTGTCCTGGCCGCCCAGGGCGCCGCTGCTGTCGGCGTAGTCGGTCTGGCCGGAGAGGGCGAGATGACTGCCGACGGGGACGGGGGGCAGGCCGAGCGGGGTCAGGGCGACCTTGGCCAGCGCCGTACGGTCCAGGGAACGGGCGACGGCACGGCGGACCCGCTCGTCGGCGAGGGGTCCCCCGGAGCCGTTGAGGGCGAGCTGGGTGTAGGCCGGATCCAGGGATCTGCGGACCTCGACACCGCTCAGCTGGTCCCGCTTCTTGGCGGAGATGCGCCCGGCGCCCTGCAGGGGCGTGCCGGTGCCGCCGTCGCGGCCGGCGATGCTGATGCGCTCGACCTCGGCGGGGGCGATCTCGGCGAGGTCCACGGTGCCGTCGGCCAGCGCGGTGGCCCGCTTGTCGCGGGGCACGGCGTGCAGCACGATCTCGGACAGTTTGGTGGGGTGCCCCCACCAGCGCGGGTTGCGGGTGAGGACGACGTCCTTCTTGGCGGTGTCCACCTTGTCGACCTTGAAGGGCCCGGCGCTGATCTGGAGCTTGCGGCGCGCCCCGTCGTTGAAGGCGTCCGGGGTGCCCATGACGTCCTTCGGGTACAGCGGGGAGAACAGCGACTTCCAGTCGGCGTAGGGGCGGCTGAAGGTGACCCGGACCTCCAGGTCGTTGGCGCCGCGTTCGATCTTGTCGATGCGGTCGTAGCCGGCGTTGTGGGCGCTCCAGTAGGCGGCGTCCTTGCCGGACAGGGCGCGCCACTGGGCGGCGAAGTCGGCGGCGCCGATCTCCCGGCCGTCGCTCCAGACGGCCTGCTGGTTGAGCTTGTACAGGACGACCTGGCGCGGCTCGGTCTCGATGACCTTGGCGGACTCCAGATAGTCCGGGTTGCGGACCGGGCGCCCGTTCTGGTCGGTTCGGAACATGGAGGGCAGGACGGCCTGGGCGACCCGGGTGGTGCCGGCGTCGGCGTCGGCCTGGAAGGTGTTCAGGGTCTCCGGGACGGCGTCCACCGCCCAGCGCAGGGTGCCGCCGTCGGCGACCAGGTTCCGGGCGGCGGGGGCGATGTCCTGTCCGGCCAGCGGACGGCCCGCCTCGTCGTCTCCGGAGCTGCAGCCGGCGAGGACGGGTACCGCGAGCGCGCCGGCGGTGAGGAAGGCGACCGAGCGCATGACCGCGCGCAGTGCGACGCCGTCGTGGGACATCTGCTACCTCCGGGGAGCCCGGTGACACGGGTGTGGTCTGTTCACATTTGGCGGTATTTTGGTGCTGATCAGATGTACGGACCCACTGAAGAGGAAAGGGTTCGCCCGTCGGGAGCGACACGGCGGCGGGGGCTCTCAAGGCCACCCGTGCGGCGCAACATGCGCTCCCGGCGCACACACAGCGCGCGTGCGGGCGTGCGGTGGAGGCGTGCAATCCGCCAATCGCTGCACATGCCTTCACATCAGCAGGTGTGACGCGCAACACTCGCAGGCGCATGAACGTTGCCGCCTAGGACCACGAGGTCCGCGGGAAGTGAGGTCACGTCATGTCCGTGCACGACGACCTGACGTCAGTCCAGCGTTGTCTCGACGACCTGTTCCGGTCCGTCGGACGCCTGGAGCAACAGCTCGGGAGCGGCGGACTGGAGATGCGCCGCGTCCGCGCCGACGCCGATCACCTGCGCGAGAGCGTGGCACTGCTGCGCGAGGTCGCCCCCGGCCTCGGCCAGCCGCGTCGCCCCGATCTCGTGACCATCTCCGACACGCCGTACGACATCAGCCTGTGGACGGACTCGGACGACGAGGGTCTCGGCGCCCGCGACCGGCACGCCCCGTAGGAGCGCGGCCCGCAGGCCCCGAGGGAGTGCCGACAGGCACCCCCACTCACCCGAACCCGACCGGAGTCATGAGTTGGCCACTGGTACGGAACCCCATATGAACAGCGGCGGCGTACCCACCGATACGCGCGCCGCGATCGCCGCCCCGCATCTGCGGACCGACCGCTGGTGGCTGGCCCCCGCCGTCACAGCGGCCGGTCTGTTCGCCTTCGTCGTCTACTCGACCTGGCGGGCCTTCGCCAATGCGCACTACTACGCGGCGCCGTACGTCTCACCGTTCTACTCCCCGTGCCTGGCGGACAACTGCCGGACCATGCACGCGGGCCCGAACGCCGATCTGTTCGGCAGCTGGTGGGCGATCTCCCCGGCGATCATCATCCTGATCTTCCCGCTGGGCTTCCGCCTGACCTGCTACTACTACCGCAAGGCCTATTACCGCAGCTTCTGGCTGTCCCCGCCGGCCTGCGCGGTGGCCGAGCCGCACCGGAAGTACACCGGTGAGACCCGCTTGCCGCTGATCCTGCAGAACATCCACCGGTACTTCTTCTACGCCGCCCTCCTGGTCGCCGGGGTGCTCACCTACGACACGGTGCTGTCCTTCCGCGACGAGCACTACCGGTGGGGCCACATGGGTCTGGGCACCCTGGTCTTCCTGGCCAACATCGTGCTGATCTGGGCGTACACCATCTCCTGCCACTCCTGCCGGCACATCGTCGGCGGGAAGCTCAAGCACTTCTCGAAGCATCCCGTGCGCTACAAGGCGTGGCAGTTCGTCGGGAAGCTGAACGCCCGCCACATGGAGCTGGCCTGGGCGTCGCTGGTGAGCGTGGCGCTCGCCGACTTCTACGTCTATCTGATCGCGTCCGGTGTCTTCGACGATCCGCGCTTCTTCTAGATTGGGTGGGGCCTTCTGATGTCCGTGGTCGACCGGCAGGAGTGGGACGTCGTCGTGGTCGGTGCCGGTGGCGCCGGGCTGCGCGCCGCGATCGAGGCCCGGGAGCGCGGCGCCCGTACGGCGGTGATCTGCAAGTCGCTGTTCGGCAAGGCGCACACCGTGATGGCCGAGGGCGGCATCGCGGCCGCGATGGCCAACGTCAACGCGCACGACAACTGGCAGGTCCACTTCCGCGACACCATGCGCGGCGGCAAGTTCCTCAACCAGTGGCGGATGGCCGAGCTGCATGCGCGGGAGGCCCCGGACCGGGTGTGGGAGCTGGAGACCTGGGGCGCGCTGTTCGACCGTACGAAGGACGGAAAGATCTCCCAGCGCAACTTCGGCGGCCACGAGTACCCACGCCTCGCGCACGTCGGCGACCGCACGGGTCTTGAGCTGATCCGGACCTTGCAGCAGAAGGTCGTCTCGCTGCAGCAGGAGGACCATCGCGAGACGGGCGACTACGAGTCCCGGCTCAAGGTCTTCCAGGAGTGCACGGTCACCCGGATCCTCAAGGACGGCTCACGGGTCAGCGGTGTCTTCGCGTACGACCGCGAGTTCGGCCGTTTCTTCGTCCTCGAAGCACCCGCCGTCGTCATCGCGACCGGCGGTATCGGCAAGTCCTTCAAGGTGACGTCGAACTCGTGGGAGTACACGGGCGACGGGCACGCGCTGGCGCTGCTCGCGGGCGGCTCGCTGCTGAACATGGAGTTCGTGCAGTTCCACCCGACGGGCATGATCTGGCCGCCGTCCGTCAAGGGCCTGCTGGTGACGGAGTCGGTGCGCGGCGACGGCGGGGTGCTCAGGAACTCCGAGGGCAAGCGGTTCATGTTCGACTACGTCCCCGACGTCTTCAAGGAGAAGTACGCCCAGTCCGAGGAGGAGGGCGACCGCTGGTACGACGACCAGGAGAACAACCGGCGCCCGCCCGAGCTGCTCCCTCGCGACGAGGTGGCCCGCGCGATCAACTCCGAGGTGAAGGCGGGCCGCGGCTCCCCGCACGGCGGGGTCTTCCTGGACGTCTCGACGCGGATGCCGCCCGAGGTCATCAAGCGCCGGCTGCCGTCCATGTACCACCAGTTCAAGGAGCTGGCCGACGTCGACATCACGGCGGAGCCGATGGAGGTCGGACCGACCTGTCACTACGTGATGGGCGGCATCGCGGTCGACTCCGACACGGAGGCCGCGCGCGGGGTGCCGGGCCTGTTCGCGGCCGGTGAGGTCGCGGGCGGCATGCACGGCTCCAACCGGCTCGGCGGCAACTCCCTCTCGGACCTGCTGGTGTTCGGGCGCCGGGCGGGCTGGCACGCGGCCGAGTACGCGGCGGGCCTGGCGGGCGCCCGCCCGCCCGTGGACGAGACCCAGGTGGACATGGCGGCGGCCGAGGCGCTGCGCCCCTTCTCCGCGGAGGGCCCCGAGGCGGACGACGGACGCCCCCCGGAGAACCCGTACACCCTGCACCAGGAACTCCAGCAGACCATGAACGACCTCGTCGGCATCATCCGCCGCGAGGGCGAGATGGCCCAGGCCCTGGAGAAGCTCGCGGATCTGCGGGTACGGGCCCGCCGGGCCGGCGTCGAGGGCCACCGCCAGTTCAACCCGGGCTGGCACCTCGCCCTGGACCTGCGCAACATGCTGCTGGTCAGCGAGTGCGTGGCGCGGGCCGCCCTGAAGCGCACGGAGTCGCGCGGCGGGCACACCCGCGAGGACCACCCGACGATGGACCGCAGGTGGCGCCCGGTCAACCTGCTGTGCGGGCTGGCCGACCCGACCGGCGGCCTGGCCGCGACCGACCCGGTCCAGGGCCAGATCGAACTCACCCGCGAGACCACCGAACCCATCCGCCCGGACCTGCTCGCCCTCTTCGAGAAGGAGGAGCTGGTCAAGTACCTCGCCGAAGAGGAGCTCTACGAGTGAGCAGCTACGAGGCCCGCTTCAAGGTGTGGCGGGGCGACGTCGGGGGCGGCGGCCTGGAGGACTTCAAGGTCACGGTCAACGACGGCGAGGTGGTGCTCGACATCATCCACCGCCTCCAGGCCACCCAGACGCCCGACCTCGCCGTGCGCTGGAACTGCAAGGCGGGCAAGTGCGGTTCGTGCTCCGCGGAGATCAACGGCCGGCCACGGCTGATGTGCATGACGCGCATGTCGGTCTTCACCCGTGACGAGACGATCACGGTTACTCCCCTGCGCACCTTCCCGGTGATCCGCGACCTGGTGACGGACGTCGGCTTCAACTACGAGAAGGCCAGGGAGGTTCCGTCGTTCGTGCCGCCCGCCGGTGTCGCTCCGGGCGAGTACCGGATGATGCAGGAGGACGTGGACCGGTCGCAGGAGTTCCGTAAGTGCATCGAGTGCTACCTGTGCCAGAACACCTGCCATGTCGTGCGCGACCACGAGGAGAACAAGAAGGCGTTCGCGGGGCCGCGCTTCCTGATGCGGGTGGCGGAGCTGGACATGCACCCGCTGGACGCGGCGGCCGAGACCGGCCTGGACCGCAAGAGCACGGCCCAGGACGAACACGGCCTCGGCTACTGCAACATCACCAAGTGCTGCACGGAGGTGTGCCCCGAGGGGATCAAGATCACTGACAATGCGCTGATCCCCATGAAGGAACGGGCCGTCGACCGCAAGTACGACCCGCTGGTGTGGCTGGGCTCGAAGATCAGGAGGCGGACTTCGTAGGGGTCGGCCGAGGGGTACGGCCGGGGCGCTGGGCCAGTATCTGAAGGCCCAGGCTCCCCATGAACACGAACCAGCCGATGAGCGGGATCACATCGAACTTCTTGGGGAACACGCCGAGGAACATCCACAGGGACATCCCGACCGCGCCGAGCAGCTGGCCGTACCCCCACAGCTTCGGCCGCAGGACGCGGTGCCGGCCGAACGGCACCACCCAGCCGGTCGTGATGCCGGCGATGCCGAACACCGCCATCAGCGTCACGGCCAGCACTGCCGCGACGACCAAGAACATGTGCATGACCGTCATTGTCCCACCAGGGCCAGCGCCTGGGCCAGGTTGTACTCCGCGATACCGCGTATGAATTCCGTATGGGGGAAGTCCCCGTCGAGCAGGCGCAGCGGGCCCGCGACGAGGTTCAGGTGCATGGCCAGCCGGTACAGGCGCAGGCGGGCCTCGTCGAGGCCGGGAGCGCGGAGGGCGTCGTACGCGGGGCCGAAGCGGAGCCGCAGGAACACGTGCTCCCACTCGGCGTCGAAGTACATCAGCCCCTCGATGTCGATGAGCACCGGGTTCCCGTCGGCGTCCACGAGGACGTGGTCCGGGCCGAGTTCGCCGTGGATCAGGGTGTACCGGGCGCGCGGGCGGACCTCGGCGGCCAGGGAGCGCACGGTGTCCTCCAGCGCCTGGCGGGCGGCGGCGATCCGCGGGTCGCGTACGGCGGCCTGGGCGATGTCGGCCAGCGCGCGGTCGGTGACGAGCTGCTCGCAGGAACCGCCGTGCGAGGAGCCTTTGTTGTCGACGAGACGCACCTTGCCGTAGGCGTCCGCCGTGCAGTCGCCCATGGCCGCCAGCATCCCGGCCAGCCGCTCCAGGACCGGGCGGGCCGCGTCCGGGTCGTGCCGGAGCGCCTCCTCCAGGCTGCCGCCCCGGATGTCCTCGACGACGGCCGCGTTCGCCTCCGGGTCGGCGTGCAGCAGGCGGGGCGTGCGGACGCCGAGGGCGGACAGGCGGGCGTGCGACGCGGTGAACAGGTCGAGGCCGGAGGCGTGCGAGAACGGGTCGCGGGGGTCGCTGTCGGGCTGGTCCCAGTAGTCCTCGTCGGGGGACCAGACGTAGGCGACCGCCGTCGTGTCGTCGTCGAGGGCGAGGCGGTAGGCGCCCTTCTTGGAACCGCCGCGCAGCCGGGTGACGGCCACGAGGGTGCGGGCCGGGCCGACGGCGGCCCGGGCGAGCGGGGCCAGTGCGGCGACGGTCGGTTGCTGTCGTGTGCGGGTCACCGCACCCAGTCTTCCTTGTAGGCCCTCCAGTCGGCCTCCGTGGCCGCGAAGTCCACGTACAGGGCGACGCCGAAGCGCGAGCGGTCCGCGTCCGTACGGGACAGGCCCAGGCGTACGCCGCGTACGGCGGCCGGGACGGTCTCGGCGTGCGCCCAGTGGCCGAAGCGGTTCTCGTGGTAGAAGGGCAGGCCCATGAGGAGGTCGGTGGAGGCCGGGGTGACCTCCAGGGCGAGGCTGGTCTGCTGGGCGACATAGCCGCCGTACAGGCTCTGCAGCGGCTGCATGGTGTCGTACGACATGACGGCGATCTGGTCCACGCGGCGGGCCACCTCGCCGAAGTACGCCTGCGACCACCACTTGGGGTGGCCCGTGGTCGTGCCCCAGAAGGAGTGGAAGGCGGGCAGCGGGTCGATCTGGTGGGCGGCGACCGAGAGCTGGGCGTTGTTGTCGCGGGTGACGCGGCGCAGGTCGTCCAGGAGGGACAGGTAGTAGCGGTCTCCGGAATGGAGGGGCTCCAGGTCGAAGTGGGCGCCCTCGAAGCCGGCGGCGAGGATCTGCCGGGTGGAGCGGACGACGGCCGCGCGGGTGCCGGCGCGCTCCAGGCGCAGACCGTCGGGGGACTCACTGGCCAGCTTGTCGCCGAGCCAGGCCTGGACGCGTATGCCGGGAAGCTCCCGGTGCACGGCGGCGATCAGCCAACGGGCCTTCGGACAGTCCGACTCGGGGAGGGTTCCGTCGTGCTCCAGGGGACCCGAGTGGACGTACAGATCCCGGATGCCGGTGTCGCGCAGCCGACGGGCGAGGGCCTCGACATCGGCGTCCTTCTTGCGCCCGTCGACCCAGGCGTGCCCCAGCCAGATGGCGTCCTTGTTCCTGGTGTACGTGCCGTCGGCCGGGTCACCGGTGTAGTTCACGCGCAGGGCGGTCTCGGCGGCGAGAAGGGGCAGGACGACGGCAAGGACCACCGCGAGCACCGCTCGCCGCGCCCACGTGACCCACCGCCGACGCCGCACGCGGGGACCGGCGCCCGCACCGGCATCCTGGCCCGCCGTCCCCGGCGCATCACCTTCCGCCGCCGGCACCTCGCCTTCGGTGGGCCGTATCGGTGCCGTGTCCATCCCGTACCCCCTGTCCGTCGTCCCCCACGCGCATCCACAGCGGTCGCGGAGCCGCTTACCTGCCCATACGCTCCGAAATGTGACGTCATCCTCGATCCGTGGCCGGCCCCGGCATGCCAAGTCGCACATAGCCGTGCGGGTGGCGCATGCCCTGCTGGGCTGTGTGGTCGCAGTCGTGTGGCTGGTGTTGCCGGGGATGACGATCAGGGCCCAAGATCCGGTTCCCGTGGCGGGCGTGACCGCCGCGGCGGAGCAGGGCGGTACCTCTCCCGCCGACCTGGTCCTGCCGCTCGTGGTCGTGGCCGCGGTGGTGGTGCTTGCCGGGTACGGGTATCTGCGCCGCACCCGGCGGGCCCGGAGCCGTACGACGCCCGGCCTGGTGTCCGCGCACCCGCCCGAACCGTCGGCCCGCGACTTCGAACGGCAGGCGCGGGCCTCGCTGGTCGCCGCGGACGACAGCGTGCGCACGAGCCGCGAGGAACTCGGCTTCGCCGAGGCGCGGTTCGGACCGGAGGAATTGGAGCCCTTCGCGGGGGCCCTGCGGGCGGCGGAGACCGAGCTGGCGGCCGCGTTCGCGATACGGCGGCGGTACGAGCAGGGGGTTCCGGAGGACGAGTCGGCCCGGCGGCAGGCGCTGATCGGGATCGTGGGGCGGTGCGCGGAGGCCGGGCGGCGGCTGGACGCGGAGGCGGCCGGGTTCGATCAACTGCGGTCGCTGGAAGGGGGGATGAGTGAGGCGCTGGAGGTCGCGGAGGGGCGGTTCCGGGCGCTGGCCGGACGGACGAAGGGTGCCGACGCCGTGCAGGCCGAGCTGCGCGAGCGATACTCGCCCTCGGCCACAGCACCCGTCACCGGCTACCTCGAACAGGCCAAGGACCGGCTCGTGTTCGCCACGACCCACCTCAACCGGGCCCGCCAGACGGCCGATTCCGGGGACAGCTGGCCGGCGGCCCGTGAACTGCGCGCGGCCGAGGGGGCCGTGGCCCAGGCCGAGGTCCTCGTGGCCGGGGTGGAGCGGCTGGCCGCGGAGCTTCAGGAGGCGGCGGGGCTGGTGCCGGCCGTGCTGACCGGCGGGGAGGCGGAGGTCGCCGAGGCGCGCAGACGGCCCCCGCTCCTTCCCGAGGGTGAGCTCCGGGCCCGCCTGGCCCACGCCGACGCGGCCCTGGCCGCCGTACGGGAGGAGCTGACCGGTGGGCCGTACGACCCGTTGGACGCCCTGCGGCGGATCACGCGGGCCGTCGGACTGCTCGCGGTGGGACGCGCCGGTGTCGTCCCGGTGGCCGCCCTGCTGGCCGCCCGCAGCGCCACGTCCGCCGCGGGGGACTTCATCGCCACACACCGGGCGGCGGTGGGCGCCGAGGCCCGCACGCGCCTGGCGGAGGCGGAGCGGCTGCTCGCCGCGCAGGCGGGCCGGTCCGACGGCCTCGCCCGGGAGGCCCGGGAGTTGGCGGAGCGGGACGTACGGGCGCACGGCAACCCGTACGACGGCCCCACCGACCACGCAAGCGGCCTGGCCGGAGCCGTCCTCGGCGGCATCCTGCTCGCCGAGGAACCCGACGGAGGCCCCCCGGCCAGCTTCGGCGGCCCCGACACCCGCGACCGCCGCAGACTCCCCCGGGAATAGCACCGACCGGAACTTGCGCGCGCCTGACGGAAGCGGAGCCGCTGCTTGCCACGGAGGCCGGTGAGTACACCCTCGCCGACGGCCTCGCCCGGGAGGCCCGGGAGCCGGCGGAGCGGGACGTACGAGCACACGACAACCCGTACGACGGCGCCACCGATCGCGCGAGCGGCCTGGCCGGGGAGGTCCTCGGCGGGCCCGACACGCGCAACTGGCGCAGACTCCCCCGGGAGTGGGACCGGCCTGCTGGGACTTGCGCAACTAGCCCCGGGCGCCGCCCGTTCTCAGAACAGGCTCAGCAATGCCTCCGCCGGGTCCGTCAAGGTGTTCTCGCCGTCGGGGAGCGGGAGTTCGAACCAGACCGTCTTGCCGCGAGGTGTGCGCCGGGACCCCCAGGCTGCGCTCAGCAGGCCGACGAGCTGGAGGCCGCGGCCGCCCTCGTCGGTGTCGCGGGCGCGTCGGCGGCGGGGCTGGACCAGGCCGGAGTCCCAGACCTCGCAGACCAGGGTGCGGTCCAGCAGGAGCCGGAGTCTGATCTCGCCCTCGCCGTACCGCAGCGCGTTGGTCACCAGCTCGCTGACCAGCAGCTCCGTGGTGTCGACCAGGGGCTCCAGATCCCAGCTGACCAACTGGCCGCGGGCGTACTCACGGGCGCGGCCCACGCTGCGCGGCTCGCGCGGCAGCGCCCAGTCGCCGACCGAGTCGGCCGGCAGCCCCTGGACGCGGGCCATCAGCAGGGCGATGTCGTCCTCGCCGTGATGGGTGTCGAGGGTGTTGAGGACGTGGTCGCAGACGTCCTCCAGCGGGCTGGCCGGGTCCGTGAGCGCGCCCACGAAGGCCTGGAGGCCCTCGTCGAGGGGGTGGTGCCGGGATTCGACCAGTCCGTCCGTGTACAGGGCGAGCAGGGCGCCCTCGGGGAGTTCGACCTCCACTTCCTCGAACGGCTCGCCGCCCACGCCGAGCGGCATGCCCGGCGGCACGTCCAGCATCAGCGCCGCCTCGCCCGGCTCCACCAGCACCGGCGGCAGATGGCCGGCGTTGGCGAACGTGCAGCGTCTGGTCACCGAGTCGTACACCGCGTACACACAGGTCGCCAGATAGACCTCGGAGAGGTCCGCGTCGCGGGGCTGGCGGGCGGCGCGGGTCGCCTGCTGGACTCCGCCGGGGGTGCCGAGGCCACGGGCGATCTCGTCCAACGCCGAGAGGACCTCGGCCGGTTCCAGGTCGAGCAGCGCCAGCGTGCGGACCGCCGTACGGAGTTCGCCCATCGCCACCGCCGCGCGCAGACCCCGGCCCATGACGTCGCCCACCACCAACGCGGTGCGGTGACCGGGGAGTTCGATCACGTCGAACCAGTCGCCGCCGACCTCGGTCGCCGCGTTGCCGGGCAGATAGCGGCACGCGATGTCCAGGCCGGACGCCTCGGGATCGCCCGGTGGCAGCAGGGACCGCTGCAGTATCAGCGCGCGCTCGTGCTCGCGACGGTAGAGGCGGGCGTTGTCGATGCAGACGGCGGCCCGCGCGGCCAGTTCCACGGCGAGGTCCCGGTCGCGCTCGCCGAACGGCTCGCTGCCCTTCGTCCGGGAGAACTGGGCAAGCCCTACGACCGTGTCGTGGGCAACCATCGGGACGGCCAGCGTGGACTGGACGAGGCCGCCCTCCTCGGCGGGGACGTTCTGCGGGCGGGCGGTGCGCAGGGCGCCCGCGCAGGGCGAGTTGAAGGAGTAGTGGTGGACCGCGCCGACCGCGACCGGTGAGCCGCCGCCGACGAACGGCGCGTCGGAGACCGCGCTGGCGTAGGCGACCCGGCGCAGTTCCGCGCTGCCGTCGGCCAGCCCTGGCGGGGTCTCGTCGCCGGCCAGGAGGCCCTGATAGAGGTCGACGGTGGCGAGGTCGCAGAAGCCGGGCACGACGACGTCGAGGAGTTCGCGGGCCGTCGTCTCCAGATCCAGGGAGTTGCCTATGCGGGCGCCCGCCTCGTTGAGAAGGGCGAGATTTCGCCGCGCGGCCGCCGCCTCGCGGGCCGCCGCACGGCGGGCCGTGATGTCGGTGCCCAGCCAGGCGATGCCGATGGGCCGGCCGCTGCCGCTGTGCACGCGATAGAGGTTGATGGACCAGTGCCGACGCTCCTCGGACCCGGGCACGAAGCCCGTGACGTGCATGTCCGTGATGGAGTTACCGGTCTCCAGGACCCGGCGCAGGGTGGCGGCGACCCGCTCGGCCTCGCTCCGCGGCAGGTAGTCGTGGACTCCCTTGCCCCGGTGGTCGTCCGGTGTACCGCCGAAGATCGAGGCGAACCGCATGTTGGCGCGGCGGACCCGCAGGTCGGGGTCGATCAGCAGGAAGCCGAAAGGAGATTGACCGAAAATTGCCTGCGAGGCGGCGAGGTCGGTTTCGATGCTGCGCAGGGTGCGGACGTCGACCACGATGCAGACGGCGGCCCGGTCGCCCTCGGCGGTCCGGGTCGGCATGACGTAGACCTCGGCGAGGGCTTCCTCCCCGCGCTCCGCGTCCGCCGTGTCCGGCATCCGGAAGGGGACCACCCCGGTCCACTCCCGCCCGTCGAGGATCTCGGCCATCTTGCGCTGGCCCCGCTCGCGCAGATCGGGGTCGATGAAGGCCTCGATGGGGTCCATGCCGACGGCACGCTCGGCGGGGATGCCGAAGAGCTGCTCGGCGCGCAGGCTCCACTGGTCGACGAGCCCGCCGGGGCCGATGGAGAAGGACGCGACCTTGATGTAGTCGTACATGGAGCCGGGCGGACTGACCTGCCACATGGCGTCTCCGGGAGCCGCGGCAGAATCCACGCCCCCCGCCCTCGCGCCGTCCGACGGGTCCTCGGACTCCGTGGCCTTCGCTGGTATCTCGCTCACGCGAACCGTCCCCTCCAGCTCACCGCGTCCGGCACCGGTCACCGGAGGCGGCTGCCCGCAGTATCCAGCACTACGGCGCCGCACGACACGGTGTTCACGATCACAGGTCGGCCCAAGCGGTTTTCGGACCGGACCGCGACAACACTCCCAGTCTTCTAACCAGGGAACACGCCCTCGAACCACAGACTCCGGCAATGGTCACCGGCCAGTGTCGTTCCATGGACGGCGGAAGGGGGCTGTAACACCCCTGGTCCCCCCTGCGGCTCGCGGTTCAACCGGGAACCGCGAGCTCGAACCAGACCGTCTTGCCGTTGTCGCCGGGCCGTGTGCCCCAGCGGCGCGAGGAACTGGCGACCAGTTGGATGCCGCGGCCGCTCTCGTCCTCGAGATGGTGGACCCGTTCGTGCGGCGGATCGGGCAGCGGGTCCGACACCTCGACCAGGAGGGTGTCGCCGAGGCCACTGGGGCGTACGAGGCGTACGCCGATGGGGCCGGTGGCATGCCGGAGCGAGTTTGTCACCAACTCGCTGACCAGCAGCGCCGTCATGTCCGCGAGGGCATCCAGCCCCCAGCCGAGCAACTGGGCCCGGACCGCTGTGCGGGCGGTGCGCACAGCACCGGGATCCGCGGGGAAGGTCCATTCGGCACAGTCGCCTTCGGTGTCGATCACGCCCGATCACTTCCCAGGCAAGCGAGCCCACCCATGTCCGGTTTCGTAGTGTTAATCGACACATACCCGATATCCGGGGCGCAGTACCGCCCGGAGGGGCGCAGTGTGGCACGAACGGCGTAGGGAATCTCAGCCCGCTCCCGCCTCCGGGCGGGTCTCCAGCTGTCGTACGGCGGCGACGTCCTGGTCGAGCCAGTCCACGGACCAGATCTCAGCGGGGGCGAGCCAGCGCAGTTCGTCGTGGTCCTGGAGGGGCTTGGGGTCGGCGGAGCCGGGGCGCAGGCGGGCGGTCCACACGTGGAGCACGTACGGGGGTTTCAGCGGCCACTCCCCCGGGACGCGCTCGACGGCCTCGGTCTCGACGCCGAGCTCCTCGCGCAGTTCGCGCACGAGGGCGGCCTCGGGACTCTCGCCGGGTTCGACCTTGCCGCCGGGCAGCTCCCAGCGGCCGGCCAGCTCGGGGGGCGCGCTGCGGCGCGCGGCGAGCAGGCGATCGCCGTCGAACAGGGCGGCTCCCACCACCACGATCCGTTCCGTCATGGGCGGGAGCCTACGGGAGCGCGGACGGGGTCAGTTGCGTGTGCCGCCGTCTCCGTTCTGGGCGATGCGCTCGACCCAGTAGAGCTGCTTGTGTCCGCGGTCGTCGAGACTGTCGGCGATCTTCTGGGCCTCGGACCGCGTCGCGTACCTGCCCACGCGGTAGCGATTGCCGTTGTCGTCCTGCCGTATCACGAGCCAGGGAAGAGAGACCGTCCCTTCACTCATGGCGCCCCACCCCTCCGCTCCCCATGGACCCGCGCTCTGAGGAAACCGCAATCCGCATATGCCCGAGCGTACGCCTAACCTTTACGCAGCGAACACGGCTTTTCACAAAGAGGTACGCAACCAGCCAGAACCCCGGGGGCGCACGATGATGAATGCGCCGTCCGGGCGCCCCGGTGCGTCTGGTCGGCGGCCCACCTGGGACAGCTGGGGTCACCTGCGAAAACGGCCGGATTCCAACGGCCCGGGACAGCCCGCGGATCGGCGAGGCGACGGGGTCAACTGCCCTTGGGGTGTGCGCTACTTCACCGGGAGGTGGTACGCGGCACGATAGCGGTCGGCGGGGATGACCACGTCCGCCGTCTCCACCGGGCGGCCGGAGGCGTAGTACGTGCGCTGGATGACGAGGACGACATGACCGGGCACACCGCCCAGGATGTGCAGTTCCTCGGCGAGGCCGGGGCGGGCGCCGACCTCCTCGGTGACGTTGTCGACGATGACGTCGATGGCACGCATCCGCTCCACGACGCCCATGCCGCCGAGCGGTCCCTCCTCGGGCAGCATCACGGGCGTGCGCCCGGTGACGGCGAGGGGCTCCCAGGAGGTGGAGAGCATCATCGGCTCTCCACCGTCCCGGAAGAGGTACTTGGTGCACATCACGCGCTCGCCGGGCCGGATGCCGAGCCGGTCGGCGATGGCGCCGCTCGCCTCGGTCTGCTCGCTGCCGGACTCCCAGGTGCCGCGCGCGGCGGCGTCGGACTGCTCCTGGCGGAACGGAGTGGCGCCACCGGACGGGCGGAACCCGGAGCGGGCCACCCGCCGGGGCACGGGCCGCTCGCGCACATAGGTCCCCGAGCCGGAACGGCCCTCGACCAGGCCCTCGGCCATCAGCACCTTGCGGGCCTCCAGGGCGACCGTGTCCGAGACCCCGTACTCCTCGCGGATCCTCGCCTGGGAGGGGAGCCGGGTGTGGGGCGGCAGCGAACCGTCGACGATCTTCTTGCGGAGATCACCCGCGACACGCAGATACGCCGGCTGCTCACCGAAAGTCACTGGCCGCTCCCATCAGATTGTACAGACAGCAACAGAGTGGCAACCGTGGGTTGTGCCGTGCAAGCAAAGGCCAGAGAATCACTCGATGTGATGACTTGTGGCTCGCGAGGGCTTTACGCAGGCACTTTCTCCCCGCTATAGCCGCGATCACACCTCCATACCGCCGCCGTCTCCCCCGCTGTCGGAGCCGCCGCTGTCGTCTTCGTAGGACGGCGGGGTCGTGGCCAGGCCCAGAGCCTTGCGGGCGGTGACCGTCTTGTTCCGGTCGAGCAGCTTGAAGCCCTTGTCGTAGTGCGCGTAGAAGGTGTCGGCGTCGTCGGCCGCGGCGGCCTTCGCCCACTCGGCGCGGGACTTGTCGATCTCCACGACCAACGTGGCGACCGGCTTCTTCGCGTCCGCCGGCCACGAGTGGCCGCGCAGCATCCCGGCCTGCGCGGCGAGCGCCACCTCGACCCGGCCCGCCCACGCCTTGTGCCCGGGCAGGTCGTCCTCGACGTACTCCGCGTCCGGTGCGCTGTCCATGGCGGCGTTGAGCACATGAGCCGCCTTCAGATAGGCGACCTGGTCCGCGTCGAGGACGGTCTCGTCGTTGCGCAGCGAGCCGGTCAGGTTCTTGCCCTCGACGGTGTTGCCGAACACGCAGGTGACCTCGCGGTCGCCCAGGCTCCAGCTGTCCCGGGTCGGGGTGAGGTAGTAGACGTCGACGTCGGAGGGGACGGCCCAGCCGTCCATCGCGTAGCTGTCCTGGAGCCCGTAGCAACGCTCGTCGGCCGCCTTGGTGACCGGGCCGTCGCCCGGGTAGGAGCGGCCCTTCAGCCTGAAGGAGGCGAACACCTCGCCGTCGTGCGCGCGGTCGCAGGACACCTTGTCGACGTCGTCCGTCTCGCCGGACAGCGAGCCGCCGGGCGCGTTGAAGCACTCTCCCTTGGCCAGCGACAGGCTCGCGCCGCCACGCGCGCCCTCCTTGAAGCCCTCCCAGAAGTCAAAGGCCCCGCCGGTGGCGAGCGCCAGCACCCACAACGCGAGCCCGATCCCGGACAGCACGGAGCCACTGATCGCCAGCCCCCTGCCGCGCTCACCCCGCTTTCTGATCTGGACCAGCGCGACGATCCCGAGGACCAGTCCCACTCCCGGCAGGAAGCAGAGGATGCCGAGCACGAGGGCGGCGATGGCGAGCCCGTTGACGGGCGCCGGCCGGTTGAAGGGGCTGTAGCCCTGAGACCAGGGCTGGTACGGCAGTCCGCCGTACGGGCCCTGGGCGTAGGGGCCCTGCCCGTACGGCCCCTGCTCGTAAGGGCCCTGCGGATACGACGGGTGCTGTCCTTCGGGCTGGTGGGGGCCGGGAGGCGGGGGTATGGACACGGGTACCGTGCTCCTGGGTCGGGCGGCGGTGACGCTGAACTGACGTACGACTGGGCGCATGGTAAGCGCGCTGCCGACGGGGGTGGAATGCGGGTCACACATGCGACCGTGCGGGCGGTGAACGGACTGACCGCGCGCTGGGCAGGGGTCGCGGAGCAGGGCACGGTGTTCTCGGCCGCCGGGGTGTGGCCGCTGCTGGCCTTCCTGGCCGACGGGGCCGGGGGCCCGGCGCGGGCCGAGCTGGCGGAGGCGCTCGGGCTGCCCGCCGGGCAAGCGGCGGGCGCGGCACGGGAGTTGCTGGCCGCGATGGAGGCCATGCCCGGCCTGGACTCCGCGCTCGGCCTGTGGACGGACCGCGCGCTGGAGCTGCGGGAGGAGTGGCATGCGGGGCTGCCCGCCGAGGCGCACGGCGTGCTCACCCACGAACTCGCCGCCTCCCAGAAGGCGCTGGACGCCTGGGCGGCGAAGCGGACGGGCGGGCTGATCGAGCGGATGCCGGTCGAGCTGTCGGAGGACGCCAGGATGGTGCTCGCCTGCGCGCTCGCCCTGCGCACGAACTGGCCGCGCCCGTTCAGGGAACTGCCGTTGCGGCCGACCGCCGGGCCGTGGCAGGGCCGTACGCTGCTCGGGCTGTACCGCAGGAGTGTGCGGCCGGACCGGGTCGGTGTGACGAGCGCACCCGAGGGCTTGGTCACCTCGCTGAAGGTGCCCGGCGACAACGGCATCGACGTCCACCTGCTGCTCGGCGAGGAGCGGATGGCCCCCGGGCAGGTGCTGAGGGCGGGCGTCGGCATCCTGGAGCGGGCGCTTTTGGTCGTCGGGGGCGGCCGCCTCCCGTACGGGGACGCGGGACCGGGCCTGCGCGTGGAGCGGCGGCCCGCCCTCACCCCGGAGCCGACGACGCTGGACATCAGGACGGTGGCGTACGAGGTGAAGGCGGACCACGATCTGCTGGCCCTGCACCGCCTGTTCGGGCTCACGACGGCGCGGGACACCCGGCAGGGGCACTTTCCGGGGATCAGCGGTTCCCCGCTCGCCGTCGGGGCGGCCCGGCAGTCGGCGGTCGCCCAGTTCGGCGCCCTCGGGTTCCGCGCCGCCGCGGTGACGGCCGTGATGCCCGTGGCGGGCAGCGGCCCTCCGCGGTACCGCTACGAGACCACCGTCGTCCAGGTGGCGTTCGACCGGCCCTTCGGGTTCCTCGCCGTGCACCGGGAGACGCGTCTGGTGCTCGCGGCCGGCTGGGTCACGGACCCGACGCCGTTCAGCACCCCAGGCCTTATGGGCGCTCCCGCTCCAGGACGGTGACACACCGGGCGAGGAGCGCGGTCAGCGCCGTCCGCTCCTCGTCCGTGAACTCCGCGGCCAGCGCCCGCTCCACCCGTACGGCCCGCGCGTCCGCGTCGGCCATGACGGCGCGGCCCTCGTCCGTGAGCCTCGTCTCCAGCACGTTCTTGTGCCACTCGTGCGGCGTGCGTTCGATCAGGGCACGGTCCTGGAGGTTGTTCAGGACCGTGTTCATCGTCGGCGGGGTGACCCCGCACAGGCGGGCGAGGGCCGCCGCGCTGATGCCGGGGTTGCCGGAGAGGTGGAGCAGCGCCGAGTACTGCGCGACGGTCAGGCCGGCCGGTTTCAGGACCGCGGACTTGGTCGCGGAGAGGGCCTGTTCGGCCCGCTTGAGGTGGGAACCGAGGCGCTCGGCGGCGGGCATGGACGTCATCTGCGCATGCTAATCGCCCCTGCGTCGGTGCACCCTCCACGGGACTGCAAGGCATTAATACATTGACGATGATTAGAGCTCTAACTTAAGTTCATACCCATCATCCCGTGAGAAGCCGAACCGAGAGGCACCACTGTGTCCCGCTCGATGCACCGCCGCACATTCCTCACCACCGCCGCCGCCGCCGCACTGGCCGTGACCGCGACCGCGACCGCACCCACGGCGCGCGCGGCCACCACGCCCCGCGTGTCAACCGCCTTCGCGCTCCCCGGCGACCGCGTCTACCCCGAGGGGATCGCCCTCGACCCGCGCACCGGGGACATATACGTCGGCTCGTACACGACCGGCGCCGTCTACCGCGCCGCTCGCGGGACGCGCACCGCGGAGGTGTTCCTGCCCGCGGGCGCCGACGGCCGCGCCACCGCCAACGGACTCAAGGCCGACCGGGCCGGACGGCTGTGGGTCATCGACTCGACCGCCGGCGTCGACGTCTACGACCTGCGCGACCGGTCCCTGATCGCCCGCTTCGAGGTGCCGGGCGACGCGCCCCGCTTCGTCAACGACCTGGCCGTCGCCCCGGACGGCACGGCCTACCTCACCGACAGCACCCGCGCGGTGATCTACCGCGCCACCCCCGCCGACCTGGCCCGCGGCCCACGCGGGACGCTGACCCCGGCCTACGACCTGAGCTACGTCAAGGACCCGGGGTCCCCCGACGCCTTCACCCTCAACGGCATCGTCGCCGACCCGGCCGGGCAGCGGCTGTTCGCCGTCGACATGACCGGCGGTGGCCTCTACCGGGTGGACGTCGCCACCGGGGCCGTACGCCAAGTCACCCTGTACGGCGGCGACTTGACGCACGGCGACGGGCTGGAGCTGGCCCACGGCACGCTGTGGGCCGCGCACAACGCCGTCGACACGATCACCAGGTGGCGGCTGTCGCCGGACGGCCGCTCGGCCCGTCTGGAGCGACGGTTCACCGACCCCGCGCTGCAGATCCCGACCACGCTGGTCCGCGACCGGGGACGGCTGCTGGTCGTACGCTCGCAGTTCGACAAGGGCGGGCCGATGGGCCCCGGAGTGCCCGAGTCGCCGTTCACCGTGGCGTCCGTGCGGGGAATCTGACGGTCAGGCGTCGAGGCCGGCGGCCCGGGTGCATCTCACCCGACTCCCGCTCATCTCACCCGACTCGTCTCACCCGACTCGTCTCACCCGACTCGTCTCACCCGACCGAGAGAGTCACGACGCGGGAGGCACGAAGGACCTTGCCGTGCGCATCGAGCGCCTTCACCTGGAAGTACGGCCCGGCACTGTTCGTGCTGACGTCGGTCTCGAACCCGTCCCGAGGAACATGACGGGCGACGATGGACAACCGGTCGGGGGCAGGCCCGGCCAGCACCTGCCATGCCCGGGTCTCGGTCGAGCCGTTCCAGGAGGCGTAGACGACGCTGTGCCCGCCGTCGGTGCGTGCCGCCGCGCTCGGTGGGTAGTACGGCGTACCGGTCCACTCGTTCCGGAACGCCCGGTAGGAGATGTCGGAGCCGGGCAGCTTCGCGTCGTAGAGCAGGTTCCGTGCGGCGTCGGCCTCGGTGTTCCCCGCACCCGCGTACTCCGAGTAGTACGGGCTCTGGCCCCACCCGATGAACTCGTTGCCGTTGGCGAGGGCCTGGGTGTTGCCCTGGGTCGGTGACTCCAGCGGCGGCTGGTGGTAGTAGGCCCGATCCACGGTCGCCTTCCGCCCGCGGAAGTCGAGGTTGAGGATCAGACCGTGCGAGCGCTGCTCGGGGGAGCCGTCGGGCAGGTCGCAGCAGCCGTCGTCGAACATGCTGATCCGGTTTCCCGGCCGGAACCGCGCATCGTGCTGCCAGTAGAAGTCGGCGTTGGGCCCGAAGGTGAAGTCGCTCTTCTTCCCGCCGATCTGATAGCGGATCCGCCCGGACTTCTTGGTGACGTCGTAGATCGCCCACATGTTCCGGGCCGAGATCAGCAACCGGCCGTCGGGACCCTCGTCGACCGAGTTGATGTGAAAGGCGTCCCACACGCCGCCGGACGACGACGCGGTCGAGGCCGCCTCCTCGGAATCGGCGGGGTCGAGGTGGTCCAGCGCGTTCCACGAGTAGAGGAGTCGGCCGGTGGCGAGGTCGACCTCCTGGATCTCGCTGTTCTCGATGGCTCCGTTCTCCGGACCCCCATAGGGCGTGAGATCCATGGGCACCGGCCGGGACGCGATGAACAGTGCGGTGCCCCTGCGGGTCAGGGTGAATTCGTGCTCGTCCGGGTAGTAGCCGTGGTGGGCGAAGACCGTCCTGAGCAGGCGGTAGTGGGTGTCGTAGATGTAGTAGCACCCGCCCGGTTCCGGCGCGCCGGCCGGCAGGTTCGTGTACGCCGGAGGAAGCGCGAGGGTGCCCTGCCACCAGGTCAGCACCGGCCGTCCCCGGCCCCCGCGGCCCTCGTAGTAGGTCTGCACCCTGAAGTCGGCGTTCTGCAGGTTCGTGGAGGGCAGCGGACGGAACCAGACCGGATCACCGGAGTCGTCGTTGATGAGCGCCCCGGTCTGGCCGATCATCTGGTCCGCGCTGAACGGCCCGACGAAGATGCCACCCGGAGCCGTCCCCGGCCGGTGCGCGGTGACGCTGACCCGCATCGGGTGCAGACCGGGCTCGGAGACGAAACTCCACACGTCGCTGCCCGACAGGATCGGCGGCGGAGTGGGTTCCGACGGCGGATAGGGAGTCGTGGCACACAGCCGGGCCGCGTCCCCCTCCGGACGCGCCACACCCACGGCGGGCACACAGCTCCCCACGACGCACCCCAAAGCAAGCGCACAGACCCCGACGGCACGCCGGCCTCTCCGCCCCGACCGGCGACCCCACGACTCTCGCGACACCATGGCCGCCTCCTTGGCACCGGGCAACAAGATCGGAAGTTGCTCCCCGGGTGACGGTAAGTGCCAAGGACGCCTTACGCCTGCGCGAAGCCACGGGGGTGGGCCAATCGGCGGGTGGGGGCTCACCCGGTCATGCGACAGGGACTGATGGTGCTTCGGGCCCTGCACCACGACACTGCGCTTACCCTCGGTGCTGGCCACGGCGGTGGCGGCGGGTTGCGTGGCAGTCATCGGCCACCGGCCGGACGTTGTACTGGGGTGCGTACGGCAGCACCATCTTGCTGATGGGGCTATACCTTCCCGAGGTCGCATCCAGCAGAGATCCAGCACGGTGATGGTGTACCCGGCACCCCAGCGCAGCCATGAGCCTTTGTGTACACATGAGACACTCGGTACCCTTGGGCGCATGACGCAGCCACTGCCCATAGAGTCCATTCGCGATGTCCGGGCCCACCTCGCCGAGGTCGTGGAGCGAGCCGACCGGGACGACGTACCCACCGTGATCACCCGACGCGGCAAGCAGGTCGCCGCCGTCGTCTCCATCGAGGTGCTGCGCAAGTACCAGGAGTGGGAAGAGCGCGAGATCAACCGGATCATCGACGAGCGCATGGCCAACCCAGCGCCCGGCATCCCGATCGAGGACATCATGAGGGAGACGCTGGCGCGCAGTGAGTGAGTACCGCACCGTCTTCCGACCCGAGGCTCAGGCCGAGCTACGCAAGGTCCCACGAGACATGGCCCTCCGCATTCTGGCCAAGCTGACCGAGCTGGAGACCGACCCGCTGGGGTTCAACACCACAGCTCTCGTCTCCCAGCCCGACCGCCGCCGCCTACGGGTGGGCGACTATCGCGTGATCTACACGATCGACAACGGCGAGCTGGTGGTGTGGGTGGTACACGTCGGACATCGCTCCACCGTCTACGGCACCTGAAGGCTCCTGACGTCAAGTCAGAATATCCAGCACAGGGTCGACGAAGGGGTTGGGCCCCAGGCGCCCAACCCCTTATGACCAGCATATTTGCCACGTCAGCGACGTGGTGATATTTCATCCGCTCACACGTTGAAGCGGAACTCCACCACATCCCCGTCCTGCATCACATACTCCTTGCCCTCCATCCGCGCCTTGCCCTTGGCGCGGGCCTCGGCGACCGAACCCGTTGTCACCAGGTCGGCGAAGGAGATGACCTCGGCCTTGATGAAGCCCTTCTGGAAGTCGGTGTGGATGACACCGGCGGCCTCGGGGGCGGTGGCGCCCTTCTTGATGGTCCAGGCGCGGGCTTCCTTCGGGCCGGCCGTGAGGTAGGTCTGCAGGCCGAGGGTGACGAAGCCGACGCGGGCGAGGGTGGCGAGGCCGGGCTCCTCGGCGCCGACCGACTCCAGGAGCTCCAGCGCGTCCTCCTCGTCGAGCTCGGCGAGGTCCGCCTCCAGCTTGGCGTTGAGGAAGATCGCCTCGGCGGGGGCGACCAGGGCGCGCTGCTCGTTCTTGAAGTCGTCGTCGACCAGCTCCTCCTCGTCGACGTTGAAGACGTAGAGGAACGGCTTGGTGGTGAGGAGGTGCAGGTCGTGCAGGAGCTCGTTGCGCTCGGTGCCCTGGACGATGCCGTGGGCGAAGAGCGTGTCGCCCTTCTCCAGGATCTCCTTGGCCTCCTCGACGGCCTTGACCTTGGGCGCGACGTCCTTCTTGATGCGCGACTCCTTCTGGAGGCGCGGCAGGACCTTCTCGATCGTCTGGAGGTCGGCGAGGATCAGCTCGGTGTTGATCGTCTCGATGTCGCCCTGGGGCGAGACCTTGCCGTCGACGTGGACGACGTTCTCGTCCTTGAAGGCGCGGATGACCTGGCAGATCGCGTCGGACTCACGGATGTTCGCGAGGAACTTGTTGCCCAGGCCCTCGCCCTCCGAGGCGCCGCGCACGATGCCGGCGATGTCGACGAAGTCGACGGTGGCCGGGAGGATCCGCTGCGAGCCGAAGATCTCGGCCAACTTGGTGAGGCGCGCGTCGGGGACGCCGACCACACCCACGTTGGGCTCGATCGTGGCGAACGGGTAGTTGGCCGCGAGCACGTCGTTCTTGGTCAGGGCGTTGAACAGGGTCGACTTGCCGACATTCGGCAGACCGACGATTCCGATCGTGAGCGACACGTTGCGACTTCCCGTATGTGGTGAGGGCCAGGGGGCCAGGAGTCCGGCCGATCCACCAGTCTACGGCGTACCCGGCGGAGCCCCGGCGGCCGCGTCGAACGGTTGGCCAAGCTCTGCCCATCGGCGTGTCTGAGGGGCGATTCCGCACATAAACAGACCTAAGTTGGTCCAGTGGAGCAACACAGGACGCGACCCCCGCAGCACGGACCGCGACGCGGCACGCCGCCGGCGCCATTGCCGCCCCAGGCGAGACGCCGTCCGGGGGGCGTACGACGGCCCTCCCCCGGTCCGGCCCGCCCGGTACGGCCCTCGCGGCGGCTGCCGAACCCCCGGCTCACCGGACTCGGCGGCGGGCTGTTCTGCGGAGCCGTGATGTTCCTGCTGGGCTACCTCGACCAACTGCTGTTCGGGGCGTCCCTGACGGTGTACGGCGTGCTGTTCCTGCCGGTGTGCGTGCTGACCGCGCTGTGGGTGCGCGGGAGCGATCTGATGATCGCGCCCGTCGTCGTGCCGATCGCCTTCGCCGTGGGGCTGCTGCCCGTCGCGGACGGCAGCGGGGGGACAGCCGGGGAGCTGATGGGCGTGGTGACCGCACTGGCCACCCAGGCCGGGTGGCTGTACGGGGGGACGCTCGTCGCCGGTGTGATCGTGATCGTACGGAGGATCCGGCTGGTCAGGCGCCGGCGACGGGTGTGAGCGCAACCGCGCTAGCCGTGCTTGGCCGCCCGCATCGCCGCCCCCACGATCCCCGCGTTGTTCTGGAGCTGCGCCGGAACCATCTCCGCCTTGATGCCCTCGATCAGGTGCAGGAACTTGTCGGACTTGCGGCTGACCCCGCCGCCGATGATGAACAGCTCGGGGGAGAACAGCATCTCGACGTGGGCGAGGTACTTCTGGA
This sequence comes from Streptomyces sp. NPDC001406, assembly GCF_042895285.1. NCBI lineage: Bacteria > Bacillati > Actinomycetota > Actinomycetes > Kitasatosporales > Streptomycetaceae > Streptomyces > Streptomyces sp. NPDC001406. The sequence continues at coordinate 380,393 of NZ_JBIAWG010000005.1, forward strand.
CCCGGCGGGCCCAGTGCTCCCACGTCATCTGGTTGTCCTCCTTGACCTTGCTGGAGGCCCGCTTCTCCGCGTCGTGGCCGTTCAGTTCGAGGTGGCCCAGTTCGGTGTTCGGGACGAGGGCGCCGTCGACGAACACGGCGCTTCCGATGCCCGTGCCGAAGGTCAGCAGGATGACCGTGCCCCGGCGGCCCTGGCCGGCGCCGAAGTTCATCTCGGCGACGCCCGCCGCGTCCGCGTCGTTGACGACCGTGACGTCATGGCCGCCCAGGCGGTCGCTGAACAGGGCGCGCGCGTCCGTGCCGATCCAGCTCTTGTCCACATTGGCGGCCGTACGGATCATGGCGCCGCCGGTGACCACGCCCGGGAAGGTGAGCCCGACCGGGCCCGTCCAGCCGAAGTGCTCGACGACCTCCTTCACTCCGTCGGCCACCCCGTCGGGCGTCGCCGGGTGCGGAGTGAGCACCTTGAAGCGCTCCTCCGCGAGGTCGCCCCGCTCCAGGTCCACAGGGGCGCCCTTGATCCCGGATCCGCCGATGTCCACGCCGAAGATCTGCATGGCTCTACGTTACGTGGTACGACTGACAGTCACGTACTGGGCGGTGCGCCGGGTCACGCGTCCGACGTACCCGATCCACCGCGCTCGGCGACCAGGGCCGCCGCCTCGTCGCGCAGGTCGCGGCGGAGTTCCTTGGGCAGCGAGAAGGTGATGGACTCCTCGGCCGCCTTGACGATCTCGACGTCCCCGTAGCCGCGCTCGGCGAGCCACTCCAGGACCTGCTCCACCAGGACCTCCGGGACGGAGGCGCCGGAGGTGACGCCGACCGTGGTCACGCCGTCCAACCAGGCCTCGTCGATCTCGTCGGCGAAGTCCACCAGGTATGCCTCGCGGGAGCCGGCGAGCTTGGCGACCTCGACGAGCCGCTTGGAGTTGGAGGAGTTGCGGGAGCCGACCACGATCACCAGCTCCGCCTCGGCGCCCATCTGCTTCACGGCGAGCTGACGGTTCTGCGTGGCGTAGCAGATGTCGTCGCTCGGCGGGGAGATGAGCTGCGGGAACTTGTCCTTCAGGGCGTCGACGGTCTCCATGGTCTCGTCGACGGAGAGGGTGGTCTGGGAGAGCCAGACGACCTTGGACTCGTCGCGGACCTCGACCTTGGCGACGTCCCCGGGGCCGTCGACGAGCTGGATGTGGTCGGGGGCCTCACCGGAGGTGCCGATGACCTCCTCGTGGCCCTCGTGCCCGATCAGGAGGATGTCGTAGTCCTCGTTGGCGAAGCGGACGGCTTCCTTGTGGACCTTGGTGACCAGGGGGCAGGTGGCGTCGATGGTGGCGAGGCGGCCGCGCTCGGCCTCCTCGTGCACCACGGGGGCGACCCCGTGCGCGGAGAACATGACGATGTTCCCGGGCGGGACCTCCTCCGTCCGCTCGACGAAGATCGCGCCCTTCTTCTCCAGGGTCTGCACGACGTACTTGTTGTGGACGATCTCGTGCCGGACATAGATCGGGGCCCCGTACTGCTCCAGGGCCTTTTCGACGGCGATCACGGCGCGGTCCACACCCGCGCAGTAGCCTCGTGGGGCGGCGAGCAGGACACGGCGGCCAGGCGAAGCAGTCATGGGAACCATCGTAAGGCCGCATGCGGAGGCCGAAGATCGGGCCGGGATGTCGGTGGCGGCCGTTAACCTCGGGCGCATGGCTGTCAACACGTCCGCGGACGCACCGCTGCCCGTCGGTGAGGTGTCGCGGCTCATCGGGAGCTGGATCGACCGGCTCGGGGCGGTGTGGGTCGAGGGGCAGATCACGCAGTTGTCGCGGCGGCCGGGTGCCGGGGTGGTGTTCCTGACGCTGCGCGATCCGTCGTACGACATCTCGGTGAGCGTCACCTGCTACCGGCAGGTGTTCGACGCCGTCGCCGACGTCGTGGGCGAGGGCGCCCGGGTCGTCGTCCACGCGAAGCCCGAGTGGTACGCGCCGCGCGGGCAGCTGTCGCTGCGGGCCGCCGAGATAAAGCCGGTCGGGGTCGGGGAGCTGCTGGCCCGGCTGGAGCAGCTGAAGAAGACGCTCGCGGCGGAGGGGCTCTTCGCGCCCGAGCGCAAGAAGCCGTTGCCCTTCCTTCCCCAGCTCATCGGGCTGGTCTGCGGCCGCGCCTCGGCCGCGGAGCGTGACGTGCTGGAGAACGCCCGGCACCGCTGGCCCGCCGTGCGCTTCGAGGTGCGCAACGTGCCCGTGCAGGGCGTGCACGCGGTGCCGCAGGTGGTGCAGGCGGTGAAGGAGCTCGACGAGCTGGAGGACGTCGACGTGATCATCGTCGCGCGCGGCGGCGGCAGCGTCGAGGACCTGCTGCCCTTCTCCGACGAGCAGCTCGTCCGCGCGGTGGCCGCCTGCCGTACGCCGGTGGTGTCCGCCATCGGGCACGAGCCGGACAACCCGCTGCTCGACCACGTCGCCGACCTGCGCGCCTCGACCCCGACGGACGCCGCCAAGAAGGTCGTACCGGACGTGGGCGAGGAGTTCGAGCGCGTGCGCATGCTGCGGGACCGGGCGAGGCGGTGCGTGGGGGCGTTCATCGAGCGGGAGGAGCGCGGGCTGGCCCATGCGCTGGCCCGGCCCTCGATGGAGGATCCGCACCGCATGGTCGACGAGCGGGCGGATCATGTCGCATCGCTGGTCGAGCGCTCCCGGCGCACACTCGGGCACCTCCTCGACCGCGCCGACTCCGAGCTGACGCACACGCACGCACGCGTGGTGGCCCTCTCGCCGGCGGCGACGCTGAAGCGCGGTTACGCGGTGCTGCAGAAGTCCGACGGTCATGTGGTGCGGGACCCGGACGAGGTGGCCGCGGGCGAGGCGCTGCGGGCGCGGGTCGCCGAGGGTGAGTTCTCCGTACGAGTCGATTCTTAGGGTGAGTGGATGACCGGCAAGGTGGATGAGGCGCTCGGCTACGAGCAGGCGCGCGACGAGCTGATCGAGGTCGTACGGCGGCTGGAGGCCGGGGGGACGACCCTGGAGGAGTCCCTGGCCCTGTGGGAGCGCGGCGAGGAGCTGGCCAGGGTGTGCCGGCGCTGGCTGGAGGGGGCGCGGGCCCGGCTGGACGCGGCGCTGGCCGAGGAGGAGGCGGCCGAGGCGGCGGAAGAGGCAGACGAGTAGCCGTTGGCGTAGTCATTGGCGCTGGTCAGCTGTGAAGCGGATCACCACGCCCCGGTTTTGGTTGAAGCTTGAACTTCATTGACGTACGTTCGGGTGCGTAAGCCGGTCCGGCCTTCCCGGACCGGACACGCATTCGAGGAAGTTCACGCATGTCTCTCGTTCTTGACTCCGCCGCCCAGGACCTGCTGTTCCGCGAGGCCCGCACCGCGAACACCTTCACCGACGAGCCGGTGACCGAGGAGCAGGTCCAGGCGATCTACGACCTCGTCAAGTACGGCCCGACCGCCTTCAACCAGTCCCCGCTGCGCATCACCCTGGTCCGCTCCCCCGAGGCCCGCGAGCGCCTTGTCCAGCACATGGCCGAGGGCAACCAGGCCAAGACGGCCACCGCCCCGCTGGTCGCGATCCTCTCCGCGGACAATGAGTTCCACGAGGAGCTGCCGGCCCTCTTCCCGCACTTCCCGCAGGCCAAGGACGTGTTCTTCGGCGAGCGCCCGGTCCGTGAGGGCTCCGCAACGATGAACGCCGCCCTGCAGGCCGCGTACTTCATCATCGGCATCCGCGCCGCGGGCCTGGCCGCCGGCCCGATGACCGGTCTCGACTTCGCCAGCGTCCAGAAGGAGTTCCTGGACGACGACCACACCCCGCTGATGGTCGTCAACATCGGCAGGCCGGGCGAGGACGCCTGGTTCCCGCGCTCGCCGCGACTGGCGTACGACGACGTCATCACCACCGTCTGACGCGCGACGCACACACGTAGAGGCCCCCGGTTCGCCGGGGGCCTCTCTCGTACGTACGGACACTCACGTACGTACGGACACTCACGTACGTACGGACACTCACGCCATCTTCAGCGCCTGCGCCATCTTCGCCAGCTGCGCGAACGACGCCGTACCGGCCACCACCGTCGTGGAACCGGGCGTGTCCTGCAGTACGAGGGCGTCGTAGCGGCCGCCGGTGTAGCGCGTCCAGGTGCGGTCGCCGATCCGCTCGGTGACCTTGGTCGCGCTCGCGCCCTGGCTGGCCTCGTCGATGAACTCGGCGCGCTTCTGAGTCGACTGCTCGACCTGCACGTACTCACCGTCGGGGTTCTGGAAGCCCAGGTGCCAGCGGTCGAAGTTCGCCCCCTGGAAGCGCACGGAGGTCGCCTTCCAGGTGTCCGGCAGCCCCTCGGGCGCGGCCACCGGGTAGGCCGCGGCGCGGCGCGCCGTCAGGAGCTCCACGCGGTAGTCCACCCGCTTGAGGTCGGGAGTGTGGTCGTCGTGCGGGATGAAGAGATAGATCACGCCCGCCGCGATCCCGATGAGGGCCAGGGAGAGGATCATGTCCCGGACCGTCTTCTGCTTGCCGTTCGAACCTGCCACGCCCCCTATCGTCGCAGGTGTCCGTCGCGCTCATCCGTGGGGGGCTCTGCTCATTATGTCTGCCCAACGATAGAGTCGTGAGGAAACCCTCATCCGGCCGTCGCCGTATCAGAAAGGTGCGCTCCGATGACCGAGAATCATCATCTGCCCTCCGAGCTGGAAGTACCCTCCGAGGCCCCCGACCGCAACCTCGCCCTGGAACTCGTCCGGGTGACCGAAGCCGCCGCCATGGCCGCCGGTCGCTGGGTCGGGCGCGGTGACAAGAACGGCGCCGACGGCGCGGCGGTACGCGCCATGCGGACCCTCGTCTCCACCGTCTCGATGAACGGCGTCGTCGTCATCGGCGAGGGCGAGAAGGACGAGGCGCCGATGCTCTTCAACGGGGAGCGCGTCGGTGACGGGACCGGCCCCGAATGCGACATCGCCGTCGACCCGATCGACGGCACCACGCTGACCGCCAAGGGCATGCCGAACGCGATCGCGGTGCTGGCCGCCGCCGACCGCGGCTCGATGTTCGACCCGTCCGCCGTGTTCTACATGGACAAGCTGGTCACCGGCCCCGAGGCCGCCGACTTCGTCGACATCGACGCGCCCGTGGCCGTCAACATCCGCCGGATCGCCAAGGCCAAGCGGTCCGCGCCCGAGGACGTCACCGTCGTCATCCTCGACCGGCCGCGGCACGAAGGCATCATCAAGGAGGTCCGGGAGGCCGGCGCGCGCATCAAGCTGATCTCGGACGGCGACGTCGCCGGCTCGATCTACGCGCTGCGCGAGGGCACCGGCGTGGACCTGCTGCTGGGCATCGGCGGCACCCCCGAGGGCATCATCTCGGCCTGCGCCGTGAAGTGCCTCGGCGGCACCATCCAGGGCAAGCTGTGGCCGAAGGACGACGCGGAGCGGCAGCGAGCCATCGACGCCGGACACGACCTCGACCGGGTGCTCACCACGAACGACCTGGTCTCCGGCGAGAACGTCTTCTTCGTCGCCACCGGCATCACCGACGGTGAGCTGCTGCGGGGCGTGCGGTACCGGTCGGAGACCGCCACGACCGACTCGATCGTGATGCGGTCGAAGTCCGGCACGGTGCGCCGGATCGACTCGGAGCACCGGCTGAGCAAGCTGCGTGCGTACAGCGCGATCGACTTCGACAGGGCGAAGTAGCCCGCGCGCGAGGCTCACAAGGGGCGCCCCCTGGTGCGGAGGGGGCGCCTCTGCATGTCTCAGCCCGCCTGCGCTATGCGGGTCACCGTCCGCGCCGCCTTCTTCAGTTCCATGTCACGGCGGCGGCGCCGGGCCAGGACCACCCGGCGTTCGGCCGCGGTGAGGCCGCCCCAGACGCCGTACGGCTCCGGCTGCAGCAGTGCGTGCTCGCGGCACTCGACCATCACCGGGCACCGCGCGCAGACCCGCTTGGCCGCCTCCTCGCGCGACAGCCTGGCTGCCGTGGGCTCCTTGGATGGTGCGAAGAACAGGCCGGCCTCGTCGCGCCGGCACACCGCCTCGGTGTGCCAGGGTGCGTCTTGGTCCCTGTCCCGCGCCGGCCCCCGCTGGGCCGGAACGGCAGCTACCTGCAGGGACGAATGCGGCGGTTGCAGCACGGTCTACTCCTGACGACGGCTTCGCGAGCGAGAGACGATGGTGCAAGCCCTACCCGCTGTACGCGAGCCTATGCACTGCGTTCCGAACCGCAGGCGCGCGGCGGCTTGTTCACGACCCTGTGCGCCGTCTGCAGGAGGACCGATTCCTTCCGTTTCCGGCCCGATTCACAACCGTCAACGATCGAGGTGTTTGCGCAACGTCCTGTCGACCTTGCCCTGAACACGGTCGAGGATGTCCGCGACGAGCTTTCCGCGCTTCGGCCGCGCCTCGACATTGCCCAGTACGGCCCACCCGTCCACATAGACCACGGGAGCCTCGGACTCGACCGAATCCAGCGGGGAGACCTCGAAGTTGCCGAGGACACCGCCGCCGGTGCCGCGCAGCGACACGTTCTCCGGCACGCGGATCTGGACGTCTCCGAAGACCGAGACCGCCTTGATCACGACGTGCTGGTACTCGAAGATCGCCTCGCTGAGGTCGATCTCGACGGTGCCGAAGATCGCGTACGCGTGCAGGCGGCGCCCGGCGCGCCAGCGCCCCCGGCGCATGGCGCTGCTGAACACGGCGACAACGTTGGCGTCGGCCTCGGCCGGTATCGCGCCCGGCGCGGGGCGGGGCGGCACGGGCGTGTAGGCCGGGGCCGCCGGACGCGCGTGGGCGGCGGGCAGGTCCCGGATGAAGACCTCCAACTCGCCCACCGTCTTGGCGTTCAGCACCCCCTCCACCCGCTCGGCGTGCTCGTCGGCGGTCAGGCGCCCCTCGGCAAGGGCGTCGCGCAGGATGTCGGCGATGCGGTCACGGTCGGCGTCCGAGGCGCGCAGTTCGGCGACGGGAGGCGCCGTGCGCTCCTGCTGGGGGTGCTTGTGAAGGTCCACGGCAGCAGCGTACCGAAACGCGATAGATCGCGACTAGGGGTGTGGACAACCCCGCGCGTCGCGAACTGAGCCTTACCTCACAGGTTCCGCGCCGACGGCAGGTTCTACGCTGGTGAGGCTCGTCGGCGCCGACGGGCCGCCGTCTGTCGAGTGAGGAATGGGCGAAGATGCCTGAGTTCGCGTACACCGATCTGCTCCCCATGGGAGAGGACACCACCCCGTACCGGCTGGTGACCTCCGAAGGTGTCTCCACCTTCGAGGCCGACGGGCGGACGTTCCTCAAGGTGGAGCCGGAGGCGCTGCGCAAGCTGGCCGAGGAGGCCGTCCACGACATCCAGCACTATCTGCGCCCGGCCCACCTGGCGCAGCTGCGCCGCATCATCGACGACCCGGAGGCGTCGGCGAACGACAAGTTCGTCGCGCTGGATCTGCTGAAGAACGCGAACATCGCGGCGGCCGGTGTGCTGCCCATGTGCCAGGACACCGGCACGGCGATCGTGATGGGCAAGCGCGGCCAGAACGTCCTCACCGAAGGTGAGGACGAGAAGGCGCTGTCCCACGGTATCTACGACGCCTACACCAAGCTGAACCTGCGCTACTCGCAGATGGCTCCGCTCACCATGTGGGAGGAGAAGAACACCGGCTCCAACCTCCCGGCGCAGATCGAGCTGTACGCGACCGACGGCGGCGCCTACAAGTTCCTGTTCATGGCGAAGGGCGGCGGCTCCGCCAACAAGTCGTTCCTGTACCAGGAGACGAAGGCCGTCCTGAACGAGGCCTCCATGATGAAGTTCCTGGAGGAGAAGATCCGTTCGCTGGGTACGGCCGCCTGTCCGCCGTACCACCTGGCGATCGTGGTGGGTGGTACGAGCGCCGAGTACGCCCTGAAGACCGCGAAGTACGCCTCCGCGCACTACCTGGACGAGATCCCGGCCGAGGGCTCGCCGCTCGGCCATGGCTTCCGGGACAAGGAGCTGGAGGAGAAGGTCTTCGAGCTGACGCAGAAGATCGGTATCGGCGCGCAGTTCGGCGGCAAGTACTTCTGCCACGACGTCCGGGTGGTGCGTCTGCCCCGCCACGGTGCGTCCTGCCCGGTGGCGATCGCCGTGTCCTGCTCGGCGGACCGCCAGGCCGTCGCGAAGATCACCGCCGAGGGCGTGTTCCTGGAGCAGCTGGAGACGGACCCGGCGCGGTTCCTGCCGGAGACGACGGACGAGCACCTGGAGTCGGAGGGCGATGTCGTCCGTATCGACCTCAACCAGCCGATGGACGAGATCCTGGCCGAGCTGACCAAGTACCCGGTCAAGACGCGGCTGTCGCTCAGCGGCCCGCTGGTCGTGGCCCGTGACATCGCGCACGCCAAGATCAAGGAGCGGCTGGACGCCGGTGAGGAGATGCCGCAGTACCTGAAGGACCACCCGGTGTACTACGCCGGCCCGGCGAAGACCCCCGAGGGTTACGCGTCCGGCTCCTTCGGTCCGACCACGGCCGGCCGTATGGACTCCTACGTCGAGCAGTTCCAGGCGGCGGGCGGTTCCAAGGTGATGCTCGCCAAGGGCAACCGCAGCAAGCAGGTCACGGACGCGTGCGGCACGCACGGTGGCTTCTACCTCGGCTCGATCGGCGGCCCGGCCGCGCGGCTCGCCCAGGACTGCATCAAGAAGGTCGAGGTCGTCGAGTACGAGGAGCTCGGCATGGAGGCCGTCTGGAAGATCGAGGTCGAGGACTTCCCGGCGTTCATCGTCGTCGACGACAAGGGCAACGACTTCTTCCAAGATCCCGCGCCCGCGCCGACGTTCACCTCCATCCCTGTGCGGGGCCCCGGGCCGGCGTAGTTCCTCGGGCGCGGCGGGGACACTTCTCGCCCCCGCCGCCCCGACCCGTCCCATCTCCAGGGGCTCCGCCCCTTCGACCCCGCTGGGGCTCCGCCCCAGACCCCATCGGCCCGAGGGGCCTCGTCCTCAAACGCCGGACGGGCTGAGTGGTGCCGTAAGCCGAACAAGTCGAACGACTTCTTCCAGGACCGGCTCCGCAGCCGACGTTCACGTCGATTCCGGTGCGGGGGCACACCCGAGCGGCCCACAGCCCGGAACATCCGTACCGCCCCCGTCGCTGTACCCGGCATGAGTGAATACCGCATCGAGCACGATTCCATGGGTGAGGTCCGTGTGCCCGTCGGGGCCAAGTGGCGGGCGCAGACTCAGCGGGCCGTCGAGAACTTTCCCGTCTCCGGGCAGCGCATCGAGCGTGCGCACATCGAGGCGCTCGCCCGGATCAAGGGGGCCGCGGCGAAGGTGAACGCCGGGCTCGGGGTGCTCGACAAGGACCTCGCCGAGGCGATCCAGGACGCGGCCGCGGAGGTGGCCGAGGGGAAGTGGGACGAGCACTTCCCGGTGGACGTGTTCCAGACGGGGTCCGGTACCTCGTCCAACATGAACACCAACGAGGTCATCGCCACCCTGGCGAGCGAGCGGCTCGGCCGGGACGTGCATCCGAACGACCACGTCAACGCCTCCCAGTCGTCCAACGACGTCTTCCCCTCCTCCCTGCACATCGCCGCCACCGCCGCCGTCACCCGCGACCTGATCCCGGCCCTGGAGCACCTCGCCGGCTCCCTGGAGCGCAAGGCCGTGGAGTTCGGTGACGTGGTGAAGTCGGGGCGTACCCATCTGATGGACGCGACGCCCGTGACGCTGGGCCAGGAGTTCGGCGGGTACGCGGCCCAGGTGCGGTACGGGATCGAGCGGCTGAACGCCTCCCTGCCGCGGCTGGCCGAGCTGCCGCTGGGCGGCACGGCCGTGGGGACCGGTATCAACACCCCGCCCGGGTTCTCCGCCGCCGTGATCGAGGAGGTCGCCCGCGCCACCGGGCTGCCGCTCACCGAGGCGCGCGACCACTTCGAGGCGCAGGGGGCACGCGACGGGATCGTGGAGACCAGCGGGCAGCTGCGGACCATCGCCGTGGGGCTCACGAAGATCGCCAATGATCTGCGGTGGATGGCGTCGGGGCCGCGGACGGGGCTCGCCGAGATCCGGCTCCCCGACCTCCAGCCGGGCTCCTCGATCATGCCCGGCAAGGTCAACCCGGTCGTCCCGGAGGCCGTGCTCATGGTCTGTGCGCAGGTCGTCGGCAACGACACGACCATCGCCACCGCCGGCGCCTCCGGGAACTTCGAGCTCAATGTGATGCTCCCGGTCATCGCGAAGAACGTGCTGGAGTCGATCCGGCTGCTCGCCAACGTCTCGCGACTGCTCGCCGACCGCACCGTCGACGGGATCACCGCCGACCGGGAACGAGCCCGCGAGTACGCCGAGTCGTCACCCTCCGTGGTCACCCCGCTCAACAAGTACATCGGGTACGAGGAAGCCGCGAAGGTCGCCAAGAAGGCCCTCGCGGAACGGAAGACGATCCGCCGAGTCGTGCTGGAGAGCGGGTACGTGGAGCGTGGCGAGCTCACCTTGGAGCAGCTCGACGAGGCGCTGGATGTCCTGCGTATGACGCGTCCGTAACCACCGGCGGACCATTGTCCCCGCCGGGCCAGAACCGTGACGCGCACCGCAGCGTCGTATGCCTACGGCACCTAATATCTGTGCATGGCAGACGGCGGAGCGGTGAGACGCATGGAGCGCGAGGAAGCGGGCGGCTCGGCGGGCTACTGGGCGCCCGGCAGTCACATCCTGTGGCGGTACCGGGAGAACGCCGGCGAGCGCTTCCACATCGCACGCCCCGTCACCGTCGTCCGGGACGACGCGGACCTGCTCGCCGTGTGGATGGCGCCGGGCACCGAGTGCATGAAGCCGGTGCTCGCCGACGGTACGCCGGTGCACGTGGAGCCGCTGGAGTCCCGGTACACCAAGCCGCGCACCGTGGAGGTCGGCCGCTGGTTCGGCACGGGGGTGCTGAAGCTGGCCCGGCCCGGTGAGCCGTGGTCGGTGTGGCTGTTCTGGGAGCCGGGCTGGCGTTTCAAGAACTGGTACGTCAATCTTGAGCAGCCGCTGGCCCGTTGGGACGGCGGAGTGGACTCCGAGGACCATTTTCTGGACATCTCCGTTCACCCGGACCGCAGTTGGCACTGGCGTGACGAGGACGAGTTCGCGCAGGCCCAGCGGGACGGGCTGATGGACGCCCGGCTGGCCGGGCAGGTGCGGGAGGCGGGGCGAGCCGTGGTGGAGGTGATCCGCACTTGGGGGCCGCCGTTCTCCGAAGGCTGGCAGCACTGGCGCCCGGATCCGTCCTGGGCTGTACCTTCACTTCCGGAGGACTGGGACCGTACTCCAGCGCATGTGTCCTCATGAGACCCTTGATGCGCCCCCGGTCCACAACCGTAGGATCGTCCTCCGCAAGGGTGCGCAACAGCAACTCCCGGAACATGCGCCGGGCTTGACCGAACGTCACCGAGGGGCGGCAGGACGTGAGCGAGGGGTACGAGGGCAACACCGGCACGGGCCGGAGAAGGTTCGCCGGTTGCACAGGAACAACCTCTGACCACGCGGGAATTCCGTTCCCGGGGCACGTATTCCGGGTATCGGGATTTCTGCGGGACGAACTGCGCGCGCGGCGCGCAGCCCCGGACGGATGGATTCGACACGCGTGACGGAGCACCCCACCCCCTCCTACGACCGCCCCCAGCCGGGCGTCGACCCCGCGGAGCCCCGCGGGGCGCTCCTGCGTTCCCCGAAGCCGCTCGGCGCCACCGCCTTACCCGCACAGGCCCGCACCGGCGAGACGCCCTCTTCGCCCGGTACGACCGCGCCCTGCGGCAAGGGGAAGGAGCCCCCAGTCAACCGCCCCGAGCACTCGCAGCCGGCCGCCGCCGAGACCGATACGCACCGCCCGCGTCCCACGCCGGAGGGCATTCCGCCCCAGCCCGGCGCCGAGCAGGAGCGGGCCACCGGTGGCCAGGATCGCCGTACCGGGCGGGGGCTGCCGCCCGGGCGGCCGATGCCGATGCGGCGGGACGGGGACCGGCTGCGGTTCGTGGGCGCCGCGACCCGGCGGATCGCCCGTGGCATCGACCTCGACGAGATCGTGATGGGCCTGTGCCGGGCCACCGTGCCGACCTTCTCGGACGCCATCCTCGTCTACCTGCGCGACCCGCTGCCGGTGGGCGACGAGCGGCCCACGGGACCCGTCGTGCTGCGGCTGCGGCGCACGGACCGGATTCCGGAGGAACGTGACACCGAGGGCGGCTTCCTGCCCGTGCAGCCCCCGGAGCCCGAGCCGACGGAGCCGACGGGACTGTCGGAGCTGTCCTCGCTGACCGCAGAGCTGTGCGAGGTGCGGCCCGGCGGCGCGCTGAACGAGGTGCTGCGCGGGGTACGTCCCGTGTTCGCGGACGCGCCGGCCGCCCGCGCCGCGCTGCCCGAACTCCTCGGCGAGAGCGGCGAGTCGGTCGTCCCCGACGGCCAGCACGCGATCCTCGCCCCGCTGCGCGGCCGCCGCCGGGTCATCGGTGCCGCGCTCTTCCTGCGCCGCCCGGAGCGCCTGGCCTTCGAGGCCGACGACCTGCTGGTCGCCGCCCAGCTGGCCACACACAGCGCCCTGGGCATCGACAAGGCGGTGCTGTACGGCCGCGAGGCCTACATCGCCGACGAGCTGCAGCGCACCATGCTCCCGGAGACCCTGCCGCGCCCGACGGGCGTCCGGCTGGCCTCGCGCTATCTCCCCGCGGCCGAGACCGCCCGGGTCGGCGGCGACTGGTACGACGCCATCCCGCTGCCCGGCAGCCGGGTCGCGCTGGTCGTCGGGGACGTCATGGGGCACTCCATGACCTCCGCCGCGATCATGGGCCAGCTGCGCACCACCGCGCAGACCCTGGCCGGGCTCGACCTGCCGCCGCAGGAGGTGCTGCACCACCTCGACGAACAGGCCCAGCGCCTGGGCAGCGACCGGATGGCGACCTGCCTGTACGCCGTGTACGACCCGGTCTCGCACCGCATCACCATCGCCAACGCCGGCCATCCTCCGCCGGTGCTGCTGCACCTGGGCGGGCGGGCCGAGGTGCTGCGGGTGCCGCCGGGCGCGCCGATCGGCGTGGGCGGGGTCGACTTCGAGGCCGTGGAGCTGGACGCGCCCGCCGGGGCCACGCTGCTCCTCTACACCGACGGTCTGGTCGAGTCCCGGCTGCGGGACGTGTGGACCGGCATAGAGCAGCTGCGCGAGAAGCTGGCGGCGACCGCCCAGCTGACCGGTCCCGACCACCCTCCGCCCCTCGAGGCCCTGTGCGACGAGGTGCTCGACATGCTCGGTCCGGGCGACCGGGACGACGACATCGCGCTGCTCGCCGCCCGCTTCGACGGGATCGCGCCGAGCGACGTGGCGTACTGGTTCCTGGAGCCGGAGGACGCGGCCCCCGGCCGGGCCCGCCGGCTGGCCCGGCGCGCGCTCGCCCGCTGGGGTCTGGAGGAACTCACCGACTCGGTGGAGCTGCTGGTCAGCGAGGTCGTCACCAACGCCGTGCGCTACGCGTCCCGTCCGGTCACCCTCCGGCTGCTGCGCACCGACGTGCTGCGCTGCGAGGTCGGCGACGACGTGCCGCAGCTGCCGCGGCTGCGGCAGGCGCGGGCGACGGACGAGGGCGGGCGCGGGCTGTATCTGGTGAACCGACTGGCCAGGCGGTGGGGCGCGACCCGGCTGAGCACCGGAAAGGTCGTCTGGTTCGAACTGAACCGAACGTAGCTGGAAGGGCCGGTCCCCGCACGAGGGGACCGGCCTCCTATGCGTCCATGCGTCCCGGTGACGGGTAGTCGACCGCGGCCGGGGGCGGTAACGGACCTACTGGTAACGTGCCGTGACACGGCGCCGGGACGGCGACGACGGGTCGATGAGGACTCCGGCGCCCTTTCCGGCAGTCTCGTTCCAGTGGCGGAGCTTGGCCGCGACGGTCGCGAGACGCCCGTCTCCCGGCCGGATGCCGAGGTAGAACAGGCCCTCATAGGGGCGACGGTCGTCGCCACCCCAGCGGACGATGCCCTGGCATTCGGCGAGGATGTCCCGGATCGTGGCGTTCTGCGCGACGGTGAAGGCGCCACGAGCGCCCGGCACGTACCACTTGGGGCGGATGACAACGGCAGTGCCGGATGCCTGATTGGCCTCGGGGGCACCGCTGTCGCGAACTCTGCCCGGGTGGATCCAGCCCTGCAGAGCCGGGTCCTCGTCCTTCGTGCCGAGTTGGTCGATCTCGTAGTGGAAACGGCGGACCACATGGACAAGGACGGTTTCCACGTCACCGGCGCGGGCGGCAAGGGTGAGCGGGCCGCGGGTGCCCGGGACCTCGCGGGTCCAGATCGAGCCGCCCGCGTCGATCTCCTTCTCCATGTCCCATCCGTTGACGGAGGGGCGACCGGTGAGGATGCGGCGGCGGCGGGCTTCCAGGCGGCGCAGCGCGGCCTTCAGGTCGTCGTCCTTGAGCGGGACGGGCCTGGGCCCGGCCTGGGGTGTGGCAGCGGCCGGGGTGGCGAGGAGGCCGACGGGGCCGAGGCTCGCGGCGGCGACGCCCGCCGCCGTGGTGAGCGCGTGTCTGCGGGTCAGATCGATGGGGCTCAACGGGTCAGCTTTCCTTCCGGGTTGCCGCGTACTGCCGCTTGCGGTTGAGCAGGACAGAGGTGATGCCGCAGGCCAGGGCGAGTGACAGCAGGACGGCGATGGACGGGTTGATGTACTCGGGGACGAGGGCGTTGTAGCTGCGTCCGTCGGGCAGGTGGCATGCGAACCGCAGAGGAACGAAGTCGGCGATGTACCGGTCCACACGTCTTGCGTTCTCCCGGCCCAGTACCTCCAGGCATGCTCGCGCCCGGTCTTCGTCCTCAAGGAGGAAGAGGTGCGAGCAGCCCCACAGGTAGACAGCGGACGCCGCGGTGACCAGCAGGAGGGAACACGCTCGCAATGCCGCCGCCGGCGTGGGCCTCACGCGACGGAACCGCGCGAGTGACGCGGCGGTGTAGGCGACAAGACCGATGAGGGCGGGGGCACCGGCCAGCATGATGGCCGTGACAGCCGCGGAGTTGTGCCCCGTGTACGGATCGGATGCCAGCACGACGGGTCAGGCCTCTCGGATGATGCGGTTGTACTTCTCGAAGATCGCATACAGGGGCATGCGGAGCTTCGCATCAGACTCCGCCTGGCCCCCGAATCCCTGGTAACGGCGGAGGACCTCGTAGATCTCGCCGTCGGTGTAATCGAGCGCGGGGCGGCGCTGCGGAGTCTCCTCCACATCTCCCTGCTTGCCGTCGGCGCACCAGATCTGGACGAGGGCGACGGTGCGGACGTTGAACGCGTTGTCCTGCAACAGGCGGATCCACATCTTGTACCGGTCGGCGTCCGGGCGGGGGCGCACATCGGTGGGGTCGAGGATCGTTCCGTCGGCGAGGCCGGCCCGTATCGAGTTGTTCCACGCCAGGATGCCCACACGGCCCTGGACCTGACCGATGCCGGTGCTGCTGTCCTGGGCGGCCTCGACGCCAGGCAGGTCCTTGGCCCAGTCCGGCAGGACGCCGGTGTAGTAGAGGGCGACGCCGCCGTCCTTGTTGACGTCCTCCCGGCCGTAGTGGCAGAACTCCCAGAAGGCGGAGGTCTGGATGAGGGCCTTGCGCATGCCGTACCTGCGGGCCGTCGACGTGATGACGTCGTCGAGCGAGAGGATCGTCTCCAGGCACTGCTTGCGCGTGTAGATGTTGGTGGGACCCTCTCCACGCCCGATGGATGCCATGTAACCGGTGGCCTCGTCCGTCAGCGCGTCCCGGTAGGAGAGACTGAACCCGATGTCGAGCTTCTGGGCCGGGGCGGGCCTGAAGTCGCCCTGGCCGGTGTCCCGTCCGGAGGCGATGTTGTTGTCGATCTCGATCGCGCCGCCGCCGGAGCCGACCGACTTGGTGACGATCTGGTCGAAGGCCCAGTTGTCCGGCAGCGTGTAGCCCAGGTTGCCGGAGAAACCGGACGACATGTCGGAGACGAAGCTCGTGTCCGCGTATCCGGCGGCCGAGACACGGGAGCATACGTTGCGCGGACCGTAGATGCCGATCTTGAACTGGCTTCCCATCCGGTCCATCTGGTCCCTGATGGACCGGAAGTACGGCAGGACGTACGAGGTGACCTCTTCGTCGACCGCGTCGTAGTCGACCGCGAAGTAGATGCGCGTCCCCGGCTTGAACCCGTGTTGCTCGGCCTTGTACGAGGCGTTCATGCAGTCCGTGGCGCCCTGCGCGACGCTGTAGTAGTCCACCGACCGTGCCCACGTCTGGTAGATGGGGAGACAGCGCAGCCCGTACTGCTTGATCGTGTCCAGCTCGCCCGGCTGGATCTCCTTCTCTGGAAGGGACGTGGTCGAGGGGTTGTACAGGTAGCGGCCCACGTACTTGTAGCCCGCGTCCTTCAACGCCTGCGCGCGAGCGGGGGTGATCTTCGTGACGCCGTCGCATGCCTCGCCCTTGCGGGACTGGTCGCCGTAGGAGACGAGCAGGGACGCCCAGGTCCGGAAGTCGCCGACACCGGTGACCGTGAGCCCCGCGAACGACTGGAATGCCTCCACGCCGGCCTTCACGTCCCCGGTGAAGTTGCCGAACGGCACGGTTCGCTTGTTGAGGATCATGGCGGCCGTGAAGAGCAGCGGCCAGGTGCCGGTGGTACCGACGGCGACGGGGTGGTTCTTCAGGCCGGACTGGGTGCCGGGGCCGAAGACGCCGTTGGCGGTGCCGTCGGCCATCCCGAGCTCGTACTGGATGGCGTACAGCAGGGACTTGGCCACGTCGCGGGAGTGGTGGCCGTCACAGGGGACGATGAAGAAGTCCTGCCGGTTGACATAGCGGCCGTTCATCCACTGCTGGATTCCACGGATCGCGTCGGAGCCGTTGTTGACGGTGACGTAGGCGTCCATGTTGAGGAGGCCCTTGAACACCTTGGGTTCCAGGCTGCTGCCGGAAAAGGCGCTGTCTACGCCCATATTGGCTTTCAGCGTCGCCACCGATGAGGCCACGCGGTCGCTGTACAGGCCGTCGATGCCGCCGCCGTCGTAGCCCTTGCAGTACAGCGCGGACTGGATGATGCGGCAGAAGTCGGCCGACGGCATTGTGGAGGCGTTCAGCTTCGGGTACTTCGACTTGAGCGTCGACAGCGTGGTGGACCCGAACGTGTCGGACAAAGGGCTGATGCCGAGTTCGTATTGCAGAGCACGCGTGAGTGCGTACATGGTGTTCCAGCTGGTGCGCCCGTCCTCCGTGACGGTCATTCCGATCTTGCTGCCGTAGACCTGATTGACGAACTTCTGGGCTCTGAGCACCATCTCGTCGGCCACAGAGGCCCTCCTTCATGAGTGCATGCCGAAATTCGCCTGTGTGCCGTCGAGGCGGCCGCCAGGCGGGGTGCGAATGAGTGAACCGGCAGGCGTCAGCTGTTAGCGTGACGCCTGCCGGGAATCCTTGAGCTAGAACTTCGTGCTGCACTCCAGCGGGTACAGGTTGTCGTCGAAGCGGACGCAGACGCGGTAGTAGAACTCCCCGCCGCCGAGCATGTTCGACCAGTCGGTCTTGCCGTAGCCGGGAGTGCGCACGGAGAGGGACTTCAAGAGCCTGCCGTCGCTGTTGTATTTCTCGATCGTCGCAGTCGAGTCGTAAACCGACGGGTCAGCATTGTTCTTGATGCGTACCCATCCCGCGACGCAGTCGGTCGACCAGCGAAGTTCCGCCACCCGACCGTTGTTGTTGACGGTCCGCTCCGTCTTGGCGGGAGAGTCGCAGCCGGTCGCCTTCGGCCCCTTGTTGTCGCAACCGGCGCCGGAGCAGCCTGCCGCGTACGAGGTGCCGGCCAGCGGAATCATCGTAAGGGCCGTTGCAGCAACGGAAATGAGCGCCAGTTTGGCAGAGATTTTACGCATGCAGCATTCCCCCTTTTTGGAATTGCGCGCGCCTGGTCAGGGCCGCGCGTGATGGCTGCCGGTTACCCTTCCGACTGCCAGAAGGAAGCTTGATCGATGCCCGTGGTCCAGGTCAATCGATTTTCTGACGACTTCACATCCCACGGAATCTCGGCCGAAAATCGCCCACAACTCGTTTCCTGAACGAAGATCATAATCCGTCAGGAGGTATTACCGAGAAATAATCGTCGGCCCGGCGCAAAGCAAAAGGGCGCCCGGTCTCCACCGGGCGCCCCTCCGTGTGTCACTGCTCGACGTTGGGATTCAGCGGATCGTCGGTGACATCACCCGTCGGTGTGGCCGGTGGGGTCGTC
This sequence comes from Streptomyces sp. NPDC001406, assembly GCF_042895285.1. Taxonomy (NCBI): domain Bacteria; kingdom Bacillati; phylum Actinomycetota; class Actinomycetes; order Kitasatosporales; family Streptomycetaceae; genus Streptomyces; species Streptomyces sp. NPDC001406. The sequence continues at coordinate 398,599 of NZ_JBIAWG010000005.1, forward strand.
GTCGGCGGCCTGGTCGTCGGGGTCTGGGTCGGCGGCTGGGTGGTCGGGGTCTGGGTCGGCGACTGCGTCGGCGTGTCGGACGGGCTCGGCGGTTCGGAGGTCGGCGACTGGGACGGGGTCTCGGTCGGCGACGACGACCAGGTCGGCGTGTCGGTCGGCTCGACGGCCGCGCCCTGGGTGGCGTTCAGGTCGAACTCGACCTTGTGCGTGACGCCGAACGTGTACGCCGCCCAGATCTTCGCCGGGTAATCACCGCCGTTGACGCGCGGCACGCCAACTGCCCCGTACAGCGGGACATGGGCGTGGCTCACAGGGTCCTCGCCGAACAGGCCGACCGAGGTGACCAGGTCGGGCGTGTAGCCGGTGAACCACGCGGACTTGTTCTTGTCCGACGTACCCGTCTTGCCTGCGACCTGCTGGCCGTCGCGGGCCTGATTGTTCGCCACGGAATCCCTGGCCGTACCGTCGTCGACCACGCCCGTCAGCACCGAGGTCACCGTGTCGGCGGCGGTGCGGCTGATCACCGGGCTGCCGATCGGGTCGGACATCTCGACCGTACGGCTCTTGGCCTCCGCCGACTTGATGATCGACGGCGTCACCTTCGCGCCGTGGTTGTCGAAGGTGGCGTAGATACCGGCCATCTCCAGCGGGCTGGCGCCCATGGAGCCCAGTGTCTGCGCGGGCACCGCCTGCATGCCCTTGGTGTCCATGCCCAGCTTCTTGGCGGTGCTCATCACGTTGTCCATGCCCACGTCGACGCCCATCTGCGCGAAGACGGAGTTGACGGACTGGTTCATGGCCTTCTGGACCGTGATGGGGCCGTAGCTGTGGTCGTCCTCGTTGGGCGGGGCGAAGCCGACCTTGGTGCCGTGGTCCACGACCGGGCGGCGGCTGGTGCCGTCGTACTTCGTGCTCGCGGTGATCGCCGTGCCGTTCTGCGTCTTGGCCTCGTCCTCCAGCGCGGCGGCGAGGATCAGCGGCTTGAACGTCGAGGCGGGCTGGTAGTCCCGGCGGGTCGCGTTGTTGAAGTAGTGCTTGTAGTAGTCCACACCGCCGTACAGGGCGACGATGTGGCCCGTCTTGGGGTCGACCGAGACGGCACCGGCCTGGACGTTCCCGTCGACCTTGCGCTTCTTCGGGTCGAGTTTGTCGGTCAGCTGCGACTTGACGGCCTTCTCCAGCGCGGCCTGCTTCTTCCGGTCGATGTTCAGGGTGATGGTCCAGCCCTGGTCCACGACCGCGTTCTCCGCCTGGGACTGCGTCAGGCCGTCCCGGTCCATCAGCTGCTTCTCGAGCTGCTGGTTGGCGAGTTCGACCAGATAGCCCTTCTGCCCGTCCAGTCCGGGCGCGCCCTTGGGTGCCTTGGGCACCGGGAACGTCATGGCGTCGCGCTTGGCCTTGGACAGCCAGCCCTCCTCGACCATGTTGTCCAGGACGTAGTTCCAGCGGTTCTTCACCAGTTTCTTACTGGTCTCCGAGGCGACGGCCCAGTCGTACTGGCTCGGCGCCTGCAGCAGCGCGGCGAGATACGCGCCCTGCTCGACCTTCAGCTTCTCGGCGTCGATCTGGTAGTAGGCCTGCGCGGCGGCCTGGATGCCGTAGGCGTTGCGGCCGTAGTAGCTGGTGTTGATGTAGCCCGCGAGGATGTCGTCCTTGGACTTCTGGCGGTCCACCTTCAGCGAGATGACCAGTTCCTTCAGCTTGCGCGTGACGGTCTGGTCCTGGTTGAGGTAGTAGTTCTTGACGTACTGCTGGGTGATCGTCGAACCACCCTGCTTGCCCTTGCCGGAGAGCGTGTTGATCAGACCGCGGGCGGTGCCCCGGAAGTCGACGCCGACGTCCTTGTAGAAGGACTTGTTCTCCGCCGCCACGAAGGTCAGCTGGACCTTCCTCGGCACCTTGGACAGGTCGACGATCTCGCGGTTGACCGTGCCCCTGCGGGCCAGGATCCTGCCGTCGCTGTACTTGTAGATGTTGCTCTGCCGCTTCGCCGCCGCGTTGCCCTCGGGCACGTCCACCACCAGGTACAGCACGATGAAGGACCCGATGCACAGCAGGCAGAGGCCGAGGAACGTGCCGAGGATCTTCTTCCAGGTGAACAGTCTGCGTATGCGGCCCTTGGCGGGCTTGCCCGGGCCGGTGGACCCGGCCGCCCCACCCGGCGAGCGGCGCCTGGGCGCCGCTCGGTGGCCACCGCCACCGCGCTGTCGCGCTCGTCGTTCTTCCGCTCGTCCCATGAGTACGTCTGCTCCCCGTCTCGGCTGTCACACAGGTGTTTGGCTCAGGTCAGCTCAGAAAGCTAACACCGCTCTATATGACAAAGGGCGCCCGATCCGCTCTTTTACGGACGTGACAATCAGCACCCCATCCCATGGGAACCGACGTACGAAAGGGGCCCGAGGTTGCCAGGAGGCGGTAAAGTGTTATCATTTAGATAGATCGGTGCTAGACGAGTGGGGGGCCCATCCATGCCCACACACGACACGCACGACGCACCCGAGATGCCCGCCCCGCGGGTGCGAAAGTTCACCGCGCACAGCATCGGCGGCGGACTCGCGCTGCTGCTCGGGCTGACCGGGCTGCTGGTCACCTTCGGCCTCATCACCGCCTCCTCGACGGTCACCGCGGCCGGCGCCAAGGCCGGACTGCTGGTTGCGGGCGTGCTCGTCCTCCTCGCCTCCGTCATCGCGATGCGCGGACTGAACACGGTGGCGCCGGGCGAGGCGCGGGTGGTCCAGCTCTTCGAGCGGTACCGGGGGACGATCCGGCAGGACGGCCTGCGCTGGGTGAACCCCTTCACCTCGCGGACCCGGATCTCCACCCGGGTGCGGAACCACGAGACCGCCGTCCTCAAGGTCAACGACGCCTACGGCAATCCGATCGAGCTCGCCGCGGTCGTGGTCTGGAAGGTCCAGGACACCGCCCAGGCCGTCTTCGAGGTGGGCGACTACACCGAGTTCGTCGGCACGCAGACCGAGACGGCGGTGCGGCACATAGCCATCGAGTACCCGTACGACGCCCACGACGAGGACGGGCTCTCGCTGCGCGGCAACGCCGAGGAGATCACCGAGAAGCTCGCGGCCGAGCTGCACGCGCGCGTGGAGGCGGCCGGTGTGCGGATCATCGAGTCGCGCTTCACGCATCTCGCGTACGCTCCCGAGATCGCCTCCGCGATGCTTCAGCGGCAGCAGGCCGGTGCGGTGGTCGCGGCCCGGCGGCAGATCGTCGACGGAGCGGTCGGGATGGTGGAGGCGCCACTCGCCCGGATCGCCGAGCGGGACATCGTGGAACTGGACGAGGAGCGCAAGGCGGCGATGGTTTCCAATCTGATGGTGGTGCTGTGCGGGGACCGGGCACCGCAGCCCGTCCTGAACACGGGGACCCTCTACCAGTGACGGATGCCTCCGGGGACCGGGCCCCCCAGCGTCGGCCGCAGCAGCGCAAGCAGGTGCTGCTGCGGCTCGACCCGTCCGTGTACGAAGCACTGGCACGCTGGGCCGGAGACGAACTGCGATCCGCCAACGCACAGATCGAATTCCTCCTGCGCAAAGCCCTCGCCGACGCCGGACGACTGCCCAAGGGCGCCGGCCCGATTCCGCGCCGCGGACGACCCCCCGGGCCGGACTGACTGGCGTGTAGCAGAAGGGACACGCCTCCCCCGGGGGCCCGCCCCCGCCCGGCCGAGGCTGGGCCGGGGACGAACTGCGATCCGCCAACGCACAGATCGAATTCCTCCTGCGCAAAGCCCTCGCCGACGCCGGACGACTGCCCAAGGGCGCCGGCCCGATTCCG
>NZ_JBIAWG010000005.1:402488-536297 GCF_042895285.1 Streptomyces sp. NPDC001406
CGCGCCGTGGGCGGCCCCCGGGGCCGGACTGACTGGCGTGTAGCAGAACCGTGACAATCGGCCCCCACCTGCGGGGCCGTACCCCGGGCCATGATCTAAACACTCCGCGTATACATACCGCGTATACACCGTATGTAGAGTGCTGCCATGTCCATCGGTCACACCCTTCTGGGGCTCCTGGAGTCCGGCCCGTGTCACGGTTACGACCTGAAGCGGGCCTTCGACGAGAAGTTCGGTCACGACCGGCCGCTGCACTACGGCCAGGTCTACTCGACGATGTCCCGCCTGCTGAAGAACGGGCTCGTCGAAGTCGACGGGATCGAGGCGGGCGGCGGGCCCGAGCGCAAGCGCTATGCCATCACGGACGCCGGGATCACCGATGTCGACCGGTGGCTGGCGACGCCGGAGAAGCCGGAGGAGTACCTCCAGTCGACCCTCTACACCAAGGTCGTCCTCGCGCTGCTCACGCACCGGAACGCGGCCGACATCCTCGACACCCAGCGCTCCGAGCACCTGCGCAGCATGCGGATCCTGACCGACCGCAAGCGCAAGGGCGACCTCGCGGACCAGCTGATCTGCGACCACGCGCTGTTCCACCTGGAGGCTGACCTGCGCTGGCTGGAGCTGACCACCGCGCGCCTCGACAAGCTCCGTGAGGCGGTGGCCAAGTGACTCCTCCTCCCGGTTCCCTGCTCACCGCCCAGGACCTGCGCAAGGCGTACGGGCCGACCATCGCACTGGACGGCGCCGAGTTCTCCATCCACCCCGGTGAGGTCGTCGCCGTGATGGGCCCCTCCGGGTCCGGCAAGTCGACGCTGCTGCACTGTCTCGCCGGGATCGTGCCGCCGGACTCGGGCTCGATCACGTACAACGGGCAGGAGCTCGCGACGATGAGCGACGCCCAGCGCAGCGCGCTGCGGCGGTCCGAGTTCGGATTCGTGTTCCAGTTCGGGCAGCTCGTACCGGAGTTGACCTGTGTGGAGAACGTCGCCCTGCCGCTGCGGCTGAACGGCACCTCCCGCAAGGAGGCCGAGCGGGCCGCGCTGAGTTGGATGGAGCGGCTGGAGGTCGACGACCTGAAGGGCAAGCGGCCCGGTGAGGTGTCCGGCGGTCAGGGCCAGCGGGTCGCGGTGGCGCGGTCGCTGGTGACCGGGCCGCGGGTGCTGTTCGCCGACGAGCCGACCGGCGCGCTCGACTCCCTCAACGGCGAGCGTGTGATGGAGCTGCTGACGGACGCGGCCCGCTCCACCAACGCGGCCGTCGTCCTGGTCACGCACGAGGCACGGGTGGCCGCGTACTCCGACCGCGAGATAGTCGTGCGGGACGGGAAGTCCCGGGACATGGAGCGCGCCGTATGAGCGCACGCCAGTGGTCGAGGGATCTGGCCATGGGGGTCCGGTTCGCCTTCACCGGCGGACGTGAGGGCTGGGTCCGGGCGCTGCTGACGGCGGTCGGCGTCGGGCTCGGGGTGGCGCTGCTGCTGCTCACGACGGCGGTGCCGAACGCGCTGAACGAGCGTGACCGGCGCGGCAGCGCCCGGGACGACTTCACCTACAGCGGGAAGGTGATACCGAAGGCGGACGACACGCTCGTCGTCGGCCGCACCGACACGACGTTCCGCAGCGACGACGTCCGCGGCCGGCTCCTGGAGCCCGAGGGCGCACGCGCGCCGCTGCCGCCGGGCATCACAGAGTTCCCGGCGAAGGGCGAGATGGTCGTCTCGCCCGCGCTGAAGAACCTGCTCGAGTCCGACTCCGGCAAGCTGCTGCGCGAGCGCATCCCCTACCGCATCACCGGCACCATCGAGCGGTCCGGACTCATCGGGCCCGCCGAACTCGCCTACTACGCGGGCGCCCAGGGGCTGGGGAACCATCTGTCCGGCGGCAACGTCGAGCGCATCGACCGCTTCGGGCCCTCCCCCGGGAACGCCCAGGAGCCTCTGGACCCGGTTCTGCTGCTGCTCATCCTGATCGTCTTCACCGTGCTGCTGCTGCCGGTCGGCGTGTTCATCGCGGCGGCCGTGCGCTTCGGCGGCGAGCGCCGGGACCGCCGGCTCGCGGCGCTCAGGCTGGTCGGCGCGGACGGCCGGATGGCGCGCCGGATCGCCGGCGGCGAGGCGCTCGCCGGGGCACTGCTCGGGCTCGCTCTCGGCACCGGCTTCTTCCTGGCCGGGCGCCAGCTGGCGGCCCTGCTGAAGGTGCAGGACATCAGCGTGTTCCCGAGCGACCTCAACCCGTCGCCGGCGCTCGTCGCGCTCGTCGCTGTCGCCGTGCCCGCGGCGGCCGTCCTGGTGACGCTGTTCGCCCTGCGCGGGGTCGTCATCGAACCGCTCGGCGTGGTCCGTAAGGCGCAGCCGCCGCGGCGCCGGCTGTGGTGGCGGCTGCTGCTGCCGCTGGGCGGTCTCGCGTTGCTCTACCCGATGATCGGGCAGGGCAACGACAGCGGGAACTTCAACGAGTGGCTGGTGATCGGCGGCACGGTACTGCTGCTCGTCGGCATCACCGCCCTGCTGCCGTGGATCGTCGAGGCCGTGGTGGCCCGGCTGAACTCCGGTTCGGTCTCCTGGCAACTGGCCGTTCGCAGGCTTCAGTTGAGCAGCGGTACGGCCGCCCGCATGGTCAACGGCATCGCCGTCGCGGTGGCCGGGGCGATCGCGCTGCAGATGCTGTTCGCCGGGGTCGAGGGCGACTACACCAAGCAGACCGCCAACGATCTGACCCGGGCTCAGCTGGAGGTCTCCACGGGCAACGGCATCCCGCTGGCCGAGGCCGGCCGGCAGCTGGAGAAGACCGAGGGCGTGCGCCGCGCGTCGGCCATCTCGCTGACCTCGGTCGGGGACCGGGCGAAGGAGCCCGACTCCTCGCTGGACGTCGCCGTCGGCAGCTGCGCGGAGCTGCGCGAGGTGGCGCGGCTGGCGTCCTGCCGCAACGGCGACATCTTCCTGATCCTCGGCAGCGACTACGACAGCAAGACGAAGAAGCTCGCCGCGCCGGGCAGCACCGTGTACTTCGACCCGTCGTACGAGGGGACGACGAGCCACACGACGGCCTGGACGGTGCCCTCCCGCGTCAAGTCGGCGGAGCAGCGCGAGGACCCGACCGGCTATGCGCGCGGCGGCCTGCTGATCACCTCGGGCGCGCTGCCCAAGGGCGCGGCGGCCGGTCTGTACCAGAAGGTGTTCGTGATGCTGGACCCTTCGGTGCCGGACGCTCGCGAGAACGCGCGCAACACGGCCGCGCGGCTGGACCCGATGGCGAACGTGTTCAGCCTGGCGGCCAGTGAGCAGTCGACGCAGTTCCGGTCCATCCGTACCGGCCTGTTCGTCGGTGCCAGCTGCGTCCTGGTGCTGATCGGCGTGAGCCTGCTGGTCTCCCAGCTGGAGCAGCTGCGCGAGCGCAAGAAGCTGCTGTCGTCGCTGATCGCCTTCGGCACCCGGCGCCGCACCCTGGGTCTGTCGGTGCTGTGGCAGACGGCGATCCCGATCGCGCTCGGCCTGCTGCTGGCGTCCACCGTGGGTCTGACGCTGGGCGCGGTCCTGCTGAGGATGACGAACACCACGGTCCGCGTGGACTGGATGAGCGTCCTGTCGATGACCGGCGTGGGTGCCTCGGTCGTCATCGCCGTGACGCTGCTCAGCCTGCCGCCGCTGCTGCGGCTGATGCGGCCGGACGGGCTGCGGACGGAGTAGCCGCACCCCGTCGCGTGGGCCCCTTCCCGATGGGAGGGGCCCACGCCCCGTGCGGTCACAGGCTGTGCTCCCGCACCACCCTCCGGGCCTGGGCGAACAGCATGCCTACGTTGACCGACTTGCGGCAGACGATCACGGCCACGACGTCCTGCTGCTCGGTCATGCGGATGAACAGGTGGGTGAGATTCTCGCTGTTGACCAGGATCTCCTGGAAGAAGTGGCTGTCAGCGGTGATGCCGCGACGCTCCTTGAAGATGTCCTCGATCATCACGACCGTCCGCCCCTGGAACAGGTCGAGGGTCGCGCCCGCCAGGAGGTCCAGGACCTCGGGCGGGTGGTTGTCGACCGTCTCGTAGGACAGCAGCATCCCGGTCGACATGTCGACCACACCTGCCGCGAGGCAGTCCGGTGCGTCGCTGCGGAGCGATTTGACCAGACTCATCACCTGGTCGGAGAAACCCGGAGTCATACGCTTTGTCGCCATCCCTTCACACTCCTTCTGGTGTCTTGTCCATGAGGATCGAACCGATCCGGTCGAGGGCCGGGTGGGTGGCCCGGTGCAGTCGGTCCACGTCCATCCCCTCGTCGCCGAGCACGACCATCAGGGCCGTGTCGCCGACGGCGTAGAAGGCGACGCAGCCGTGGCTGCCGTACGTCACCGTCTGGCGCAGCACTCCGCGCGAGGTGGCCTCGGCGGTGCGGCGCGCCAGGCCGAGGCCGGCGGCCGCGAGCGCGGCGAGGCCCTCCGGGTCGATCGAGTCCGCCGTGTCGGCCGCGATGAGCATTCCGTCGGCGGCGGCCAGTGCTGTGTCGGTAATTCCGGTGACCCTTTCGCGCAGCCCGCGCATTTCTCGCGCCAGGGCTTCGTGATTCATGTGCTCAACTCCTCGTTCCTGACTGAATTCGACCGTTGCGGCGATCAACTCGCGCCTTTCATTTGGCGGTTCCGTGCCGCAGCCGGAAGAACCCTCTCCAGCTCGCCCCGCTCTTGGTCGGGGTGAGGGCTTCGGTGATGCCGCTGGCGCCCGGGTCGCGGCGCGGCAGTTCGGTGGGGGCGGGGGGCGGCTCCGGGGCCGGGGGGCTCGGGGGCGGCTCCCGGTGTCGTACGACCGGAGCCTCCACCGGCATCCGGACGGGGATCCGGTCGGCGAGGGCGGCGCACTCCAGCAGCCCTTCGCCGAGCATGCGCGCGACCTCCACCGTGACGGTGTAGACCCCGCGGCCGGTACGGAAGGCCAGGTCCCGGGCCGTGCGACGGCCGTCGGCATGGACGAGCAGCTCCTGTTGCAGCGGGGTGCGGGCGCGCTCGGCCGGGGCCACGGGCAGGGGGCGTTCCCGGTCGGGGCGCACGGGGTACGGCAGCGCGGCCACGGCGGCCAGTTTGCGCACCGCCTCCTGGAGCAGCCGGGCGGGTGTCTCGCCGACGGCGACCGGGGCGTGCGGCTCGGTGCCGGTGACGGGCTCGCAGCCGTCCACCTGGCCGGCGACGATGGCGAAGGCCGCGTCGTGCAGGGCCATGACACAGACCACCCTGAGCTGGGCGGGCCCCGCGTAGCCGTGGGCGATCAGCCCGGCGGCCGGCCAGCGCGCCCCGCCGGACTCGCGCACCAGTTCCGCCCATTGCTCGCCGTCGATGCGGTCGGAGCGCAGCAGGAGCGCCTCGGGGGCGGGGGCGCCGGGGCTCTCGGCCGCGACCACGAGCCCGTCCCGCAGGTGGAACACGCCGCCCGGGTTGCCCGGCACCCGCAGTCCTCCCGTGAATCCCTCGCGCCCGCACACGGTGAGGGCGTGCGCGAGCCGTCCGTAGCCGGCCCGGTCAAGGGAATCCCGAACCTCCGACATCACTCCCCTTGGCGTATCGGCATTTCGCACTGACGCCTGACGCGTCGCACCGAGGGGGTATGTGTATCAGTTCAGCGGCATATTTCTGCCGGGGATTTCCTACCTGTCTGCAGCTGACGGAAGTTGGAGCGTCCAGCTACTCAAAACGCCTTGTTCGACACTCATTTGATCGATTGCGAAGCGAACTCAGTTGGTTCCGTCGAGCACCCGTACGGGCAGCGGCCGCAGGGCCTCGCGCAGTGCGGACGTCAGCTCCCGGTACTCGGCGCCGCGGGCCGATCCGGTGCGCATGGCGAGGGCGATACGGCGGCTCGGGGCGGGGTCGGCGAAGTATCCGGTGAGGAGCTGATTGCTGCGGGTGGTCTCGACCTTGAGGGCGGTACGGGGGAGCAGGGTGCAGCCGAGCCCGCCGGCGACGAGCTGGACCAGGGTCGACAGGCCCGCGGCGGTGGTCGTGACCGGAGCGTCCGCCCGGCCCGCCTCGCGGCAGATGTCGAGGGCCTGGTCGCGCAGACAGTGCCCCTCGTCCAGGAGCAGCAGATTGAGCTCCTTGAGGGCCTCGCGCGGGATTCCCTCGCGGCCGCCGAGCCAGTGGTCCAGTGGGGTGACGAGCACGAAGTCCTCGTCGAAGAGCGGGAGTTCGACGACGCCGGGGATGCCGAGGGGGACGGCGAGCAGCAGCAGGTCGAGGCGTCCGCCGGCCAGCCCGTCGAGCAGGCTGGCGGTCTGCTCCTCGTGCACCTGGAGATCGAGATCCGGGTACCGGTCGTGCGTGAGCCGCAGGACGGTCGGCAGCAGATAGGGGGCGACGGTCGGAATGACCCCGAGCCGCAGCGCCCCGGTGAAGGGCGCACGGACCGCCTCGGCCTCCTCCAGCAGCGCACCGACCTCGTCCAGCACCGCCTTCGCCCGTACGGCGAGACGCGCGCCGGCGGGCGAGAGCAGCACCTTGCGGGTCGTACGCTCCAGCAGGGTGACCCCGAGGGTCTCCTCCAGGGCCGAGACGGCCCCCGACAGGGCGGGCTGGCTCATGCCGATGGCGGCGGCCGCGTCCCGGAAGTGCAGATGCTCGGCCACGGCGGCGAAGGCACGCAGCTGGGACAGGCTGGGCTGGCGCCGCCTCCCGCTCACGCTACTCACGGTCACTGATAGATACCTCCGATCAACACGACCGAGTGTAGCTATTTCCCGTATCAATCGACCCTGTGCCAACATCGACAACGTCCAACCCAAGGGAAACGCCCGCGATCCGGGCGCTTCCTCGCTGCAAGGAGAGCGCGTGCTCACTGTCGGTGACAAGTTCCCCGAGTTCGAACTGACCGCCTGCGTCTCGCTGGAGAAGGGCAAGGAGTTCGAGACGATCGACCACAAGACCTACGAGGGCAAGTGGAAGATCGTTTTCGCCTGGCCGAAGGACTTCACCTTCGTGTGCCCGACCGAGATCGCGGCCTTCGGCAAGCTGAACGACGAGTTCGCCGACCGTGACGCCCAGGTGCTCGGCTTCTCCGGTGACTCCGAGTTCGTGCACCACGCCTGGCGCAAGGACCACGACGACCTGCGCGACCTGCCGTTCCCGATGATGGCGGACTCCAAGCACGAGCTCATGCGCGACCTCGGCATCGAGGGCGAGGACGGCTTCGCCAAGCGCGCCGTCTTCATCGTCGACCAGAACAACGAGATCCAGTTCTCCATGGTGACCGCCGGTTCCGTCGGCCGTAACCCCAAGGAGGTCCTCCGGGTCCTCGACGCCCTCCAGACGGACGAGCTGTGCCCGTGCAACTGGAGCAAGGGCGACGAGACGCTGGACCCGGTCGCCCTGCTGGCCGGTGAGTGAGTTGTCCCTCGACTCCCTCAAGTCCCGCATACCGGACTACGCCAAGGACCTGAAGCTCAACCTGGGCTCGGTCATCGGCAACTCGGACCTGCCGGCGCAGCAGCTGTGGGGCACGGTGCTGGCGACCGCCATCGCCTCCCGCTCCCCCATCGTCCTGCGCGAGCTGGAGCCCGAGGCGAAGGCGAACCTGTCGCCGGAGGCGTACACCGCGGCGAAGTCCGCGGCGGCCGTCATGGCCATGAACAACGTCTTCTACCGCACCCGTCACCTGCTGTCCGACCACGAGTACGGCAGCCTGCGCGCGGGCCTGCGGATGAACGTCATCGGCAACCCCGGTGTCGACAAGGTCGACTTCGAGCTGTGGTCCTTCGCGGTCTCCGCGATCAACGGCTGCGGAATGTGCCTCGACTCGCACGAGCAGGTGCTGCGCAAGGCGGGCGTCGACCGTGAGGTCATCCAGGAGTCCTTCAAGATCGCCTCGGTCGTCCAGGCGGTCGGGGTGACCCTGGAGGCGGAAGCGGTGCTCTCCGAGTAATTCGGCCGTGCTGAGCCGGGGCCTCGCTCACTCCTGGTGGGCGAGGCCCCCGGTGCTTTCCTGGGCGTCCCTGGGCGCCGCGACCGCGGACCCCGCCTCGGCCCGGACGGCCTCGCCCTCGAAGTCCCCCGAGCTCTTCGAGCAGGGGGGACCCCCAGGCGCTGAATCCTCTTGGCTCGCGAGAAGAGCCTGCTCCTCCGCATAGGCCTTCAGATAGCCCACCACCGTGTTCGTCACCGCCACCAGCGGTACGGCCACCACCGCGCCGCCGATGCCCGCGACCATGCCGCCGGCCGCGACCGACAGCACCACCGCCAACGGGTGCACCCGCACCGCGCGGCCCAGGATGAACGGCTGCAGGACATGGCCCTCGATCTGCTGGACCGCCAGGACCACCAGCAGGGTCATGACCGCCGTGAACACGCCCTGCGTCACCAGCGCGACGACGACCGCCAGCGCGCCGGACGCCACCGCGCCCACGAGCGGGATGAACGAGAACAGGAAGATGAACACGGCCAGCGGGACGGCCATGGGGACGTCCAGGAAGTAGATCCCGAGGCCGATGAAGATGGCGTCGATCAGGGCCACCAGCACCGTGCCGCGGACGTAGGCGGTCAGGGTGCGCCAGGCGCGCGGTCCGGCGCCGGCCACGCCCGGCCGGGCCGCCGCGGGCACCAGCTTCAACGACCACTCCCAGATGCGCTCGCCGTCGTAGAGCAGGAACAGCGTCGAGAAGAACACCAGCAGGATGCCGGTCAGGGTCTCGACGATGACCTGTACGCCCTCCAGGCCCGCGGACGTGATCTGGTCCGCGTTGGCACCGATCGCCTCGCGGAGGTTCTTGGCGATCTGGTTGATCTGCTTGTCCGTGACGTGGAAGGGGCTCTTCAGCAGCCAGTTGCGCAGATCGTCGATGCCGTGCTGGATCTGGCTGGAGAGGGTGTCGATGTTCTCCATGACCTGCCAGGTCACGAACCACCCGATCAGGCCCATCACGACGAAGCCGAGGATGGCGCTGAGTGCGGTGGCCGGACCGCGCGGCACCCCGTGGCGCCGCAGCCGGGCCACCGTCGGCTGCAGCAGCGCGGTGATCAGGAGCGCGATGACGAAGGCGAAGACGACGAGTTGTACGGCGCTGATGACCCGCATCAGCACCCACACCGTGCCCGCGAGCACGAGCAGCCGCCAGCCCGCCTCGGCGGCGACCCTGACGCCCCACGGCACGGCCTGGGCCGGGTCGGGACGGGGACCGGCGGGCACGGGCGGGTGCGGGGCGGCCGGCGCCGGTTCGGCCACGCGGTCGGTGACGACCGGGTCGGGCTCGATGGTCTCCTTCTCCACCTCGGCCCGTCGCTCGTCCAACCGCTCGCCCATTTCGGTCAGTCCGGCGCCGAGTCGGCCGAGCCACCCTGGCACTCGCGACATGATCCGTCCCTTTCCCCCGCGTCCCCGGGTGCTCGCCACCACTCCCCCCTGGAGCCGTTCGCGTCCGACCGTACAGGGCGAAAGCCCCTCCCCCTAGGACGGGGAGGGGCTGCGCAAGGTTGAGAGGGAACCGACGGGCTCAGTACCAGTGGTTCGCCTGCCAGAACGACCAGGCCTCGCAGGGGCTGCCGTACCGGCTGTTCATGTAGTTGAGGCCCCACTTGATCTGGGTGGCCGGGTTCGTCTGCCAGTCGGCGCCGACGGACGACATCTTGGAGCCGGGCAGCGCCTGGAAGAGGCCGTACGCGCCGGAGGACGCGTTGACCGCACGGTAGTTCCAGCTGGACTCGTGGTCCACGATGTTGCTGAAGCACTGGAACTGGCCGCTCGCCACCATCTGGCGCGCCATCGCCTGGATCTGCGCGACCGTGTACGAGCTCTGCACGGGGAAGCTGGAGGAGTCGCGGGTCGACCGGGTGGCCGCCTTCTTCGCCTCCGCGCGCGCCTTGGCTTCCTTCTCGGCCTTCTCCGCGGCGACCTTCTTGGCGACGGCGGTCTCGGCGGCTGCCTTGCGGGCCGCCTCCTCGGCGTCCTTCTTGGCGCTCGCGTCCGCCTGGATGGCCTGGGCGTCGGCCTGCTGCGTCAGGGACGCGGTCTGCACCTGGGCCTGCTGACCCGCGGGTATGTCCGCGAGGAGCGTGGCGTCGGCAGCCGTCGGCTCGGCGTCGTTGTTGTTCTGCGCGACGCTGCCCGAGGCAACGCCGACGACGCTTCCGACTGCGGTGACCGCGGTGGCGGAGGCCACTGCGAATCCCCGGACCGAAATCCGGCTCACACGGTTTCCTTCCAGCATCGCCCGCTTCGGTGACCCTGGCGGACGCAATCGTGCCCCTGGCACTGGCCTCCCAACTGCGGGGTCACGGGAGGCACGGGCCCGGTGGGCAACTCCCTGCACGGGAGCGCCGCGTGGTGCTCGGGCGGCATACGACGTCGCTGTGGAGTTAGTTGTGGTGCTTCCGTGGTGCCGTACCGCTGGGGGTACAGGTGTGTCGTATGCGGGGCCTGACAGGAGTGAGACTCTGCCGTAACACAACGCCGGGTGGCAATTCCGAGGTGCGTGTGAAAGCTCACATCCCGTTTGACCCAGGGGATTTTAAGAAACCGCCACATACGACGGCGCCGCCCGGCTAGGCTCTGGGCCTTTACCGGGCGGCGCCAACTGCCGAGTAATCCGTCCAAGTTGGACAGTCGGGTCAGATGTGACCGTCCTCCAGCATTTCGGTCACAAGTGCGGCGATCTGGGACCTCTCGGACCGCGTCAGAGTGACGTGGGCGAAGAGCGGATGCCCCTTCAGTTTCTCCACGACGGCGACCACACCGTCGTATCGGCCGACCCGCAGATTGTCCCGCTGTGCCACGTCATGGGTCAGAACCACGCGTGAATTCGCGCCGATCCGGGACAGAACGGTCAGAAGGACATTCCGTTCGAGCGACTGCGCCTCGTCCACGATCACAAACGCGTCGTGCAGCGAGCGGCCGCGGATGTGGGTCAGCGGCAGGACCTCCAGCATCCCGCGCGCGGTGACCTCCTCGATGACCTCGCGGCTGGTGACCGCGGAGAGGGTGTCGAAGACCGCCTGCGCCCAGGGGCTCATCTTCTCGGCCTCGGAGCCGGGCAGATAGCCGAGCTCCTGCCCGCCGACCGCGTACAGCGGACGGAAGACCATCACCTTCTGGTGCTGACGGCGCTCCAGGACCGCCTCCAGACCCGCGCACAGCGCCAGCGCCGACTTGCCGGTGCCGGCCCGGCCGCCCATCGACACGATGCCGACGTCCGGGTCGAGGAGCAGATCGAGGGCGATCCGCTGCTCGGCGCTGCGGCCCTTGATGCCGAACGCCTCCCGGTCACCGCGCACCAGCCGGACGTTGCCCTCCGACGTCATCCGGCCCAGCGCCTTGCCGCGCTCGGACTGGATGGTCAGGCCCGTGTGCACCGGGAGATCGGATGCCTCCGGTACATACACGTGTCCCTCGTCGAAGAGGATGTCCACCTGCTCGCCGGACAGGGTCAGTTCGGACATTCCGGTCCAGCCGGAGGAGTCCGTGATGGCGAGTTCGGCGCGGTACTCCTCCGCGAGGAGACCCACGGACGACGCCTTGATCCTGAGCGGCAGGTCCTTCGACACCACGGTGACGTCGTACCCCTCGGCCTGCAGATTGCGGGCCACCGCGAGGATGCGGGAGTCGTTGTCCCCCAGGCGGTAGCCGGTGGGCAGCACGCTGGGGTCCGAGTGGTTGAGCTCGACACGGATCGTTCCGCCGAGGTCCCCGATCGGGATGGGGGCATCCAGCCGGCCGTACCGCACCCGGTAGTCGTCGAGCAGGCGCAGGGCCTGCCGGGCGAAGTAGCCGAGTTCGGGATGGTGCCGCTTGGCCTCCAGTTCCGTGACCACGACGATGGGGAGCACGACCTCGTGCTCGTC
This sequence comes from Streptomyces sp. NPDC001406, assembly GCF_042895285.1. Taxonomy (NCBI): domain Bacteria; kingdom Bacillati; phylum Actinomycetota; class Actinomycetes; order Kitasatosporales; family Streptomycetaceae; genus Streptomyces; species Streptomyces sp. NPDC001406. Next base: position 414,296 of record NZ_JBIAWG010000005.1, read on the forward strand.
GAAGCGGGCCAGGGCGTTGGGGTCGGCCAGCAGGACGCTGGTGTCGAGAACATACGTGCGCCGGTCTGACTTGTGGCGCTTTGTGCTGGTCACCACGGAAGGACGTACCCCCTCGGATGAGGTCGGGGAGCGACGAGATGGAGCTGGACCGGTCGACGGCCCCCGCGCACGGCGGGCCGAGAACCGGCCCTCCGTGGCTGCGTCCGTGCTGAGAACGCACGGTCGGGCTGGTGCAAAGGGCCTCCCGGGCGGACGGCTCCGCGCCGCCCGCTGAGATCCGACACCCGTGGTTCGGGTGTCGACCTGCTTGGCTTATGCCCTCGAACATGCACTGCCATGCAAATGCATAGGACAGCGCGCCGGTGAACTCCTCGTAACTTCCGCCCCAACAGGTGCACAGGGGGCGACGCTCCGGACGATGACCGCTCCGGTTGGTGTGCGTCAGCCGCCGTAGCGGCGGTGGCGTGCCGCATAGTCGCGCAGGGCGCGCAGGAAGTCGACCTTACGGAAGGCCGGCCAGAAGACCTCGCAGAAGTAGTACTCGGAGTGGGCCGTCTGCCACAGCATGAATCCGGACAGTCTCTGCTCACCGCTGGTACGGATCACCAGGTCGGGGTCCGGCTGGTCGCCGGTGTAGAGGTGGCGGCCGATCATGTCGACGTCGACGGACTCGGCGAGCTCCTGCATGGAGGTGCCCTTGTCGGCGGCGTCCGTGATCATCGAGCGCACGGCGTCGGCGATCTCCTGGCGGCCGCCGTAGCCGATGGCGACGTTGACCAGTATCCCGTCGACGTCGGCGGTGGCCTCCTCGGCCTCCTTCAGCGCGGTCTGCATCTGAGAGGGCAGCAGGTCCGGGGTGCCCACGTGGTGCACACGCCAGCGGCCGTCGGCGGCGAGGGTGCGGACGACGTCCTCGATGATGCCGAGCAGCGGGACGAGTTCTTCCTTGGCGCGGTCGAAGTTGTCCGTGGACAGCAGCCACAGGGTGACGACCTCGACGTCCGTCTCGGAGCACCAGCCGAGGAACTCCTCGATCTTCTCCGCACCGGCCCGGTGGCCGTGGACCGTGGTGGAGCCCGCGGCCTTCGCCCAGCGACGGTTGCCGTCCATGATGACGCCGATGTGCTTGGGCACCTGAGCGTGGTCCAGGTGGCCTTCCACCCGGCGTGCGTAGAGCCTGACCAGAAGGCCGCGCAGTTTGTCGCGCAGGTTCACGTGATTGTCAGCCCCTCCATCGGTGCGGTCCCCTTGCCGGCGAAGCCTACCCCTGTGGGGCCTTGACCGTTGGCGAGGGCTGTGGGCGGGTGAGGTTTCCCGGTGGGGTTTCCCGGACGGTAAGAACGGCCGGCGCCCCTCGGAAGCCGCAGGGCAGCCGGACGAAAAAACGGGCCGGTCCGTGGGGGGGAGACGGACCGGCCCGAGGGGGGGTTTCCACCATAACCCTTTGTAAGGGCTGATGCGTGCATCGGCGTGCCACAACTACTCTCCGGAGTCGCGCGACAACGCCCAGGTGGGCTTGTGAGCCATTGTTCGGGGGTCGCGCTTGGCCGATTCACGGCGGATTCCCAGGCGAACGGGGCGCGCACACAGAGATCAAAAGGGCTGGAGGCCCCGCGAGGAGCTAATCGACAAGCCATCCACGGTCCCCCCGAAGGGCTACCCCGGTCGCGAACGACCGCTTGACGTGTCCGCGGGTGCATTTCGGCACCGCGCAGCCCCCTCCACTGCGCGGTGCCGCCCGCGCAGCTTTGCTCACGCGAATTCCCTTGGTCTGAACTTACGTGAGGGGTCGAGTAGATGCGAGCCGCTCGCGATAACGATGTGAAAACCGCGTGGACATTCCGGGGGGCGACTGGATCAACGCGTTCACTTTTGCGCAGATCGCCCGATTTGCTCCGTGTCTTGAGCGGCGCTTCCCGGCCATTTCTGCAACCACCGCGCCCACAGGGCGCTGTCAGTGCCCACTGCTAGCTTCGCGCGGCATGACGACACCTGAAAAAGACGCTCCCGGCATGCCGTACACGGGCTGCGAGAAGGACACCCTGCACGCGAGTCTCGAACGGCACCGGGACGTCGTCCTGTGGAAGCTCGACGGACTCGACGACGAACAGCTGCGCCGGCCGATCACCCCGACCGGGACCAATCTGCTCGGTCTGGTGAAGCATCTGGCGTCGGTGGAGTACGGCTGGTTCGTGGAGACGTTCGGCGGCGAGGTCGAACCGCTGTGGTTCGACCCGTACACCGACGAGGACATGACCGTGGGCCCCGGCGAGACGACGCAACAAATCACCGACTTCTACGGCCGCGCCCGCGCCGCCGCCGACCGCGTCATCACCGACCTGTCCCTGGACGACCTCGGCCGCCCCGCGTGGCGGGACCACCCGGTGTCCTTGCGCTGGGTCCTCGTCCACATGATCGAGGAAACGGCACGTCACGCGGGCCACATGGACATCCTGCGGGAGCTGATCGACGGGGCCACCGGGGACCGTCCGCGGGTCACAGGTACGGGCTGACCAGGTCTCCTGGGAGGTTCACGAGGAACTCGCCGAAGCGGTCCCCTTCTTCGTCCGCTCCGCCGGCCGCAGCACGAGCAGGCTGTATTCGTCGTCTCCGTCTCGGATCGTGCCGGTGTGTTCGAAGCCGTGCTTCTCCAGGAGGCGGACGGAGGCGGTGTTGCCCGAGAACGGGTCGGCGTACAGCGGCCGCGTGCGCTCCTCCCGGAGGAAGGCGCCCAGGGCCTCGGTGCCGATGCCGCGGGCCCAGTACGCGCGGCCCAGCCAGTAGCCGACGTAGCGGTCCTCGCCCTCCCACCAGGCGACGATGTTCCCCGCGACCTCCCCGTCCACGGTGACCGTCCGCACGAGGCCCTCGGGATCGCCGAGGACCCTCTCCCTCCAGTGCTTCAGGAAGGCGTCCCGCGGCCGGGGCGTGAACCTCGACCGCCGAACGGCCTCCGGGTCGTGCTCGTAGGCGAGGAAGACTTCGAGGTCGTCCTCCGTCACCGGGCGCAGGAGTACGAGGGGCTTCTTGGTTGTTTGGGGCGTCTCGTTGGTTGTTCTGGGCGTCTCGGTCTTCTCCGTCTCCCTCATGCCGACCGAGTCTGGCAGGAGGCACTGACAACGGCCCCTTCACGGCTCCGTCACGGCACGAGTGGCCGGACCTCCTCGGCCGTGAACCGTACGAATCCCTCGGGGTCCGGCTCGTCCCCCGTCGGCTGGAGGATCACCGTGTCGGCTCCCGACTCCGCGAGCAGCCGCACGGCCTCGGCCACGGTCTTCGCGTCTCCGGCGACCCCGAGGTCCGGGACCGACTCCACCCCCTCGGCGACCAGTTCGGCACGGAGGCGGGCGGCGGCGTCGGCGCCGGTGGCGGTGAGGAGGTAGACGACGACTTCGTGCCGTTCGGTACGGCCGGCAAAGGCGCGTCCCTCGTCGATGAGCCGCCGCGCCCGCCGTACGCCGTCCGGCGGGGTGGCGGCGGTGAGGATCGTGCCGTCGGCCGCCTCCCCGGAGAGGCGCAGCGTACGTGGCCCGGTGGCACCGGCGAGCACCTCGACGGGGCCCTCCGGCGGCCAGTCGAGCCCGACGTCGTCCAGCTTGACGTACCGCCCGTCCACGGTGAGCCGCTCGCCCCGCAACAGGGCCCGCAGCGCGTCGAGATGCTCCCTGAGCAGGGTCAGCGGGGACTCGGCCCGCGCGCCGACCTGCCCCATCCAGTCCTGCACGCCGTGCCCGACGCCGAGGATCGCGCGCCCCGGGAACATCCGGTGCAGCGCGGCGGCCTCCATCGCGGTGATGGCGACATTGCGCAGCGGCACGGGCAGCAGACCGACGCCGACCCGCACCCGCTCGGTCCGGGCGAGCGCGGCGGCCGCGGTCGAGAAGCCGCCCTCCCGGAAGCAGTCCTCCCACAGCCACAGCTCTTCGAGCCCGGCCTCGTCCGCGACGCGGGCCACCGCCCTGAGCCGCTCGGGGGGCAGTTGGGGACGGAACACAGCGCCAAGTCCGGTCATGGTGCCTTCCTAACGTGCCGGTGCGGGTGGGACAACTTGTTTACAGTGCGAGGTGGGTCGACGGAGGGGGTCCGGGCATGGCGCGCTGGCGGGACGGGCGGGGAAGGCTGGTCGTGCGGGGCGGGGGCTCGGCGGCGGTGACCGTACCGCTGGAGCTCGCGACGTCGTATCGCGCCCGTACGAAGGGGCTGCTGGGCCGGGATTCCGTCGACGGGGCAATGCTGCTGTCCCCCGCCAACGGCGTGCACACCTTCCGGATGCGGATCCCCATCGACGTCGCCTATCTCGACCGCGACCTCACGGTGATCGCCGTACGCACGATGCGGCCGGGCCGGCTCGGTCTGCCCCGCCTGCGGTCCCGGCATGTGCTGGAGGCGGAGGCGGGGGTCATGGCGGGGTGGGGGGTTCGGGTCGGGGTGCGGGTGGCCGTGGAGGTCGAGTAGGTCAGCCCTCCGAGCGCGGGAAGGAGACCTCCACTCGGCGGTTCTTCTTGCGGCCGGCCTCCGTGGAGTTGTCCGCGATGGGGTACTGCTCGCCGTAGCCCCGTACCTCGAAGGTGATGTTCGAGTCGTTCAGGTCGGCGTCCAGGACAGCCTGTACGGCGTTGGCGCGCTGCCGGGACAGTACGTCGCCGTGGGCGGAGGAGCCGAGGTTGTCCGTGAAGCCGAAGACCCTGACCTGGGTCGCGTTCTGTTTCTTGATCTCCTCGGCGATCGCGTCGATACGGGACTTGGACTCGGCGCTCAGCTTGGCGCTGTCCTTGCTGAACAGCACCTCGGCCTGGAGCGCGAACTTCACGTCCGCGTTGGTGTCTTCGCGGCGTTCGTCCCCGCTCTGGTCCTCGACGACCGACTTGATGTCCAGGACCTTGGGCTGGGCAAGGGTGGCGCCCTCGGGGAGCTTCAGGTCGGGGTCGGTGGGGTCGATCTTCACGGGGGCGGCGGCGGAGGCTTCGGTGCCTGGGGGGACGCTGGGGCTGGTGTCGTCGGCGTGGGCCGCCACGGTCCCGCAGAGGTTGGCGGCGAAGACGAAGGTGGTGACGACGAGGCGGCGTTTTGTGGTCACGTTTGGCCTCATCCGGAGATCTGGATGGTGGCGGACGCGAACGTGGGCAGCTGGAAGTCGACTTCGGCCGTACCCGCCGGGGGTGACGGGAACTGCATGAAGACCGCCAGGCTGTCACCGGGCTTGAGCGTCGAGAAGCCTGTGGTGGTCAGCGGACGGCCGTCGGTGTCCCGCAGGACGTAATAACGCTTCTTGCCCTTGGGGTCGACCAGCGTGGCACCCCCCAGAGACCTGCCGTTCTTGATGATCTCGGTCTCGTTACCGCTCAGGGCGGAGGGGACGACGATGCTCTTGGCGCCGTCGTTCTTCAAAGTGCCGTTCACCGTGACGAAGCCACCGGAGTCACGCTGAGCAGAGGTGATCTGGAGCAACAGACCGTCCGAGCCCTTCAGTTCCGCCAGGGGCGCGTCCGACTGCCCTTCCTGCGCAGTCGGCCCGGAGCCTCCGCCCTTGGAGGCAGATGCCGACGTCTCCGGCTTCTTGTCATCGCCGCCACCGCCGCCACAGCCGCCCACGGCGAGTGCCAGACCGGTCGCCACCGTCAGCGCGACCAACCCCCTGCGAGCGTTCGCAGTGAACCGAATGATCATCGCTCTGCTTCCTTCTTGAATCGTCGTTCGCTTGTCAGTCGGCCAGGTGGACGTCGAAGAGGTCTTCAGGTCCCGGGAGGTCGGTGAGGTCGTCCGGGTTCAAGTCCCAGTCCCGGTCCCTGCAATTGAGCTGCGGCAGCGTGTCGTCCGGGGCGTCCTCGCCGGGCAGCTTGAACTTGCACAGCGGCTCGATCACGGCCTTGGCGGTCGCTGCCGAGTGCACGTTCTCCGTGCCGGGGACAACCGAGTCACCAACGGACTTGGAGGTCTTGACCCGGACCTCGAAGTTCAGCAGCCATGGGCGGCAGTACTCCACGGCGGCGTCGTTCTGCGCGGCAAGCTGATATGCCCGCCAGCACGAGGGGGCGACTGTCACGACGCCGTCGAAGACGTCCTGCCACTTGGTGGGGTCGAGCACGTCCAGCTTCCACTGGTCGGCGAGCTGGTCACGGGTGTTCTGTGCCGCCGCGAGAGCGGCCGCGTCCGCGGCCGTCTGGGCGCTGTTCCGATTCGCCGCGGCCTGGCCGACCGCGAGGTAGGCGAACGCAAGAAAGAGCAGACCCGCCACCACCGTGATGTAGATGGGGAAGGCCTGCCCTGCGTCGCGGTATGTGCGGAGGCGGGTCAGCCGCCGGTCACCTCGGCGATCTTCGCCGTGATCGCGTCGTAGATCGACTGACCGATGCTCGTACCCGTGATCGCCAGCACAATCGCCACAACCACCGCGATGATGCCGAGGTACTCCACCGCGGTCTGGCCCCTGTCGCTGCGGGCGGCGCGGGCCTGCAAGTAAGCGACAGTGGTGTTGAACCAGTTGCTCATGGTGTTCCCCTCCGGATTCGCTTCCGACGCGGGCACCGTATGCCCCGTCCCCCCGCCCCCCGGAGGGTCCCAGGGCCCATTCCCGGGCCCAATCAGAACTCCCCACTTCACGCCACCCCCAACCACTTCGCCGCCGCCTGCGAGCGGCTCGTGCTCTGGAGCTTGGCGAAGATTCGGTTGATGTGGTTCTTGACCGTCTTCTCGCTGATGAAGCAGGCCGCGGCGATCTGCTGGTTGTTCATGCCGGACGCGATGAGGTCCATGATCTCCGCCTCCCTGGAACTCAGCCGGAACCGCGACCTTACCGACTGTCCCACACCAGGTTGCAGTTGCGAAAGGTTTTGGGAAGAAATAGGCGTTGGAAAGTCCGGAAGTTCACGAACTATGTGTGCAGTTGCACGCACTCCCAGCTGCTCCAGTAACGCTCCGGCCGCCGTCGGAGTGAAGTGCGGCCTGCCCTCCCCGATGTCCCGTACCGCCCTGACCAGTTGCTCCACGCCGAACTCGCCGTGGACCAAGTAGCCCCCGGCTCCCAGACGTACGGCCTCCTGGATGGTCTCCGGCTCATAGCTGTACGTGAGCATCATGACCGGCGCCAGCCGCACGAGGTACGGAAGCGCCGAGATGCCGTCCACATCGGGCATGCGGACGTCCAGGAGGATGACGTCGGGGCGGTGTCGCAGGGCCGCCTCGCACGCCTCCCTGCCGTTCGCCGCCTCCGCGACCACGGTGATGTCCTCCCGGCCGGAGAGGAGGGCCGTGAGGCCCGCACGGACCACGGGGTTGTCGTCGGCGACCACGAGCCGAAGCGGTGCGGCCGGGGTGGCCGGTGGGAGGTTCTCGAAGGAGTTGCCTGGCATCGGGTGCCTCCTCTCATGCGTCTGGGGACTGTCGGGGGGTGGGGGGTGAGGGCGTCAGGGCGGCCAGGGGGAGTTCCAGGCGGACCTCCGTGCCCCGGGCGTCCTTGCCCGTGCCTATTCGGACGCGGGCGCCCACGGACGCCGCCCGTTCGGTCATGCCGATCAGGCCGAAGTGGCCTGAGCTGCGCAGTCGTTCAACCGTGGTACCGGGAGGCAGGCCCCGGCCGTCGTCGTAAATGGTCATGCGCAACACGTCTTCTCGGACTCCCGCTTCCACCTCGACCCGCGTGGGCGACGCGTGGCGATGCGCGTTCTCCAGTGCTTCCGAGGCGATCGCGAGGAGTTGGCGGGCCACCGCGGGCGGGACCGGTGGGAGCGGGTGGTCGCCTGTCCGGCGGTACGCGGCTTGCAGGCCCGTGCGGGACGCGAAGTCCTCGGTGCGGGCGGCCAGTTCGGTGAGGACGTCCACGCCATGCGCGGGGTCGTGCTCGCGGCGCAGGTCGGTGAGGAGTTCGCGGGCCTCCGTGGCCGCCCTGCGGGCCGAGCGGGACACCAGTTCCGCCTGCTGTCTGATCAGGGCCGGGTCCATGCGCGCGCCCGCGGCCGCCGAGCCCGCCAGGCCGTCGGCGGCCAGTGCCACGCCGTACAGGGTCTTCGCCACCGAGTCGTGCATCTCCCGGGCCAGCCGGGCCCGTTCCGCGCTCACCGCCTCCGCCACCGCCAGCCGGGCCTGGACCGTGGTCAGGGCCCGGGTCGCGGCGCCGAAGCGGAGCATCAGATTGCGCAGGGTCGAGCCCACCGCGCCCGCGATGACACAGAGGCCGGGCAGGAGGAGGGACTCGGCGACGTCCGCCCGATGGGCGTCCTTCAGCGTCGCGTGGACCAGCAGCAGGATCAGCGACTGGAGCGAGGCGAAGCAGGCCGCGCCCCGCCAGCTGTAGACCAGGCCGGCCAGCAGGGGGGTGCAGACGCTGACGTAGGCGAGGGTGGTGTCGGGGCCCGCCGAGACCAGGAGCAGGGAGCCGAAGAGGGTGTCCGCGGCGAGGAGCGAGGGGTGGCGCAGGAGGAGGGGGCCGAAGCGCTCCCAGTCGCGGAACAGGACGTACGAAACCATGAAGGTGACGACCACGGCCGCGCCCACCAGGCGGACGCCCAGGCCGGGCGCGGCGTTGACGAGCGCTGCGGGGGCGGCCAGCGCGATCATCGCCAGGCGGAAGCCGAAGACCTGACGGCACATCGCCTGGAGGGCGCGGATCTGGATCTTCTCGGGGTCGAGGAGCGGGCCGTGGATTCCGCCGGCCGGGACTTGCGTCTCCAGCGGCGCCTGCTGTGCGGCCGACGACGCGTCGATCGCGGTCGCAGGCGGCCGCGCGCGGCGCCACCGCGGCCGCGTGCGTTCCCTCGCCCTCGTCGTCGCCATCGCCGTCACCGCCCCGCCTACTTCCCCGTGATCGAGCCGAAGTCCACCCCGGAACCCAGCAGCAGACCGGCGCCGAGCAGCAGCAGGGTCGCCGGGACCATGAACGTGGTGATCATCAGCGTGGCCCTGGGAACCGCGCGGGCGGCCTTGCGGCGGGCGTTCTGCGCGTCCGTGCGGCGCATGTCCTTGGCCAGGGCGACGAGGGTGTCGACGATCGGCGCGCCCAGCTCCTCGCCCTGCTGCAATGCGGTCACGAACATGGCGACCTGCTCGGAGTCGTTGCGGCGGCGCAGCTCGGTGAAGGCCTGGCGGCGGCTCATGCCCAGGTCCATCTGGCGCAGCGTGATGCGGAGTTCGTCCGCCCAGGGGCCCTCGTACCGGGACGCCACGCGGTCCAGCGCCTGGCGGAAGCCGAGGCCCGCGCTGACGACCACAGCGAGCACGTCGAGGAAGTCGGGCAGCGTCCGCTCGATCACGTCCCGGCGGATCCTGATCGCCGACCAGATGCCGACCTCCGTCCAGAACGCGCCGAAGGCGAGCAGGATCAGGGCGACGAGGTAGTTGCCGCGCATCAGCATCACCAGGAAGCCGACGCCGCCGAGTGCGCCGTAGACCGCGCGGCGGGCCGCGTAGCGGTCGATGGTCAGGCCGCCGGGGTTGCCCGCGAGGTCGATCCTGCGGCGGTACTTGGCGACCTGTCTGGGGCCCATCAGGCGCAGCACCGTGGGCGCGTAGCGCATGCCCATGCGGTCGATGAGGGAGTCCACCGCGCCGGTGCGGGTCGCGCCCACCTCCAGGGCCACCGCCAGGTCCCCGGGCAGTTTGGTGTCCGCGCGGTACATGCGGATCCCGGCGAAGACGCCCCAGACGCTCAGGCCCATGACCAGGGCCAGCAGAAGTGCCACGAGTCCGTTCCCTCCCTCAGACGTCGATCCGGCTCATACGGCGGATGAGGACGAAGCCGATCGCGTACAGCCCGAACGCGATGATCACGCAGGCCTGGCCGACCGTTGAGCCGGTCATGCGCGCCAGGGCGCCTTCCTTGACGCCGTCCATGAGGAACAGGGCGCCGATGCCGAGGACGGGGACCGCGTACGAGGTCATGGTCACCTGGGAGAGCTGGGTGCGGATCTCGCGCCGGGTCTCCTTGCGCTCCTCCAGCGTCTCGGTGAGGTTGCGCAGGGCGGAGACCACCTGGCCGCCCGCCTTGTTGGACAGGACGAGGGTGGTGACCAGGACGACCAGTTCGCGGGACGGGAGGCGGTCCGCGAGTTCGCCCAGCGCGTCGTCCATGGAGTGGCCGATGGACAACTGGTTGGCCACCTTGGCCAGTTCCTCGCCCGCCGGGGCCTCCAGCTCCTCCGCCGCCATGCCGATGGCGGTGCGCAGGGCGAGGCCAGCCTGGGTGGCGTTGGCCAGGATGCGGGCCAGTTCGGGGAGTTGGTTGATGAAGCGTTCGATGCGCTTTTGGCGTTGCCAGTTGAGGAACTGGAACGCCGCGCCGATGCCGAGCAGACCGGCGAGCGGGCCGACGAAGGGGGCCAGGGCGGCCTGGCCGATGAGCCAGAGGGCGGCGACGGTGGCGAGCATGTAGGCGAAGAACTCGCCCGGGGTGACGTCCAGGCCGGTGGCCGCCAGCCGCAGTTCCAGTTTCCGGCCGGGCCGGGTGCGGCGCAGCCGGCGGTCGAGGTTGCGGAAGCGGCGCCTGCGGCCGGTCTCCGGGAGCCGGCCGGTGTAGGAGAGGCGGTCGATGAGCTCGGCGCGCTGTGCCCGGCCCGAGGCGTAGGTGTGCACGCCGACCACGGCCAGGACGCAGGTGAGCAGGGTGACACCGGTGGTGAGGGTGACGAGGTCGTGGAGATCCATGGGTGGCCTACCTACCTGGCTTCTCGAATGGCGAGCTGGTCCGCGTGCCGGGCGACGCCGAAGGCCTGGGGCAGGGGCTGGCCGGCCATGTAGAGGCGGTCGGCGCTGCGGCGCGGGAGGGGGAAGTGCTGGAAGGCGCCGTGGACACGGCCGTCGGGGGTCATGGGCTGTGCGTGGAAGTGGGCGACCGTCGCCAGCCGGTAGGGCTCGCCGCCGTGGCTGTCGAGCAGTGCGATCTCGGTGATGCGGCGGGCGCCGTCGGCGAAGCGGGTGAGCTGGACGATGACGTCGACGGCGCTGTTGATCTGGTCGTGCAGCGCCACGAAGGGGACCTCGACGTCGGACATCGAGGCGAGGGTCTGGAGCCGGGTGAGCGCGTCCTCCGCGCTGTTGGCGTGCACGGTGGCCAGGGAGCCGTCGTGGCCGGTCGACATCGCCTGGAGCATGTCCAGGGACTCCCCGCCGCGGACCTCGCCGACGACGATGCGGTCGGGGCGCATACGCAGGGAGTTGCGGACCAGGTCGCGGATGGTGACCTGGCCCTTGCCCTCCACGTTCGGGGGGCGTGACTCCAGGCGGACGACGTGCGACTGCTGGAGCTGGAGTTCGGCCGAGTCCTCGATGGTGATGATGCGTTCGTGTGCCGGGATGAGCCCGGAGAGGGCGTTGAGCAGGGTCGTCTTTCCGGTGCCGGTGGCTCCGGACACGATGATGTTGAACTTCGCCTGCACCAGGCCCGCGAGCAGGTACAGCATGTGCTCGTCCAGCGAGCCGAACTCGATCAGCTCCGGGAGGGTGTAGGAGCGCGGGAAGCGCCGGATGGTGAGGGTGGGTCCGGTGAGCGACAGCGGCGGGATGATGACGTTGACGCGCTCGCCGGACGGGAGGCGGGCGTCGACCATCGGATTGGACTCGTCCACCCGGCGGTTGACCGTCGAGACGATCCGCTCGATCGTCTGCATCAGCTGGTCCTGGGAGGCGAAGCGCAGCGGCAGTTGCTCGACCCGGCCGCCGCGCTCGACGAAGATCGCGTCGGGGCCGTTCACCATGATCTCGGTGATGGACGCGTCCTCCAGCAGCGGTTCCAGGATGCCGAGGCCGAGCGCCTCGTCGACCACGCGGCGGATCAGCTGGGCACGCTCCACCGTCGACAGGACCGGGCCCTCGCGGCTGATGATGTGCCCGAGCACCCGCTCCAGCCTGGCCCGGCGCTCGGCGGCGGCCAGCGAGCTCATCTCCGCGAGGTCGATCTCCTCCAGGAGCTTGGCCCGGTAGGAGGCGACCAGATGGCCGTCCTCGCCCCGGCTGCCGTGCTCCTCGGGGGAGTTGATGCGTGCCCGCAGGCTCATGGGTGGGGTGCTCCTCGTTCCTGGTCAGTGGTCGAGCGGCATCGTGGCGGTCCTGCTGGCGGAGCCGAAGTCCCAGACGATCCTGGGGATGCGGACGGTGGCGGTGACGGTGACGGTGTCGCCCCCCTCCGAGGAGGCGCACCGCACGTCGAGGCCGCCGCTGACCGCGTCCGCGCACGCCTGTGCGACGCCCTGTCGCAGGGAGGCGGCACGCGCCCCCGCGTGGGCCGCCGTTCCGGCCTGCTCGGCCGCGTAGGCGACGGCTCCGATCTGGATGCCGGCCAGGGCGACGATCAGCAGGATCGGGATGAAGCCGAGGTACTCGATGGCGACCTGCCCGCTGTCGCGTCGCCTCGGCCTGCGGAGGTACGGCATCTCAGTCCTTCACCTCCTCCACGGCGCCGGCGTGGCCGTGCACCGTGACCGGGAAGCCGATCGCGCCCGGAAACAGGACAGGGACCTTGAGGTACACGTCGGCGGTCACGAAACCGACCCCGCCGCAGTTCACCGTGGCATCCCCCCTCCATGCCGCCGACAGGTGCTTCATCCCCGCGGCCCGGCAAGCGGCTTCGCGTTCCCCCCGCGGCGCCGCCGTTCCCGCCCGCACCGCCTCGTCGGCAGCATTCCCGGCGAGCGTGAAGGTGTACCCCACGAGCACGCACTGCCACATCAGCACCAGCGTCAGCACGATGAGCGGAGTCATGCCGAGGAACTCGATGCTGACCTGTCCCTCGTCCCCGCGTGGCCGTCTCATCCCCTCACTTCCCCTCACTCCTTCTTCCGCCGCAGACTCACCGACCCCCGGTCCCCGCGCATCCGGCCGCCCCGGTGGGAGCCTTCGGGCGCACGCGCGAGTCCCAGCTCTCCGGCGAGCCGCCACAGGGCCTGTTTCACCGTGCTCCTGCTGTCGAGCTCGTGGATGCGTCCGGCGTCCACGGCGCTCTGGAGTTCCCTGAAGTTGGCGGGAACGGCCGTGCCGGCCAGTGCGGTGCCGGTGATGCGCTGGACCAGCGGCGGCTGGATCTCCGTACCGCGGGTGTGGCGGTTGACGACGACCGTGGTCTCCTCGGCCTTGCGGATCTGCAGCCGGTCCCACATGCGCACGGTGCGCTTGGCGGCGCGTACCGCGACCACGTCGGGGGTGGTCACCAGCAGTGCCGTGTCGGCCATCTCGACGGCGGCGGCGCTGGCCCCGCTGAGCTGGGCGCCGCAGTCGACGACGACGACCTCGTAGCGGGAGCGCACGGCGCCGACGATCTGGCGGGCGGCGCGGTCGGTGACCTCCTCGCCGCGTTCGCCGTCGCCGGGGGCGAGCAGCAGGGCGAGGCCCGTGTCGTGGCGGAAGACGGCGTCGGCGAGGACGCGCGGCGAGATGTCGGTGATGGCGGCGAGGTCCACGACCGAGCGGCGGAACTGGACGTCGAGGAAGGAGGCGACGTCACCGGCCTGGAGGTCCATGTCGATCAGGGCGGTGGCGCGGCCGGACGCCTGGGCTGCCAGGGCCAGCTGGATGGCCGTGAGGGTGGCGCCGACGCCGCCCTTGGCGCCGCTGACCGTGACGACCGTACCGCCGACGCCGGAGAACACGTCGGCGCCGTGCCCGAGATGGCGTCGTACGCCGTTGGACCACTGGGCGACGGCATGGACGCGGCTGGCCAGCTCCTCGTAGTTGAGCGGGAGTCCGACCAGGCCGCGGGCGCCGGAGTCCATGGCCGCGGAGAAGAGCCCGGAACTGACGTCCGTGGTGACGAGGATGACGCCGACGGCCGGGAAGCGCAGGGCGACTTCGCGGATCAGCTCCAGTGCGGGGACCGGGCCGATGCGCTCGTGCACGACGACGACCTCGGGCAGTTCGTCGACGGACTCGGCGGCGAGGCGGGCGAGGGTGTCGATCAGCTGGGTGGAGTCCGTCACCGGGACGAGCGGTTCGGCGTCGGGCAGCTGGCTGAGCAGGGTCGTGAGCGAGCGGACCGCGTCCGCGTCCGAGACGGCCGGGAGGATCCTGGTGGGCATGCGGGCCGCCTCTCACTTGTCCGTCGCGAGTTCGTACGTGCGGTCCTTGTCCGGGACGGTGGTCGCGCTGCCGGGTGCCACCAGCGCGAGCCGCACCCGCTGGGCGAACGACTCGGCGTAGGTGATGCGCTGGGCGTCGATGGTGGACAGCGCGAAGGTGATCGGGACGGCGTCGGTGGGCTGCTGGTTCTTGTTGTCGGGCTCCAGGGAGGTGAGCTTGCCGACGTCGAGCACCCGGGCGTTCGTCACGATGATCTTGGACTGGTCGGGGTCGCCCTGCTTCTTGCCCTCGAAGGTGGCGTAGACGTTGACCCGGGAGCCCGGGGTGATCTTGCCGGCGACGCCGGTGGCCGCGTCGATCATGATGGCGACCTCCTGCTGGCCCGCCTGCAGCGCGGGCTGTTCGACGATCATGTCGGTCTGCAGCAGGGAGCCCTTGCGCAGGGTGGTCACGGCGATCTTGCCGTCGATCTGGCGCAGGCTCGTGACCGCGTTGGCCGACAGCCACCGCCTGGGCATCTTGATCTTCTCGAACTGGCCCGTGTTCAGCGTCGTGTAGGGCGCCACGTCGGACCTCAGCCGGTACGCGGTGACCTCGGGGCCGACCTTGGACTTCACGTCGTCGATGACGGAGAGCACGCCGGCGAACGCGCCGAGCGCGCAGAGCACCGACAGGATCAGGAGTATCACGCCGCGGCGCTGACGGGAGTTCATGAACCGTGCAACCTCATTGGGGGAATCGGTCGTGCGGGATCGAAGGGGACTGAGCGGGCCGGGCCCATCAGGCGGGCGTTCGTTGCTCCAGGGCCCGTGGAGCGGGTGGTTCATGGCCGGGCGGGGTGGCCGAGCAGAAGACGCAGCGGTCGCCGATGACGTCGATGCCGCACCAGTGGCAGCTGTTCTGCCGTACCGAGGTGACGAGTTGGTAGAGGACGGAGAGGTCGGCGAGGTAGCTGCAGAACTCGACGACCCGGCTCGTGCCCCACCAGTGGGCGGACTCGGCGGGCAGCGGGGTCTCGCGCAGCCCGTGCACGCTCCAGGCCTTGGAGAGGGTGCCGGTCCACTCGGACTGCAACTGGCCCTTGGCGACGAGCATCCAGGTGGCGAACTCGGGACCGGCCAGGGTGGCGCCGGGCCCGACCCGGACGAGCTGCGGCTCGGGATGGGCGAGGACGGCGAACTGGCTGCCGGGCACCCAGGACTTGGCGTGCGCCTTCAGGCTCACGGGGACGCGGTCGAGCCTGGCCACGGAGCCGAGGACCGCGCCGGAGTGGATGTAGTGGGTGAGCAGCCGTCCCGCGGAGGCGAGGACGCCGGGGCTGAGGTCGCAGGAGGCGAGCTGTCTCAACTGGCGGGCCAGGACGGCGATCCCGAGCGGTGGCAGCTCGGGCCGGAACAGGGCTATGCGGTCGCTCTCCATGAGCGAGCGCAGGGTGTGCAGCCGCTGTGTCACGGCGGCCGGTACGGCCTGCGAGCACACGACGATCACATGCCCGTGCTGTTCGACGAGCCCCTGGAGTTCGGCGAGCGCATGCTCCAGCGGCCGCTTGTCGAGATCCCGCAGCACGACGGCGGGCACGGTCCGTTCGTCCTGCGGCGGCAGCGCCAGGTCGGCGCTGGTCACGGCAATGGCAGTTGGCACGCGCAGCTCCCCGCTCTTCCCACCCGTCGGCCCACCGGTGTTACTCCAATGCGCCGGGACGACTTCATTGCGTGACTACCTCAGCACTGTATCCACGGCTCCGTGACCGGAGAACAGCGTTTGGGTAGCTGGTCGGGATCCGTGCGTGCGCAAGACCCGTCAAATCAGGACAGGTTGAGCATCCGGCAGGTATTTCATTTGGTCTGGACCTATTGACAGGCGGATTGGTCTGGACCAACTTGTTGTCATGCCCAGACAGAGACGACGCACACGAACCTGGTCGGCGGTCGCCGCCCTCTCGACGGCGGTGGCACTGGCGGGGATGTCCGGGAGTCCGGCATCCGCCGCGGATGTGAACAACGTCAAGAACGCCGGCTTCGAGTCGGCCCTGAGCAACTGGACCTGCTCCGCGAGCAGCGGTACGACGGTCTCCTCCCCCGCCCACTCCGGCACGGCCGCGCTGAAGGCGACACCGGCCGGGCAGGACTACGCCCAGTGCTCCCAGACGGTGGCGGTGAAGCCGAACTCGTCGTACACGCTGAGCGCGTGGCTGCAGGGCGGCTACGCATACCTGGGCGTGACCGGTACGGGCACGACGGACGTGTCGACGTGGACCCCCGACTCCACGTCGTGGAAGCAGCTGTCGACCTCGTTCACGACGGGTGCGTCGACGACGTCGGTCACGGTGTACACGCACGGCTGGTACGGCCAGCCCGCGTACTACGCCGACGACGTGTCGGTGTACGGCCCCGACGGCGGCGGAGGCGGCGACCCGGCCCCGACGGTGCCGGGCGCACCGGCCGGCCTGGCCGTGTCCGGTACGACCTCCTCGTCGGTGTCGCTGTCCTGGAACGCGGTGTCGGGCGCGACGGGCTACAACGTCTACCGCGACGGCACGAAGGTGACGGCGGTGACCGGCACCTCGGCGACCGTGACCGGCCTGGCCGCGTCGACGTCGTACTCCTTCCAGGTCACCGCGACCAACTCGGCGGGTGAGTCGCCGACGTCGGCGGCAGTGACGGGGACGACGACGGCGACCGGAGGCGGGGGCGGGGGCGGCGGCGCCCTGCCCAAGCACGCGGTGACCGGCTACTGGCAGAACTTCAACAACGGGGCGAGGGTCCAGAAGATCTCCGATGTGCCCTCGTCGTACGACATCATCGCGGTGGCCTTCGCGGACGCGACCTCGACGCCGGGCGCCGTGACCTTCAACCTGGACTCGGCCGGTCTTGGCGGCTACACCGTCGACCAGTTCAAGGCGGACATCAAGGCGAAGCAGGCGGCCGGGAAGAAGGTCATCGTCTCGGTCGGCGGCCAGAACGGCACGGTGTCGGTGAGCGACCCGACGTCGGCGACGAACTTCGCGAACTCGGTCTACTCGCTGATGCAGACGTACGGCTTCGACGGCGTCGACATCGACCTGGAGAACGGCCTCAACGCGACGTACATGACGCAGGCGCTGCGCGCGCTGTCGGCGAAGGCGGGCTCGTCCCTGATCCTGACGATGGCTCCGCAGACGATCGACATGCAGTCGACCTCGAACTCCTACTTCCAGACGGCCCTGAACCTCAAGGACATCCTCACGGTCGTCAACATGCAGTACTACAACAGCGGTTCGATGCTCGGCTGCGACGGCAAGGTCTACTCCCAGGGCTCCGTGGACTTCCTCACCGCCCTGGCCTGCATCCAGCTGGAGGGCGGCCTGTCCCCGTCCCAGGTCGGCCTCGGCCTCCCTGCTTCGACGAGCGCGGCGGGCAGCGGCTACGTCTCACCGACCGTGGTGAACAACGCCCTGGACTGCCTGACCAAGGCCACGGCCTGCGGCACCTTCAAGCCGTCGAAGACCTACCCCGGCCTACGGGGCGCAATGACCTGGTCGACGAACTGGGACGCGTCCGCGGGCAACGCCTGGTCGAACTCGGTGGCCCCGCACGTGCACGCACTGCCGTAGGAGCGACCGGAAGGCGGCAGGACAAGGACCCCCGGCGACCACTCGGGCCGCCGGGGGTCCGGGCTTTTCGGGGCTACGGCCGGCGGTGGTCGCAGCCGTCGCAGTCGCAGGTGCCGAGTTCGAACCAGACCGTCTTGCCCGGGCCTTCGCGGTGGCAGCCCCAGCGGCGGGCGAGAGCGTCCACCAGGGTCATGCCCCGGCCGCTCTCCGTGATGCCCGCGTCCAGTACCACGGGCGCGCGGCGGTCGGTGTCGGCGACCTCGCAGCGCAGGACGCCGTGGGAGGCCAGGAGGGTCAGCCGGAAAGGGCTCGCCGCGTGCCGCAGGGCGTTCGTGGCCAGCTCGCTGACCAGGAGTTCGGCCACGTCGACGACCTCGTCCCGCTCCGCGAGCCCCCACTCCTCCAGCTGCCTGCGCACGACCGAGCGCGCCTCGTGGGCCGCCGAGGGAACGGGGTCGTACTCGACGCTCAGATGGCCGGCCCGTATGGGCGGCTGCGGATACGCGGCGTACTGAGGGCCGGGGTCCGGAAGGCTTCTTCCGGAAGGATGCAGCATGTTCACAGCGTGCCCTCCCGTATACCCGCCCACACGGGGAGGAATACCCGAATCCGTACCTGCGCCGGTTCGCCCGGCACCCGCGTATGCATGGATGCGGACATGCGTGCGTACACGCGGCCGCAGCCGCCGCTAGGTGTACTGGATGCGGACGGTCGAGCCCTGGGCGTGGTCGCGTACGTCCACGTAGGCGCAGACCTGGCGGGTGAACCACAGGCCCTGCCCGGGCTCCAGATCCCCGGTGGGCGGCGGTACGAAGCCGGCGAGCGGGTCGGCGACACGGTGCGGCAGGCGCAGCTCGCAGACGCAGGACGGGGCCCGGCCCCACAGCAGGGTGCCGGTGACGGGGCCGAGCTCGGCCGCCGCGTCGGTGACCGCCGCGGTGAACAACTCGGCGTCGGCGGGCGGGAGTCCGTGTTGTTCCGACCACGCGCATACGGATTCGTGCGTCGGGGAGGACAGCGCGGTGGCGTCGTCGGGCGGCGGCGGCAGGGGTACGGCGTCCAGTTCGCGCACCAGGGCGGGCGGGGGCTCGTAGACGCCGGTGGCGGGGTGCGCCCGGCGGGCCGCCTCGACGAGGGCGAGGCCCGCGGTACGGGTGTCGTAGGCGCACATCGCCGTCGTGGAGAAGGGGGCGAAGAGGAGGTTCGCCAGGGACTCGTAGCGGATCCACTCGGCGGTCTCACGGGGCGAACTGCCCGCGCGGCCCGCCCAGTCCGGCTCCATCAGGAGGTGGATACGGCCGCCGGGGCCGGCGTGCGCCGCGAGGTAGTCGGCGCTCCGGGCCACCGCGTTGGCGGCGGAGCCGGTGTACCAGTCGGTGTGCGGGATGAAGGCGACCCTCAAGGCGTCGAGCCCCAGGGCGGCCCTCAGGAGGTCGAGACGGGCGGGGGCGACGATGGCCGCGGGCGGTGGCTCGTCGGGGGCGGCCAGGCCCTCGGCGAGGAAGGGCAGCGCCGCCGCCACGAACTCGTGGTCCGAGCCGAACACCGCCATACGATGGTCGAAGTCCCCCTGGACCGGGCCGGTTTGCGCACGCGTGTCTGCACTCATGGGTTCCCCATCTGTCGTACGTCCCTCACGGTGGGAGTCATCGGCGCTGGGCCGTCACCCAGGCGGCGATCTGGCTGCGGTTGCTGAAGCCGAGCTTGCTGAGGATCCGCTCCACATGGCCCTCGGCCGTGCGACGGGCGATGACCAGGCGGTCGGCGATCTGCTGGTTGGCCAGCCCCTCGGCGACGAGCCGGGCGACCTCGGCCTCCCGGCGGGTCAGCCGCGGCGCCGGGGCCGGCTCCCGCCCCGCGCCGGTGTCCTGGGGGTCCTGCAGCGCGTAGGACACGATCTCGCCGAGGCCGAGCCCGGCGCCCCGGTCGTACGCCAGCTCGTACGTCCGCTGCTTCACCGCCGCGCGCACCCGCGTCTCACAGTCGCGCCGGGCGGAGTTGAGGGCCTCGGAGCCCCAGCGGTCGCGGTCGATGTCGGACCAGACCCGGTCGGCGCCGCCGAGCAGCACGGCGGCGCGCTCGGCGGCCCCGGACCCGTCGGCGAGCCGCGCCAGCAGGTCGAGAGTGAGTCCGATGCCGATGACGTCGTGCACATCGAGCTTGAGGCGCAGGGCCTGGCAGGCGTACGGCTCGGCGCGCCGCCAGTCCTTCCGCACGGCGTGGGCCAGGGCGAGGATGCGCAGCACGTACGAGCGCACCCACTCCTCGTCGTGCCGCTCGCACAGGCGCAGGGCGTCCTCGCAGACGGCGACCGCGCGGTCCGCCTCGCCCAGCAGGGCCAGGGCGCAGGCGAGTTCGACCAGGTCGAGGCCGTGCAGGCTGAGGTGCTGGCCGGGAACCGGGCCGCGGGCGACGGTGAACTCGTAGTGGCTCAGGGCGGTGTGCAGGTCGTCGGCGAAGAGCTGGACGACACCGATGACGTAGTCGGCGTGGGCCGCCTCGGCCGGGTCGCCGAGGTCCTGCGCCAGGGCACGGGCCTCCTCGGCGCGGCGCAGTCCGCGGGTGAGGTCCTCGGGGCAGCCCGCCAGCAGACCGGAGATCCACAGGGCCCGGGCGCGTTCCCGGCTCGGCCCGGGGTCGGCGTCGAGGGCGCGGTCGAGCCAGTAGCGGCCCTCGCGGGGTGCTCCGCAGGCGTGCCAGTAGAACCACAGGGTGCCCGCGAGGCGCAGCCCGGCGCGTTCCTCGCCCGGTGTGGTGAGGCTGAAGTCGAGGGCGGCGCGCAGATTGTCCTGGTCGGCGCGGAGCCGGGCCACGATCTCCCGCTGGCCCGGCCCGAACCAGCGTCTCTCGTATCCGGCGGCCCGCTCCTGCATCCAGTCCCGCTGGCGGCACCGGGCGGCCGTCTCCTCGCCGGGGTGCTCGCGCAGCTGGTCGAGGCCGTAGTGGCGCAGGGTGTCCAGCAGCCGGTAGCGCACCCCGCCGGGCCCGCTCTCGCGGCCCAGCACGGACTTGTCGACGAGCCCGGCGACGGCTTCGAGGACGTCGTACGGCACGATCCGCTCGCCGTCCGCGCACACCGCCTCCGCCGTCTCCAGGTCGAAGCTCCCGGCCAGCACGGACAGCCGCGCCCACACCAACTGCTCGGGCCCGGTGCACAGTTCGTGGCTCCAGTCGACGGCCGCGCGGAGCGTCTGGTGGCGGGGCGGGACGGCTGGGCTGCCGGCGGAGAGCAGGCGGTAGCCGTCGTCGAGGCGGGCCAGGAGCTGTTCGATGCCGAGGACGCGCATCCGGACGGCGGCGAGTTCGATGGCGAGCGGGAGGCCGTCGAGGCGGGCGCAGAGGCGGGCGACGGCGGCGCGGTTGCCGGGGGTGAGGCGGAAGCCGGGGACGACGGCGGCGGCGCGGTCGGCGAACAGGGCCAGGGCCGGGTGGGCCTCGGCGGCGGACAGGTCGCCGTCGGGGTCGGGGACCGGCAGGGGACGTACCTCCATGAGGTGCTCCTCGGTGAGCCCGAGGCGGTGGCGGCTGGTGGCGAGGATGCGGATGCCGGTGGTGCCGCGCAGGAGGGCGGCGGCGAGTTCGGCGCAGGCGGCCGAAAGGTGTTCGCAGTTGTCGACGACCAGCAGGAGGCGGCGGTCGAGGAGCTGTTCCACCAGGGCGTCCAGCGGGGGCTGGTCGGAGTAGTCGTGCAGGTCGAGCGCGTCGGCGGCGGCGAGCGGGACGAGCGCCGGGTCGTGCAGGCCGGAGAGCTGGACGTGGCGCACACCGTCCGGGAAGGCGCGCTCGACGCGGGCTGCCATCCGTCCGGCGAGGCGGGTCTTGCCGACGCCACCGGGACCGGTGAGCGTGACCAGACGTGCCATGGCCAGCAGTTCACGGCCCTGCGCCTGCTCGTCCCGCCGGTCGACGAAGCTGGTCGTCTCGACCGGCCGGCGAGAGTCGCGTCGTGGCGCTGATCCGCCCATGATCAGCCAGCCCTCCTCTTGGCCGGACCCCCCACTCTTCCCCGGGGGTGCGCGGGTCCGCACGCGCTCATCACGCCAACGAGTGCTCTTTGACCGGGGACACTCCGGTCGGTCGGCGCGCGCGTACACTGCCCGGCCGGTTTGGGCCGATACCGCTGAACTGCCCTTGACCTAGCCATGCCAACGCCTCACCATGAGCGCCACCCACGCACAACCCACGCACAGCCCACGCACGGCCGAAGCACAGCCAACGCACGGCCCACGCACGGCATCCGCACCTTGCACGTCGCACTGAAGCACCCCCCAGCTCCGCTCCACCCCACATCCGGCGACCCCGGAATTCCTGGAGATCCAAGGAGAATTCATGCGACTTCGCACACGCGGCTCAGGCGCCCGCGGCAGCAGAAGGACCGCCGCCCTCGGCGCCCTGCTGACCCTCGCACTCGCGGCACCCGTGTCGGCGACGGCCACGCACGCCACCGCCGACAGCGCCCGCAAGGCGGCACCCTCCGCCGACGACGTCCGGCAGTACGAGATCCACCAGGGCACCACCCCCGTGACCCGCACGGCCATCCAGCAGACCGGCGTCACCGTGGACGAGGCGGACGAGGAGACCGTGGTCGTCTCCGGACGCGCCGCCCAGATCCGCCAGCTGAGGCAACTCGGCTACGACGTCACGCCGTCGGGTGCCGCGCCCGACCGGTCGAGCCCCGCCGACGAGCTGCGGCTTTTCGACTTCCCCTCGGCCGACTCGAAGTACCACAACTACGCCGAGATGAACGCGGAGATCGACCAGCGGCTCGCCGCCTACCCGGCCATCATGAGCAGGCGGGTGATCGGCAAGTCGTACCAGGGCCGGGACATCGTCGCCATCAAGGTCAGCGACAACGTGGCCACGGACGAGAACGAACCCGAGGTGCTCCTCACCTTCCACCAGCACGCCCGCGAGCACCTCACCGTCGAGATGGCCCTGTATCTGCTGCGCGAACTGGGAGCCGGGTACGGCACCGACTCACGGGTCACCAACATCGTCAACAGCCGCGAGATCTGGATCGTGCCGGACCTGAACCCCGACGGCGGCGAGTACGACATCGCCACCGGGTCCTACCGCTCGTGGCGCAAGAACCGGCAGCCCAACAGCGGGTCGTCGTACGTCGGCACGGACCTCAACCGCAACTGGAACTACAAGTGGGGCTGCTGCGGCGGGTCCTCGGGCTCCAAGTCCTCCGAGACCTACCGGGGCTCCGCGGCGGAGTCCGCGCCCGAGGTGAAGGTCGTCTCCGACTTCGTGCGCGGCCGGGTCGTCGGCGGGAAGCAGCAGATCAAGGCGGGCATCGACTTCCACACGTACAGCGAGCTGGTGCTGTGGCCGTACGGCTACACCTACTCCGACACGGACACCGGGATGACCGCGGACGACGCCGCCGCGTTCAAGGCCGTGGGGCAGAAGATGGCGGCCAGCAACGGGTACACGCCGGAGCAGGCGAGCGACCTGTACATCACCGACGGGTCGATCGACGACTACCTCTGGGGTGCGCACAAGATCTTCGACTACACCTTCGAGATGTATCCGACGTCCGCCTGGAACGGGGGGTTCTACCCGCCCGACGAGGTGATCGAGCGGGAGACCTCCCGGAACCGCGACGCGGTGTTCCAGCTGCTGGAGAACGCGGACTGCATGTACCGGTCGATCGGGAAGGAAGCCCAGTACTGCAGTTAGCCGGTCACTCCTCGAAGTAGGCGTCCAGCACCGCGTCCAGCTCCTCTTCCCACTCCTTGAAGCGACTCCTGGCCGTCGCCTCGATCTCGATCGGGTACCAGCGGCGGTCAGGGGTGTGCACCGTGACGGTGAAGCGCTTGCCGAAGCGGGGGGCCTCCGTCTCGACCGCGCCGATCTCGTCCCAGCGGAACTCGCAGGACTCCTCGTCGAGGGTGAGGCGGACGCCCTTGTGGTCGGCCACTATCTTGGCGCGACGGTCGGCGGCCTCGAAGACGGGACCCTCCGGGGTCTCCGACTCCTCCGGCTCCTCCGACTCCGCCGATTCCTCGGCGTCCTCGGCCTCCTCCGCCGCCTCGGCGTCCGCGGCCTCCACCGGTGCCGCGTCCTCGTCCGACACCGCCGCCTCGGCCTCCGCCTCGTCCGTCTCCGGCTCGGCGTCCTCCGGCTCCGCGGATTCGGGTGAGGTGAGCCCGGGGATGAAGGCCGGGTCGAATCCGGCGCCCTTCAGGGGCTTGCTGCTCGATCCTATGCGCTGCTCCACGGCGGCAGTATGGACGACATACCTGTGCCGGAACCAGCCGGACCACCCTTCACCCGGGTTCACCCCGATTGCTCGTCCTCGGCCCTACTCGTCCATGAACACGATCCGCCGCGTCCGTCCCCCGTCGCCCGGCACCGGTGTCACCGCGGCCCGGCCGGCCGGCACCGCGCGCTCGCGGCCCCAGGCACGGATCTCCTCGATCTGCTCGGGATTGCTGACGCTGAGCGGGCGTACCTGGGCGAAGGTGTCCATCACATACGAGTCCTTCAGCTGGCCCACGCCGCCACGGCGCACCGCCTCCTCGCCCACGTCGTGCAGCGCGGCCTCGATGTCGGAGCCGGCGAAGCCCTCGGAGAGGTCGACGAGCCGGTCCAGCCGGTCGGGGTCGAGGTCCGCCTGGAGATAGCGCCGGTGGTAGATGCGGATGATCTCCTTGCGGTCCTGGGCGTCGGGCAGGTCGACGAAGAACAGCTCGTCGAAGCGGCCCTTGCGCAGGAGTTCGGGCGGCAGGCTGCGGATGTCGTTGGCGGTGGCCACGACGAAGGCGCGCGACTGGGACTCCTGGAGCCAGTAGAGGAACTGGCCGATGATGCGCTGCGGCACGCCGGACATGTCGTCGCGGCCGGCCAGGCCCTTCTCGATCTCGTCGATCCACAGGACACAGGGCGCCACCCGGTCGGCCATGGCGAGCGCCTCCCGGAAGCGGCCCTCGGACTCACCGAGGTACTTGCCGTGGATGGAGGCCATGTCGAGCCGGTACAGCGGGAGTTTCCAGTCGTGGGCGATGGCCTTGGCGGACAGGGACTTGCCACAGCCCGGGACGCCGACCAGCAGCACTCCGCGCGGCGGCCGCAGGGCGGTGTGCCTGAGGTCGCGGGAGATCATGTCGTGCTTGCGCTCCAGCCAGGTGCGCAGACCGCTCAGCCCGCCGATGGCGTAGTCGCTCTGCTTGAGCTGCACCCGCTCCAGGCCCGTGAGGTCGCTGAAGATGCGGTCCTTGGCCTGGGCGAGGCCGAGGACGTCGTCGCGCCGGATCGAGCCCTTGGCGGCGATGGTCGCCATCAGGTTGACGCACTCCGCCTCGGTGACCCCGCTCAGGAACTCCGCGGCACGGCGTGCGTCCTCCTCGGTCCACTCGATGGGGATGTGGCCGTGGTGATCACCCAGGAAACCGCTGAGGATGCCGTACATCTCCTCGGAGTCGGGCAGGTCGAGACGCAGGCTCATGCCGAGGCGCTGCAGACCGCTCCAGATCGGTGTGTCCGTGATCAGCACGATGCTGCCCATGTTGCTGTCGGCCAGCCGCGCCAGCTCGGCGAAGTGCCGGGTGACCGGGGTGTCCGACTCCAGCTCGTCGGGGTCGACGAAGACGACGGTGGCATTGGCGCGGCTGCCGAACTGGGCCGCGGCGAAGTCCATGGCGCCGGTGAGCGAACGGTCGTCCTGCACGGGCGCGTTGGTGCGCAGGTCGCGCAGGCCGGTGGCCCGGGTGTAGATCCAGAACGGCATGCTGCTGCGCCGGGACTGGGTCGCCGCCTCGCGCAGCAGCCTCAGGGCGCGCTGCTGCTCGATGGTGCGCATCGCGATGACCGGGACGCGGGCGGAGATATAGCTGTCGAGGTGGCTGAGGCTCTCGGCGTAGTTCGACATTCGGGCCTTCTCGAAGGGTGGATTGCGGGCGGCGGGGCGGCGGGGCCGCTCACCCGGGCACGATGCGCCGTCGCGACGGTGCCGCCGGGTCGTACGCCCAGCCGTCCTGGGTCGTTCGCACGGTGAGGGCTCCGGTCAGCGCGTTGTCCCGCAGGGTGCGGCGGCGGCGCTCGACGGTCCTCGGGTCCGCGCCGCGCCGGGCCTCGTGGTCCAGGTTCTGCTCCAACTGGGCCTGGACCTGCGGGATCTGGCGGTCGACCAGCTCGGTGAGCCGGATGCGCAGGGACTCGGGCAGACCGGGGTGGGCCGCCAGGGCGCGGACGGTGTGCAGACCGGTGCGGGCCTGGGCGAGCTCACGGCCGTACGAGAACTCGTCCCGGGCCTGGTCCAGGGCGCGGACGAGGGACTCGGCCCAGGTGCCGAGCCGGGTGTCCAGGGCGGTCGTGAGGTGCTCGGTGAGGCGCACCCAGGTGTCGGCGTCGTACTGCTCCTGGACGAGCGCGGGCAGCGTGGCCGGGTCGGCGGGTTCCAGGGCGGCCCAGCGGCGCAGGAAGCCGACCCATGCCTGGTAGGCGCCGCCGTCGCCCCACAGCCCGCTCACGACGTGCTGCCCGGCCGGCGCACCACGGTCTCGCCGGGCGGCAGCGGCTCCCAGTCGGGCAGCCCCTCGACGACCCGCCGGAGCCTGCTGGTGACCCGCTCCTGCTGCGGACGGCGCTGGGCGGCCCAGGGGGAGCTCTGGGCGCGTGCGCCGTCGGCGGAGGCGGCCCACGGGGAAGCCGCGGGAGTCTGGCCGGGTTGCCCGGCGGCCGCACTCCACGGCGCGGCCGGAGCCTCCGCCGGTGGGACGCTCGCCGCCCAGGGCGAGTCGGCCGGCGGTCTGTACGGCGGCGGGGGGGTGGGGTCGGGCTGGGCGGTGGGGGGCGGGGTGCTCATCGGACGGTGTCCTCCTCGGGCGCCTTGGTCACGGGCTCCTCGGCCTCGGACGTTTTGGCCTCGGGCTCCTTGCGTACGGTGCGGCCCTCGAACGGCGAGGCGCCGCCGCCCGCCGTCGGCAGCGTGGCGATCAGCTCGCGGACCCGGGCCTCGACCCGGTCGGCGGCCTGGAACTTCTCGTACCAGTCCGTCAGCTCGGCGGATGCGGCGCGCAGTTGGTGCAGCGACTCGGTCTTGGCGCGGGCCAGCAGCTCACGCGCCGCGTCCTGGTTGCGCTTGGCGGTCTGGGAGCCGTTGTACAGGACCAGGCCCCAGACGATGCCGACGATCGCGGCGGCGCCGAACGCGAACCCGGGGAAGATGCCGACGAAGACCAGCAGGATGCCCGCGACCACCGCGACCAGCGGCGCGGCCTTCTTGAGCCAGGGGTAGGCGAGCGCGTCGACGAACGGGCCCGTGTAGTGGTCCCAGTGGTCGCTCAGCGCCTTCTCCAGGGTGGCCAGCGGCTGGGTGAACGAGCCGATCCACGGCGGCAGCTGGAAGGTCTGCGCGCCGACGCTGTGCGCGGTGCCGAACTGGGCCTGCACATCCTGCGGCACGGCCGCCCGGTAGTCGCGGGTGTGGCCGGCGTGCGCCTGCTGGAACCACTCGTGGCAGGCGGCCACGGCCAGCCGCTGGGTGGCCGGGGAGGTGCCGATGGCCTGCGGGTTGAGGGCCGCGGTGGTCTGCACGGTGAGGTAGTCGAGGGTCTCCTCGTACGAGGCGGCGTCCGCGTCGGCCGTTTGCCGGGCGGCGCCGAGGTCGCCGTCGTGGTCCACGACCGCCTGGTTGAAGGCGAGGTCGCGGCGGAGCGGCAGTTCCTCGTTGTCGTACTCGGAGACCAGCCGGTCGAGGATGTCGTCGACGGCGTCCTCGATACGCTCGGACGGCTCGAACTCCCGCTCCAGGATGGCCTTGTACTTGTCCAGGAGGGCCGTCTGCCCGCGCGCGGCGGACAGCACGCCGTCGAGAATGACCCACTGCGGCGAGACGGCGGCCAGCCGCGGGAACTCGCCCTGGCCGGACGGGGCGCGCAGCGTCTCGATCTCGTCGCGCCACCGCTTGATCTGCCGGGCCTGCGCGTCCGCGCTGTCCATCAGCTGGGCGCGCCACTCGGCGAGGGTGCGGTCGAGCAGATCACGGCCGACGAGTCCGAAGGCGCCCTGCGCGATGGCCTCCAGGATGACGGCGAACTCACGTCCGAGGGCGGCCGGGTCCTGGGCCAGCAGATAGTGCCGCAGCCAGCGCACCGCCGACTCGGACCGGCCCTGGCGGCGCAGGGTGAGCGCGAAGAACAGCGAGGTGCGGTCGGGCGAGCGGCGGAACGCCTCGTCGACGGCGCGGTCGCACAGCTGCCGGTCGTCGGCCGACCAGGAGGCGAGCGCGACCAGGGCGGGCGCCAGCCAGTAGCGGGGCGTCTGGATCATCAGCTGGTCGCTGACCATCCGGACGTTCTCCTCGGAGACCAGGCCGACGTCGAAGGCCTGGAGCATGCCGACCGCGGTGCGCCGGACCGTCTTGTGATGGCCGAACTCGTGGTCGATCTTGTCCTCGATGGCCCCGATCCGGGTCTCGGCGCGCTGCACGTTCGCCGTGGACTCGGCCTGTCTCACGAAGGCCAGGAACTCGTCCCGCAGCTGCTGGAGCTCGGTACGCGTCTGCTGCTGGTTGGACTCGACCGTGGAGACCTGGCCGGACACCGAACCGACCTGTTCGCTGAGCCTGATGACGAGGTTGCTGACTTCCTGCACCTTGCGGTGCAGGGCGAGGTCGACCTCGGACATGCGGGAACTCCGTTCGCGTGCTGCGTCTGGGGGTGTGGAGCGTGGGGGCGGCGCCGGCTCAGGGCCGTACGACCGTGCCGTCGTCCAGTACGGGCAGGACCAGGCCGTCGGCGTACACCTCGACGTAGGCGTAGCCGCCCGAGCGGGCGAGCATCCGGGCCGCCGAGAACGGCTCGGGCATCTGCTCGGCCGGGGCGAAGTGCCGCACGATGACGTGGAACAGGTTGAGCTGGTGGTCGACGTACGGCGGGCCCAGACAGCAGCGCGCGACGAAGCCGAGCGGCACCGAGCCGTACGACGTCGTGTACTGCTCCCGGACCCAGTCCGCCAGCGAGCGGCTCGCCTGCTCGTCCAGCCCCGCGTCGAGCCGGCGCACGGCCTCCAGCAGTGCTGCGGAGCGTGGCCCGTACAGCTCGCGGCGCGCGATGCCGGGCGCGGGTGCGGGAGCGGCGGGCGCGTGCGACTGTCCGGTGCCGAGCGTGGGCCGCACGATACGTCGCGGACGTTCGGTGTACCCCATGTGTCCCCCGATGTCACGGGTGGTGTTACCAGGAGCAAAGTTTAGTGACGTCACGTCAAGAGTGCGAGCTCGAAGCGCAATTGACACACTCGGACCCATGGGAAGGATCAAGGCGCTCCTGGTCGGGGTCGACGACTATCCGGAATCCGTGGCGACACCACTGGGTGGCTGCGCCAACGACGTTGCCGCGGCACACCGGCTGCTGACCGACCTCGCGGGCGAACGGGCCGACGTCATGGTCCTGTTGGACGACGAGGCGACGGTCGACGCGGTGACGGACGCGGTCGTACGGCATCTGGGCGCGGCGGACGACGGGGACACCGCGCTGCTGTGGTTCTCCGGGCACGGCACCCAGCGGGAGGCCACCGGCCACGACCTGCTGATCGAGGCGACAGGGCTCAACCAGGCCCTGGTCTGCGTGGACGGCCCGCTGCTGGACAAACGGCTGGGCGCGCTGCTCGACACGGTCGCGGGCGGGGGTGCGCAGGTGGTGGCGGTGTTGGACTGCTGCCATTCCGGGGGTGCCTCGCGCGACGCGGAGTTGACAGCGCGGTACGCACCGCCGTTGCCCGCCTGGGACTTGGGGGCACGTGACACGCAGGGTTCCCGCACCACTCCCCGGCATCTGCTGCTGGCCGCGTGCCGGCTCGACCAGCAGTCGTTCGAGGGCTGGTTCGACGGGGTGCGGCAGGGTGCGTTCACGCGTGCGCTGGTCGACGCGGCCCGCGCCGCCGGGGACGACGCCACCTGCCGGGAACTGCTGGTGACGGCCGCGGTGGGTGTGCAGCGACTCGGCAGCGGGCAGCGGCCGGTGCTGTACCCGGATCTGCCGGGCGGCGCGGCGGACCGGCCGTTCCTGGGAGGCGGGGCGGGCAGGGCGCCGAGTCCGCATCTGCTCAGCCATGGGCCGGACGGCTGGGAGGTGGACTGCGGCAGCGTGCACGGTGCGGGGGCACGGGGGACGGAGTTCGCGGTGGTGGACGGACGATCCGTCGTACAGGCGTGGGAAGTGGGGGTGGGCCGGACGCTGGTCACGCCCGTCGGGTGGGTGCCGGAGCAGGATCGGGTCTATCCGGTGGAACTCTCGGCGGTCGCGCTGCCGCCCGGGACGGTGGCGGTCGACGGGCCCGCCCCGGACGTACGGGAGCTGGCCGAAGCCCTCTCGGATGCGCCACTGGTGCGGTTGGTGAACGGGCCCGAAGACGCCGGTGATCTGCACTTCCGGATACGGGTACGGGACGGTGCGGCCGCGGTGCTGCGGCGCGACGGCACGCCGTTCAGCGAGCCTCTGCCGTACGGCGGCGGTGCGGACGCACGACGGGTCGTGGACTGTCTGACGCACCTCACCCGCTGGCACCAGCTGCGCGACATGACTCCGCGGCCCTCGCTGCTCGACGAACTGGTACGGGTGGAGATCACTCCCTGGGGCTCCGACGAGCCACTGCGATGTGACGCCGCCGGGGAGATCGTCTGTCCGTACACGGACGGGCAGGCGCCCTGGGTCTCGATCCGGCTGCACAACAGCTCCCCCGACCGCACGCTGTGGTGCCTGCTGCTGGACCTGACCGACGGCTACGCCTGCCATTCCCTCCTGTATCCCGGGCACTTCATCGGCCCCGGGCGTACGGGGTACGCGCTGGACGGCGAGCCCGTACAGCTGTCGTTGCCACGCGGCCGTCCGGCCGTGCCCGGGGCCGAGGGGCGGGACTGGCTCAAGCTGATCGTCGCGGAAGGGGAGTTGAACACGCTGCCGTTCCAACTGCCCGCCTGGGATCCCTGGGCCCCCTCCGGCGTCCGCGACCTGGGACCGGTCCCCGGGGGAGGGCCCGGCCGCTGGACCGCCGTCACTGTGCCGCTCCGCACGCTCGTGCCGTAGCCGATCAGCGGCCCAGGTGGGTGAACCCCGCCCACGCACTCAGGTCGTGCGGATCGATCCGGCGGGCGCGGTCGGCCAGGGCCGGAGGGAGTTCGGCGGGCAGTTCGCGGTCGGGGTCGATCATCCACAGCTGGGCCCGGCGCAGGGCCTTCGCCGGGGGTTCGCCGTGGGTGCGCAGGAAGTGGTGGGTGAGGAACATCAGGACCGAGGTCGCCTCGTCGGGGACCGGCCACAGTGAGCCGACGACCGAGCGGGCGCCCGCGACGAGGAAGGCGGTGGCGAGGCTGTAGGCCTCGTTGTGGCCGCGGCCGGAGACATGGCTGCGGCAGGCCGCCAGGAGGACGAGTGCCGGGCCGCCGCCGTCCCCGGCACCCGCGCCGGTGATCTCCTCGGCCGCCAACTGGCCGTCACTGAGGGAGAGGTAGGAGCTGCGGCGGGCGTTCGCGGCGACGGAGGCGTGGCAGGCGAGGTGCAGCACTCCCCCGTCGGCGCCCTCGCGCAGCCAGTCCAGCACCTCGCCCGGGGTGCCCGTGCCGTCCGCCGGGCCGGTCCCGCGGCGGCCGAGGAAGCGGCCACGGGGGTAGAAGGCGCGCTGGACGGCGTCGGCCTCCTCGCCCGCGTAATGGAGGTCGCCGGTGGGGTTGCCGACGACCAGCGCCCCGCCGGTGTGGTCGGTGGCGGGGCGGGCGGCCACCTGGCACAGCAGCCGGGCGGAGGCGGCGTAGGAGATCTCGGCGGCCTGGAGGGCGTACTGGCGCCCGCGCGGGCCGCCCGCCTCCCACGCGGCGTGCCAGGGGACCAGGCCGAGCGTCCCCATGGGGACGAGGACGAGCCGGGGCAGCCGGCCCCGCGGCATCTCGAAGGCCTCAAGGAGCGGGCGCACGGCGGCGTACCAGGCCCAGCCGCACAGGCGGTCGAGCTGTTTGCGCAGAGAGGGCGAGGCCGCGGCGAACGCGGAGCCGGGGACCGGGCCGAGGTCGCGGGTGAGGGCGCCCGCGGGGGCGTACTCCTTCAGCGGCGCCGCGTCCTCCGAGAGCGTCGGCAGGGGGATGGCGTGCACCGTGCCGTTGGAGGTGACGACCAGGGCGGTGCCGGGCGCGTCGTCGGACGACGGGACCAGGTAGACGAGGGCGTCCTTGGCGAGGACGCGCAGGGCCTCGGCGATCTCTTCGGGGGCGGGCGGGTCGAGGAGCCGGGCGGCGAGGGGGGCGCCGGCCTCGGTGTCGGTGAGCGCGGTGAGGACGCGGCGGCGCAGGGTGCTGGGGACGGCGAGGGGCGCGCGGACGGCCGTCAGCGGGTCGGTCGGCCGGTCGGTGGCGTCCGCGCCGGTGGCCCGCCATTCCTCGGCGAGGTCGGCCCGGCCCGCCGTGGTGAGGAGGTCGGGCACGGTGGTGGAGGTCAGCGCGGCGTGCAGGACCAGGCCGCGGCAGGCGTCGAGGGCCTGGAGCGCCTCCTCGGGGCGGTCGTCCTTGAGGCACCAGCCGGCCACCTCCAGCGCCGAGCGGGTTGCGTGGGCGGCCGCGAGGGCGGCGTGGTCGGTGCCGGACTGGAGCAGTGCGGCCCAGGCGTGGCCGCGCAGGGACGTCAGGCCGAGGGTGCGGGCGGAGGCGCGGTCGCGGCGGTGGAGGTCGTCGCGGGTGCGGTGGGCACGGGCGAGCGCGAGGCCGATCTCGGCGTACAGGCGGTGTTCGGGCCCGCCCGCCTCGGCGAACCCGCGCTCCAGGAGCTCGATGCCCCGGGCCAGCCGCTCGCGACGGCGGACCCGGTCGAACTCCAGGCCGGACAGGGCGCAGTGGGCGATGCCGAGGCAGTGGCCGTATCTGAGGCGGCTGTCGCTGCCCGGCTCGGACAGCTCGTGGGCCTCCTTGAGCAGGCCGATCGCCTCCGCGATGCCGGGTCCGTCCATGGCGGCCCCGGCCCGGGTGAAGCGGGTGATGCCGGCGTCGCCGAGCACCCAGGCGCGGTGGTCGCGGGGCAGTCTGCGGGCCTGGCGGCGCAGTTCGGCCGCGCCGGGGCGGCCGGGGAGCGGTGGCAGGGGCGGGGCGCCGAGGGTGCGGGCGAGGTTGTCGCGGGCGGCGCGGGCGTTCTCCAGGGCGGTGTAGATCTCGATGCGGGAGGGGTCCTCCTCGCTCATGGCGGCGTGGCCCTCGGTGAGCGCGGCGATGTGCCGGTCGGCGGCGGCCAGGTCGCCGCGCTGGACGGCGGTGTGCGCGTCGAAGCCGGCCTGCTGGAGGTCCATCATGCGGCGCAGGTGCGCGGGCAGGGCGGGGTCGTCGCGCAGCCGGCGCCAGGTCCGGGCGCCCGCCTCCATGTCGTCGGCGGCGCCGCCGGTCTGGCCGCGCTGGGTCTGTGCCATGAGCCGGGCCATGGCGAGGCCGTAGCCGCCGTGGCCGTCCGTCTCCGGGACGCCGGCCTCCTGCGCCCGGTCGAAGTGGGCGAGCACCTCGTCGAGGCCCGCGCCGGTGCCGACGGTCGTCTCCTCGTGCAGCCGGGCCATGCCGGCGACGACGTGTGCCTGTCCGCGCCAGGCCGGGTCCCGCTCGGCGCGTTCGAGCACCGCCTCGGTCAGCTCCCGCCGGTGTTCGGCGGTGATGTAGGTGCCCTCCGGGTCGACGACGGTGAGGTTGCACAGCATCATCGCGGCGAGCTGGGCCCGGCCCGCGCTGCCCGGTTCGGCGGCGCGCAGCTGGGCGAGGGCCTTCTCGAAGCCCTCGATACGGCGTCTGCGGCCGGTCACGTCCCGTTCCATGCCGCGCAGGAACTCCTCCTCGCCGAAGTCGAGGAAGGCGCGTCCCTCGCGCAGGTCGTCGAGCATCGTGTCGACGGTCCCGCGGAACGCCTCCGCGTCGAGGCCCTCCGGGAGCCCGTCGTCGGTCCGGGCGAGGAGTCCGTGCTCGGCGAGGGTGAAGCGGGCCCAGCCGTCCAGCATGAGGGCCGACTGCGTCAGTTCATGGTTGCCGTGCTGTCCGTCCAGGAGCCGTCCGGCGGCCTCCAGGACGTCCTGGGCCCGGCGCGGGTCCGGGTCGTCGTGGTAGCGGGCCTGCTGGAGGAGGGCGAGGAACAGGGCGGCGGGCGCGATCTCGCCGTCGCGGTCCGGGTCCCACTCGGTCACGGACCGCCGTACCAGCGCGATCCCGCGGTCCCGGCCCTCGGCGTCGTCGCGTTCGGCGGCCCGCTCGTACAGCAGCCGTCCGAACGCGTCGAGGTACTGGGGCAGCAACTGGGCCTCGGCGCCCGGACGGTCGAGCAGCCGGCGCAGTTCGACCTCGGCGGCGAGGGCGTGCCCGACGTCCTTCCAGGTGGACCAGATCACGGCGCGTACGAAGATGGCGTTGACCTCGGCCTCGAAGGCCCAGTCGGGCTCGGGGCCGCCCGCCCTGCGGGCCTCGGTGAGGGCCGTGTCGAAGGCGTCCCGGGCCCTCTCCAGCTCCGCCTGGTCGCCGGTGGCCCGGCCGTGCAGCATCGTGGCGAGGCCCATGCTGTAGCGGATGTGCGGGAGGTCGGCGGGCCCGGCCGTGCCGAGTACGGCGCGGTACTGCGCGGCCGACTCGGCGGCGGCTTCCAAGTCGCCGTACCGTCGGGCTCGTTGCAGTTGGAGGAAGCCCAGTGCGGTCCGCAGGTCGGCCTGCTCCTCTCCGTCCGGTTCCACGTCGTCCAGTGCGTCGGCGTGGCGGCGCAGGGCCTCGTCGAGGGCGTCCGGGTCCGGGGCGGCGAGGTAGCGGGTCTTGGCGCAGACGGCGAGCAGATACCGGCCCCACGCCCGCTCGTTGCCGAAGTCGGGGTCGTCGGCCGCCAGCCCGTCGACCCCGTCCCGCAGCAACTCCCAGCCCTCGTCGAGGAGTCGGCGCTCGCCCTCCTCCTCGTACTGCACGGCCCGCAGATGCCCGAAGCGGATCCGCCAGGCCGACCACACCGGCTCCGCGCCGGGCTTGCGGAAGGCGTGCTCGAACGCGTCGACGGCCAGGGCGAATTCCTCGGCGTCCGCGCCCCGGGCGCGCAGCAGATACAGCCGGTGGCTCAACTCGCCCGCGTACCCGCACATGCCGGGCGCGTCCGGGTCGCCGGAGGACAACTGGGCGAGCGCGTCGAGCACTTGGTCGCGCTCGGCGGCCAGCTCTTCGAGGAGGTCGTCGGTCACAGGGCCCATACTGCCCGGACGGTCAGCCCAGTACGGCCAGGGCGTCGATCTCGATCAGCAGGCCCTTGGGGAGACCGACGTACACCGTCGTACGAGCGGCCGGAGGTTGTGTGAGCCCCTGCTCCTCGAAGTAGGCGTCGTAGATCTCGTTCATCTCCGCGAAGTGCGCCGTGTCCGTCAGATAGACACGGAGCATCATCACGTCGTCCCAGCTCGCGCCGCCCTCCTGAAGGACCGCCTTGACGTTGGCGAAGGTCTGGAGGGTCTGCTCGCGCAGGCTGGGACCGGCGGGCGTCGGGGGCCTGCCCTCCTCGGCCGGAAGAAAGCCGACCTGCCCGGCCACCTGGAGGATGTTGCCCTTGCGCACACCGAACGAGAACTTGGCCGGAGGGGTGTTGTGGGTCTTCGGGGTGAGTGCGATCTTGTCCGTCATCGGGGCTCTCCTTGGCTCACACGGAAGCTGACAAAATGTGAGGTATGACGCGGCAGGTCAAGCGGGCGTTCAAGTACCGCTTCTACCCCACGGACGAGCAGGCGGCTGAGCTGTCGCGCACGTTCGGCTGTGTCCGCCTCGTGTACAACAAGGCGCTGCAGGAGCGCACGCGGGCCTGGTACGGCGAGCAGCGCCGTATCTCCTACGTGCAGTCGTCGGCCGCGCTGACGCAGTGGAAGAAGACCGAGGAACTCGCCTTCCTCGCGGAGGTGTCCTCCGTCCCGCTCCAGCAGGCGCTGCGCCACCTTCAGACGGCGTTCGGGAACTTCTTCGCCAAGAGGTCCCAGTACCCCCGGTACAAGAGCCGGAAGAAGTCCCGGGCGTCGGCGGAGTACACCCGCAGCGCCTTCACGTGGCGCGGCGGCCGGCTGACGCTGGCGAAGATGGCGGAGCCCCTGGACATCCGCTGGCCGCGTCCGCTGCCGCAGGGCGCGCAGCCCACGACGGTCACCGTGTCCCGCGACGCGGCCGACCGCTGGTTCGTGTCCCTGCTCTGCGAAGACACCATCCCCCCGGCCCCCGCCACCGCCGCGGCGGTCGGCATCGACGCCGGGATCACATCGCTGGTGACCCTGTCCACCGGGGAGAAGATCGCCAACCCGAAGCGGGACGTGGCTCGCGTGCATGCGCGGATCGCCGACCGGCGCCGTGACTTCCTGCACAAGCTGTCGACCCGTCTCGTCCGTGAGAACCAAACGGTCGTGATCGAGGACCTCACCGTCCGCAACCTGCTGAAGAACGGCCGCCTCGCGCGCGCCATCTCCGACGCGGCCTGGACGGACCTGCGCATGATGCTGGAGTACAAGTGCGCCTGGTACGGGCGCGAACTCGTCGTGATCGACCGATGGTTCCCCAGCAGCAAGCTGTGCGGGGCGTGCGGCACGGTCCGCGGGAAACTGCCGCTGAACGTCCGTGAGTGGACGTGCGCGTGCGGCACCGTGCATGACCGTGATGTGAACGCGGCGCGCAACATCCTGGCCGCCGGGCTGGCGGCGTCTGCCTGTGGAGACGGTGTAAGACCTCAACGGGAGCCTTCCCGGACGGGGCGGTCGTCGGTGAAGCAGGAAACCCAGCGGGCGACCGCTGGAACCCCCCGCCCTTAGGCGGCGGAGGAAGTCAAACGGGGTCCTTCACCGGAGTTCGGCCGGAGTATTCGCCGCTGATCGCGTCCGCGGTA
Source organism: Streptomyces sp. NPDC001406 (assembly GCF_042895285.1). NCBI lineage: Bacteria > Bacillati > Actinomycetota > Actinomycetes > Kitasatosporales > Streptomycetaceae > Streptomyces > Streptomyces sp. NPDC001406. Next base: position 450,725 of record NZ_JBIAWG010000005.1, read on the forward strand.
CGACGCACCAGCGGGAGCAGGGTGAGGAGTTCCTCGGCGGTGACGACGACGTTCGGTGCGGAGACCGACATCGCGGCGACCACCCGGCCGTCGGCGCCCCGGACGGGGGCCGCGACACAGTTGATGGACTCCTCGTGGCCGCCGAGGTCGGTGGCCCAGCCCTGTTCGCGCACCTTGTCCAACTCCCGCAGATAGGCGGGGGCGTTGGGTGTCGAACGGGCCGTGTACATGGGGTATTCGAGCCGCTCCGCGACCGCGCGGCGCTCCGGTTCGGGCAGATCGGCGAGCAGCAGCTTGGCCACGGCCGCGACGGTGATGGCGACGGGCTTGCCGATCCGTGAGTACATGCGCACGGGGTAGCGGCTCTCCACCTTGTCGAGGTAGAGCACCTCGTTCTCCTCGTACACCGCGAGATGGACGGTGTGGCCGCACTGCTCGTTGAGGCGGACGAGGTGGGGGTGGGCGATCTCGCGGACGTCGAGGTTCTCCATCGCCTCCTGGGCGAGGGCGAAGAGGCTGGCGCCGAGGCGGTAGCGCTGGTCGGACTGGCGGTAGACGAGGCCGTGCTCGTGCAGGGTGCGCAGCAGTCGCAGCGCGGTGGACTTGTGCACGCCGAGCCGGTCGGCGACCCGGCCGAGGTCGGCGGGGCCCTCGGCGAGCAGCGGCAGGATGCTCAGCGCGCGGTCGACGGTCTGGCTCATGGGGTGATCGCCTCCTCCGGGGCCCGGTCGGCCCGCGTCCAGCCGGGGCCGAGTCGAAGTCTCCCCCACGACCCCTCGTCCAGGGCGGCGAGCCGGTCGGCGTGGTCGCGGGAGGGGGGTGCGGCGAGGTCGCCGGGCTCGGTGAGCGCGGCGGCGGCCATGAGGTGGCCGTGCCTCAGGCGGTCGCGTACGGGCAGCCCGCGCAGGGTGGCGGAGAGGAAGCCCGCGGCGAAGGCGTCGCCGGCGCCGACGGCGGCCACGACGTCGACGGAGAGGGCGGGGACGAAGGCGACGGTGTCCCGGTCGTGGACGGTCGCTCCGGCACCGGCCTGTTTGACGACCAGCACCGTGGGAGCGGGCAAGGCCGTGCGGATGGCGTCGGGGCCGTCCAGGCCCCACAGCCGAGCCGCCTCGTCCTCGCCCACGAACACGATGTCGGCCCCGCGGGCCAGCTCAAGGAGGACCCCCGCCCCGGTGCCGTCCCGCCACAGTTCCGGCCGGTGGTTGACGTCGAAGGAGACCAGTGGCCGCCCGGCGCCGGGGGCGGTGAGCGCCCGTACCAGTTCCAGGCAGTCCGCGGAGAGCGCGGCGGTGATGCCGGTCAGGTGCAGCACGCGCGCCGCGCGCACCGCCGCCAGGTCCACGTTTCCCGGAGCCATCGCCGAGGCCGCCGATCCGGCGCGGTAGTACGCCACCTCGTGGTCGCCGGCCGCCCGGTCGCCGGCCGTGCGGAAGTAGATGCCCGTGGGCCGCTCCGGGTCGCGCCGCACGGAGGCGACATCGACGCCGTACGCCCCGATCGTCTCGACGAGGTGGTCGCCGAAGCCGTCCGACCCGACCCGGCTCACCCAGCGCGCCGGATGTCCGGCGGCGGCCAGGACGCAGGCCACGTTGGACTCGGCGCCGCCGATGGCGCGGTCGAAGACGGGGACGTCGGCGAGGCGGCCGGGCCGGGTGGGCAGGAACGTGACCATGGACTCGCCGAGCGCGACGACGTCCACGACGGCGGGGGCGACAGCCGAGTCGTCAGTAGCGTCCAGGATGATGGCTCCTGACTCGTGTCGATGTACGGGCCGCGGCGGCGCCGTTGACCCGGTTGTCGGCGAGATGCTAGACACCGATCAGCGCCATACGCAATGCACGTTGCATATGTTGCAACCACCTTGAGAGGGAGGCTCCATGAGCACCGAAGCGCTCGCCCGCCTGGCCGAGGAACGCGTCGACCACCGCTTCAAGGGCCTTCCCCCGGACGCCGACGGCCTGACCGTCGGCGAGCTCGCGGCCGAGCGGCGCAACCTCTTCGGCGATGGCTTCACCACGCCCGTCCTCGCCCTGTCCGCCGAGCGCCTGGAACACAATCTGAGGCTCATGGAGAGCTACGCGGCCCGGCACCACCTCGCCTTCGCCCCGCACGGCAAGACCTCCATGGCCCCGCAGCTCTTCCGGCGCCAGATCGAGCACGGCGCCTGGGGCATCACGCTCGCGCTGCCGCACCAGGTGCGGGTGGCACGGGCGTTCGGGATCGAGCGGGTGTTCCTCGCCAACGAGCTGGTGGACGCGGCGGCGCTGCGCTGGATCTCCGCCGAGCTGGACGCCGACCCGTCCTTCCGCTTCATCTGTTACGTCGACTCCGTGCGCGGGGTGGAACTGATGGACGCGGCCCTGCGCGGCGCAGCCCGTCCGGTGGACGTCGTCGTCGAGCTGGGCGCGGGCGAAGGCGCCCGCACCGGCGCGCGCACGGACGCGGAGTGCACGGCGGTCGCGGACGCGGTGGCGGGCGCGCGGACGCTGCGCCTGGTGGGCGTGGCGGGCTACGAGGCCCAGGTCTCCGGCGCCTCCGTGGAGTCGGTGGGGGCGTGGCTGCGCCGGCTGACCGGGATCGCCGTGGAGTTCGACAAGGCGGGGCGGTTCGCGCGGGCGGACGAGATCGTGGTGAGCGCGGGCGGCAGCGAGTGGTTCGACGCGGTCGCCGACGTCTTCGCCGAGATCCCCGGACTCTCCCTGCCGGTGCTGAAGTTGCTGCGCTCGGGCGCCTACGTCTCGCACGACGACGTGCACTACCGCAGGCAGACCCCGTTCAACCGGGTCCCCGAGGAGGGCGCCCTGGAGCCCGCGTTCCGGCTGTGGGCGCAGGTGGTGTCCCGCCCGTCGGCGAGCGAGGCGTTCGTCAACGCGGGCAAGCGGGACGCCGCCCACGATCTCGACCTGCCGGTCGCCCAGGTGGTACGCAGGGATGGTGTCGAGCGCCCGGCGGCCGGGATCGAGGTGACCGCGCTGTCCGACCAGCACCTGTGGCTGCGCACCGGACCGGAGGCGGACGTCGAGGTCGGCGACTGGCTGGGCATCGGCCTGTCCCACCCCTGCACGTCCTTCGACAAGTGGCAGCTGATCCCGGTGGCCGAGGCGGACGGGACGGTCGTCGACTACATCCGTACGTTCTTCTAGTCCGTGGGTTCTTCCAGTCCGCACGTTCTTCCAGGAGGTCACCGCTCGTGGAGCAGCTCGTCGTCCGGGACGCGGACGTGGTGGACGGCAGCGGGGAGCCCTCGTACCGCGCCGATGTGGTGATCGACGACGGCCGAATCGTCTCGATCGTCAAGGAGGCGGCGGCCGCGGGCTGTCAGCGTCCCCAGGCGATGCGGGAGCTGGACGCCGAGGGCCTGGTCCTGGCCCCCGGCTTCATCGACATGCACGCCCACAGCGACCTCGCCCTGCTGCGCGACCCCGACCACAGCGCCAAGGCGGCGCAGGGCGTGACGCTGGAGGTGCTCGGCCAGGACGGGCTGTCGTACGCGCCGGTCGACGACCGTACGCTCGACGAGATGCGCCGGGCGGTCACCGGCTGGAACGGGTGCGGCGAGGACGTCGACTTCGACTGGCGGTCGGTGGGCGAGTACCTGGACCGGCTCGACCGCGGAATCGCCGTGAACGCGGCCTATCTCGTCCCCCAGGGCACGGTGCGCGCGCTCGCCGTCGGCTGGGAGGACCGGGAGGCCACGCCCGAAGAGCTGGACCGGATGCGGCAGCTGGTCGCGGAGGGCATGGAACAGGGCGCGGTCGGCATGTCGTCCGGGCTCACCTACACGCCGGGCATGTACGCCAAGGACACCGAACTGACCGAGCTGTGCCGGGTGGTGGCGTCCTACGGCGGCTACTACTGCCCGCACCACCGCTCGTACGGCGCGGGCGCCCTGGAGGCGTACGCGGAGATGGTGGAGCTGGCCCGACAGGCGGGCTGCCCGCTGCATCTCGCCCACGCCACCATGAACTTCGGCGTCAACGAGAAAAGGGCGCCCGAGCTGCTCGCGCTGCTCGACGACGCCCTGGCCGCCGGTGCCGACATCAGCCTCGACACGTATCCCTACACGCCCGGCTGTACGACGCTCGCCGCGCTGCTGCCGAGCTGGGCGGGCGAGGGCGGCCCGGAGGCGGTCCTCGGCCGGCTCACCGACGAGGCGGCCGCCGAGCGGATCCGGCACCACCTGGAGGTCGTCGGCGCGGACGGCTGCCACGGCGTGCCGGTGGACTGGGACACGATCGAGATCTCGGGCGTGACGGACCCGGCGCTCGGGGAGTACGTCGGCCGTACGGTCGAGGAGTCGGCGCAGCTGCTCGGCGAGGCCCCCTGGACGACCGCGCGCCGGCTGCTGGTCGAGGACCGGCTCGGTTCGACGATCCTGCATCACGTCGGACACGAGGAGAACGTCCGGGCGATCATGCGGCACCGCGCGCACACCGGCGGCTCGGACGGCATCCTCCAGGGCGCCAAGCCGCATCCCCGGGCGTACGGCACCTTCCCGCACTACCTCGGCCGGTATGTGCGGGAGCTGGGCGTGCTGTCCCTGGAGGAGTGCGTCGCCCATCTCACCGCACGGCCCGCGGCCCGGCTGCGCCTGCCGGACCGCGGGCTCGTCCGCGAGGGGTACCGCGCCGACCTGGTCCTGTTCGACCCGGAGACGGTCGCGGCGGGGTCCACCTTCGAGCAGCCGCGCGCGCTGCCCTCCGGCATTCCCCACGTCCTGGTCGACGGCCGGTTCGTGATCGAGGACGGGCGCCGGACGGACGTGCTGGCGGGGCGGGCGGTCCGCCGGACTCCGGTGTGACCGCCCGCGCCCCCGCTCCCCGCTCCCCGCTACGGCTTGGGCAGGGTGCAGCCGCTGGCGTTCAGGTTCAGCTTGTTGCCGGTGGTGAAGCAGGCCGGGATGTTGTAGGTCTCCTGGGCGTAGTTGATGCCGTAGCGGACGGTCACGTTGCCGTTGGCGTCGACCTCGCAGGGGTTGTTGTCGGTGCAGCGCTGGCCGTCCTCGTTGCCGGTGTTGTTGACGGCGACGACCTTGCCGGTGGCGTTGTCGATGACCGGGGACCCCGAGGTGCCGCCGATGGTCTGGCAGGCGGAGGTGTAGCGGACCGAGTCCTTCCAGGTCCAGCTGCCCTCCTTGAGGCGGTAGACGAACCCGTCGATGTTGCAGGCGTAGGTCCTCTTCCAGTAGCCGGAGACGACGGTGATGGCGGTTCCGGCGGTCGGGTGCGTGTCCTGCACCGTCAGCGCGTCGATCCCGTACGAGCTCTTGATCTGCGCGTACGTCCGGGTCAGCTGGTAGATCGTGACGTCCGTGTCGGTCATCGTCGAGTACGCGACCTTGCTGGCGCGCAGTGTCGCGACCCGCGTGGCCGACGCGTTGAGCAGACCGAAGCTGCGGCTGGAGGCCTGGTCGACGATGACCTCGCCGGGCGACGGGAAGCCGGTCTCCAGGCAGTGGCCGTTGGTCATCACCAGCGCCGGGTCGCTGTCCGCCGAGGCCGGGAAGCGGATGACGGAGCCGGAGCAGTTGCTGAGCGAGACGGTGCCGGCGAAGTTGACGGCCTTGAGCGTGGGTGCCGCGCTCTTCGTCTCCGTGGCCGTCTTCTGCGTCGCCGTGGCGGCCGCCGCGGGTGCCATGCCCGCCCCGGTGATCACCAGGGTGGCGAGCGCGGCAAGGAGAGGCTTGTTCATGTGGGGGTCCCCTCTGCAGACGTGAGCGACCGGAGATCTTCCGGTCGCCTGCCGTCTTGTCATGTGCATTGTGAGGGTGCCCGACGCGGGCGGCAAGAAGTCGTATGCAGTCCGCACGGAGCGGACCGCATACCCAACTCACCTCAAAAGACGTCTACTTGGGGTACTTGGTTCGGCCCCAGCCGCGCCCGGGACGGCCACCCTGGTCGTCCTGGCCGCCCGAGGAGGCGGTCGCCGACGGCCGGCCGGTGACCGTGGCGGGGGCGGAGGACGCGGGCGAGGTACCGCCGCGCGCGGAGCCGCTCGCCGAGGCCTTCGGGGTCGCGCTCGCGGAGACGGCGGGAGCCTGCGTCGCGCCGCCCGAGGGGTCCGTGGCGGACGGCGCGCCGGACGACCGCGAGCCGGTCGGCGACCCGGAGTCGTCCTTGGCGTTCGAACCGCTGCGCTCGCCCTGGCCCTGCGGCCCGCCCGGCGAGGACCCCGAGAAGGCGGACATCCCCGCGATCACGGCGAGGGAGACGGCGCCCACGGCACCGGCGGCCACCGCGATCCGGCGCCGCGACGCGCCGCGCCTGCTCCGCGCTCGCCGCGCCGCGGCACGGCCCTGCCCCGCCGGCACGCCCTCGGGCGCCCCCTCGGGCAGGCCCGCCGCGGCGGCCGGCACGGGAGCCGGCAGCAGGGCCGTCTCGTCGGTCACCCGGGGCAGCTCGCACGTCTCGTCGTACGCGCTCTGCCAGCCGTGCGCGGTCGCCGGATCGGCGTACGCGTCGTACGCGGGCGCCGCCGCGGCCTGCGGGTGGTAGACGTTCGGCACCGCCGCGGGCCCACCGCCCGCGGGACCCGCCTCGTGGGCGTCGTGCGCCCCGGGCGTGCCGTTCGCGTCGTTCGCGTCGTTCACACCCTCGGCCCCGTTTCCATGCTGGCGATGGCTGGACATGGCCGGGAATTCTAGGTACGGGAGGGGCGGCTGGGACAGCTACCGGCGATAACAGCACAAAACGCTTTGTCTCACGTGGTGGAAAACACGGCCCATGGGGCGTTACCGGGCCGTAAGCTCACGGACATGCAGGTGATCCAGTCGACGAAGCTCGCCAACGTCTGTTACGAGATCCGGGGGCCGGTTCTTGAGGAGGCGATGCGGCTCGAGGCGGCCGGCCACCGCATCCTCAAGCTGAACACCGGCAATCCGGCGGCGTTCGGCTTCGAGTGCCCGCCCGAGATCCTGGAGGACATCCTCCGCAACGTCTCCACGGCACACGGCTACGGCGACGCGAAGGGCCTGCTGGCCGCCCGCCGCGCGGTCGTCATGCACAACCAGACCATCGGCATCGAGACGGACGTCGAGCACGTCTTCATCGGCAACGGCGTCTCCGAGCTGATCGTGATGGCGATGCAGGGCCTGCTGGACGACGGCGACGAGGTCCTCGTACCGGCGCCGGACTACCCCCTGTGGACGGCGGCCGTCTCCCTCTCCGGCGGTACGGCGGTCCACTACCGCTGCGACGAGCAGTCCGACTGGATGCCCGACCTCGCCGACATCGAGCGCAAGGTCACCGACCGCACCAAGGCGATCGTCATCATCAACCCGAACAACCCGACGGGCGCGGTGTACGACGAGTCGGTGCTCAAGGGCCTGACGGACATCGCCCGCCGGCACAATCTGCTGGTCTGCTCGGACGAGATCTACGACAAGATCCTCTACGAAGACGCGACGCACATCCCGACCGCGTCCGTCGCCCCCGACCTGCTGACACTGACCTTCAACGGCATGTCGAAGGCGTACCGGGTGGCCGGCTACCGGGTCGGCTGGATGTCGATCTCCGGCCCGCGCGCGCACGCCGACTCCTACATCGAGGGTCTGACGATCCTGGCGAACATGCGCCTGTGCGCGAACATGCCGGGCCAGCACGGGGTCGTGGCCGCGCTGAGCGGCCGCCAGTCGATCAGCGACCTGGTGCTGCCGGGCGGGCGGCTGAAGGAACAGATGGACACCGCCTACGAACTGCTGACCCGGATCCCGGGCGTGACATGCGTACGGCCGAAGGGCGCGCTGTATCTCTTCCCGCGTCTGGACCCCCAGGTCTTCAAGATCAAGGACGACCGTCAGATGGTCCTCGATCTCCTCCGCCAGGAAAAGATCATGGTCGTCCAGGGCACCGGCTTCAACTGGCCGGAGCCGGATCACTTCCGCGTGGTGACACTGCCGTCGGTCGGGGACCTGCGCGACGCGGTGAGCCGGATCGGCACCTTCCTGGACGGATACGGCCAGCCGTAGCCGCTGGACCGCAATCCGTGACCGGACTCAACTTTAGACGAAATCTAAGCTAGGATGGCTTCCTGTCAGAGCACAGGAGGCCATCCATGTACGAACCGATCCGCACTGGGCCTTCCCGCAGGTCCGTCCACAGCACGATGGCCGGCACCACCTCGGACTTCCCCCACCGGTCGCGCGAGGAGGAGCTGGACATCCAGCTCGCGGGACATCTCGCGGCCCTGCTCGCCGTCACGGACGAGCTGCGGACGCTCGCGCCCTCCGCCGACCTGGACCTGGCGGCCGAACGGCTCGCCGAGCAGGTGGCCCGGCTGCGCGGCGGGCGCACCCCGGCCCGCGCACCCGGCACCGGGCCCGACCCCCGGCCGACGGCCCTGCACGAGCGGGCCCACACCCTCGCCGGTCGCGCCCTCGTCGTCGCGGCCTCCCGCGCCGATACGTCGGCGGCGATCCTGTCCGCCGAACGCATGGACGCACACGCCGCCGCGCTGGCCGACCCGAAGGAACTCAGCGCGGCCCACTGACCCCTCCCCCGGGGTCCCCTCGTCGGCCCCGGTCCGCGTGCACCCGCAGCGACGCGCGGACCGGGCGCCATTTTTTTGTGATACGACGCGTACATTCGGGTGGACTGCGCGTCCCTCATGCCCGCCAAACGGCGGCCGCGTCACCACTGCCTCGTAACGTCGGTGGAAATGACGGTGGTTCGGACTCCGACAACCCATCGTCCCTCACTATTCCACGAGATGTGACAAAGTGAAACGTAGGCAATTGTTGGTGGGGCTCTTCGCTGTGGCTGCAGTTGCCACCGGAGTGACGTCGTGGGCGATTCTTTCCTACTCGGCCGTGCCCCCGGATGCCAAGGCCCCGTCATCGGCGGACCAGAACCTCCGTGACGCCGATACGCTTTTGCAGGCCGGCATTGCGCAGCAGCAGAACCATGACGTCGAAGGGGCCGACCGCACCTACCGGCGCGTCCTGGAGCTGGACCCGCAGAACAAGTACGCCTGGTACAACCTGGGAGTCATGGCGCACCAGGCCGGCCGGGCGGCCGATGCCCGTGCGGACTACGACAAGGCCCTGAAGATCGACCCGGTGTTCTCGTCGGCTCTCTTCAACGAGGCGCTTCTGGTGGAGTCGAGCGATCCCGATCAGGCCGGCGAACTCCTGAAGCGTGTCATTGCCGGCAATCCCAGTGCGGCCACGGCACATCTTCACCTCGGACGAATCCGGGCGCGGCAGAACCGTGACAAGGACGCCGCGGACGAGTTCCGGCGCGCAATCGCCGCCGATCCCTCACTGCGTTCCCAAGTGCCGGAGGAATTCCGGTGATTTACGACCCCGTAACCCTCTCAGCGACATCGAGCCAAGCAGGGAGCAACAGATGACGTCGACCGCGACACCGAGGTTCTCCGTCTTCACCCCCAGCCACCGGCCCCGTTTCCTCGATGAGTGCCTGGCAACCCTGCAGGCACAGACCTGTTCGGACTGGGAGTGGATCGTCCTGCTCAACAACGGCGCCCGGTGGCGGCCGGAGCGGCCCGACGACCGGGTCCGCATCGAGATCGCGGACGACGTCGACGGCGTGGGGGCCGCGAAGCGCAGGGCCTGTGAACTGGCGCGCGGCGAGATCCTCGTGGAACTCGACCACGACGACCTGCTCGCGAAGGCGTGCCTGGCGGAGCTCGGCAAGGCGTTCGACGAGCATCCCGACGCCGTCTTCGTCTACAGCAACACCGCGCAGATCGACGAGGACGGGAAGCGGGACGACAGCCGCTTCGACGAGACGTTCGGCTGGCAGTACGAGGAGGTGAAGGTCGACGGCCGCAAGCTGCTGCAGGTCGTCTCCCTGGCGCCGACGCCGCACAACGTCGCCTACATCTGGTACGCGCCCAACCACGTACGGGCGTTCCGCAAGGAGAGCTACGAGAAGGCCGGCGGGTACGACGCCGCGCGCACGGTGCTGGACGACCAGGACCTGATGTGCCGCCTGTTCCACATCGGCGACTTCCACCACATCAACCGCTGCCTCTACCTGCAGCGGGTGCACCCCGGGAACACCCAGCGCGACCCGGAGATCAACGCGCACATCCAGCGCGAGACGGTCGCCCTGTACGACAAGTACATCGAAGCCAACGCCCTCGCCTGGACCCACCGGCACGGACTGCTCGCGCTGGACCTCGGCGCGGCCCACCGGAAGCCGCCGGGCTACGTCGGCGTGGACCGGCGGCCGGGAAAGGGTGTCGACATCGTCGCGACCCTGCCCGGGAAGCTGGACCTGCCCGACGGCTCCGTCGGTCTGATGCGGGCGGTGGACTTCCTCGAGTACGTGCCCGCGAAGGTGCCGCTGATCAACGAGCTGTACCGGCTGCTGGCCCCCGGCGGCATGCTCCTCACCATGACGCCCAGCTCCGACGGCCGCGGCGCCTACCAGGACCCGACGCACACCGCCTACTACAACGAGAACTCGTTCTGGTACTACACGGACGACCAGTACCGCGCCTTCGTGCCGGACCTCGAGGCCCGGTTCCAGTCATCGCGTCTGGTCACCTACTTCCCGAGCGAGTGGCACTCCAAGAACGACATCTCGTACGTGGTCGCCAACCTCATCGCGATGAAGGACGGCACCGCACGGTGCGGCGGCAAGCTCCTGGTCTAGCCCCGTGAACCCGTGAACCCGTGAATCCATCCACCACCTTTCCATGAGATGGGACAAAGTGACACGTAGGAGATTGTGGGCAGGGCTCGTCGCGACGGCGGCGGTTGCCGCCGGGGTGACCGTCTGGGCGCTTCCGTCCCCGTCGACCGTGCCGTCGGAATCCAAGCACGCGTCGACCGTGCGGCCGGAATCCAAGCCCGCGCCCGTGACCCGGAACAGCAAGCAGGCGGACGCGCTCCTGCGGTCCGCGCTCGACCGCCAGGCGCACCAGGATTCCCTCGGCGCCGCCCGGGACTACCGGCATGTGCTCGAACTGGACCCCGGGAACAAGCAGGCCTGGTACGGCCTCGGCCTCATCGAGCAGCAGAACGGCAGGACGGCGGACGCCCGTGCGGCGTACGAGAAGGCCCTGGAGTCCGATCCGTCCTTCATGTCCGCCCTCTACAGCGAGGCGAATCTGCTGAGGTCGAGCGATCCCGACCGGGCCATCGAGCTCTTGAGGCGTGCCGTCGCCGCCGATCCGGAGGGCACCGCGGTCCAGATGCAGCTGGGTTTCCTGCTGGCGGAGCAGCACCGCAAGGACGAGGCCGAGGAAGTGTACCGTCATGCGGTCGAGATCGAGCACGGACTGCTTTCCCAAGTGCCTGAGGAGTTCCGGGATTCCGTGAGCCGATCTTCTCGATGAGTGGCCAAAGGCGCGGAGGGCGCCCTGCGGACCGCCCGGTTCCGCAGGGCGCCTTCTACCTGGGGCAGGCGCTCGCGCGCGCCGCGGCGGCCAGGCCGGTGAACGCCGGTTCCTTCAGGGCGGCCGCCAGCTGGTCGCCCCAAGGGGCGAGCGGGGCGAGGCCGGCCCGCGACCAGTGGTCGTGGCCGAGGACGCCGAAGGCCGGGCGGGCGGCCGGACGCGGGAACTTGTCCGAGCCGACCGGGCGGATCCGCTCGGGATCGAGTCCGCTGAGCCGGAAGGTCTCACGCGCCAGACCGCACCATGTGGTGCGGCCTGCCGCCGTGCCGTGGTAGATGCCGGCCGGCGCCCGTCCGGCCGACGCGGCCCGGCCGAGACCAATCAGCTGCCGGGCGAGGGCCCGGGACCAGGTCGGCTGGCCGTGCTGGTCGGCCACCACATCCAAGGTCGCGTGCCGGGTGGCGAGTTCGAGCATGGTGGCCACGAAGTTCGGGCCGTGCGCGCCGTAGAGCCAGGCGGTGCGCACGACGTAGCCGGTGTGCGGCAGCAGTTCGAGGACCGCCCGCTCCCCCGCGAGCTTGCTTCGCCCGTACGCGTTGACGGGCCCCGTCGGCGCGTCCTCGGGGTACGGCCGGCGGGCGTCGCCCGGGAACACATAGTCGGTGGAGACGTGGAGCAGAAACGCGCCGCTGTCGGCACAGGCGCGTGCGAGGTGCCGGACGCCCGTGCCGTTCACGGCCGTGGCCGCCGCCTCGGACCGCTCGGCGCCGTCGACATCCGTCCATGCCGCACAGTTGACGACCACTCGGTGACCGGCGACGGCGGCACGGACGGCTGAGGGGTCGGTGATGTCGAGCCGGTCGCGGCTCAGCCCCGTGACCACGGCGTCCGGATCGCCGGCGAGCTCGGCCAGCACGTCCTGCCCGAGGAGCCCGCGCGCGCCGGTCACCAGCCAGCTCGTGGTCATCGCAGCGCGGCCCTCTCCTTGAGCGGCTCCCACCAGGAGCGGTGTGCACGGTACCAGGCGACCGTGTCGGCGAGGCCCTCCGTGAAGGACACCTGCGGGACGTACCCGAGGTGCTCGCGGATCTTGCTGTCGTCCAGGGAGTAGCGCAGGTCGTGGCCCTTGCGGTCGGCGACGTACTCGACCCGGTCCCAGCCCGCCCCGACCGCGTCCAGCAGCAGGCCGGTGAGCTTGTGGTTGCTCAGCTCGGTCCCGCCGCCGATGTTGTAGACCTCCCCGGCCCTGCCGCCGTGCAGGACCAGGTCGATGCCCCGGCAGTGGTCGGAGACGTGCACCCAGTCGCGGATGTTGCGGCCGTCGCCGTAGAGGGGGACCGTCTTCCCGTCGATGAGGTTGGTGATGAAGAGCGGGATGACCTTCTCGGGGAACTGGTGCGGGCCGTAGTTGTTGGAGCACCGGGTGATCACCACGTCCAGGCCGTGGGTGCGGTGGTGGGCGAGTGCCAGCAGGTCGGAGCCGGCCTTCGACGCGGAGTAGGGGGAGTTCGGCGCCAGGGGCCGGTCCTCGGTCCATGAGCCTTCGCGGATCGAGCCGTAGACCTCGTCGGTGGAGACGTGGACGAAGCGGCCGACGCCGTGCCGGTGGGCCGCGTCCAGGAGCACCTGCGTGCCCATCACATTGCTGCGGACGAACGGACCGGCCCCGTCGATCGACCGGTCCACGTGCGACTCGGCGGCGAAATGGACCACCGCGTCCTGGCCCGCCATCACCTGGTCGACCACGTCCGGGTCACAGATGTCGCCCCGGACGAAGGTATGTCCCGGGTGCCGCGCCACCGGTGCCAGATTGGCCTCGACGCCCGAATAGGTGAGTTTGTCGAGGACGGTGATCCGCGTTGCCGGATCCGAATTCAGTTGTCGGCGGACGTATTCCGAACCGATGAATCCAGCACCGCCGGTCACAAGGATGCGCATGGTTCTCCGAGTCTTTCTGTCGCCCGGGGCCGGCACCGAAGCGTCAGACGCCGGGTCGCGGGCGCGGACACAAAGCGGACGGTGCCCGCGAGGCCGAAGCCTCGGGGGCACCGTCGCTCATTCTCTACGGAAGCGGGTGGCCAGTAGCACGCCACCGCTCGCGTGGGGTTACAGGTTGTTGCAGACCACGTAGGCGTCGAACGTGGGCGGGGCAGTCGGCGGCAGCGCGACACCAGGTGGGATGGTCACCTGCCACCCGATGGGGGTGACTCCTGTGGAGCTGGGGACGGGCCTGCTGGTCAGGACGACGGGGGCAGGTCCGTTGAATCCGCCGCCGGTGGCTTCGTCGCCGGGCAGGCAGAAGACAGTCACCCCCCCAGTGGCGACAGTGAACGTGTCGTGGACGACGTACGTGTGGATGGTCGCGCCCTGAGCACCTTGTGCACCCTGGGCGCCCTGGGCTCCCTGAGCGCCCTGGGCTCCCTGAGCACCTTGCGCACCCTGGGCTCCCTGTGCGCCCTGGGCACCTTGCGCGCCCTGAGCACCCTGAGCGCCGTTCTCACCGTTCTCACCGTTCGCGCCCTGAGCGCCCTGCGCACCCTGGGCACCCTGAGCGCCCTGCGGGCCCTGCGGGCCCCTCGGACCCTGCGGACCCTGCGGACCCTGCCCGCCCTGGGCACCCTGCGCGCCCTGAGCACCCTGAGCACCCTGGGCGCCCTGCGGGCCCCGCTTGCCCGGCTTGCCGTCATGGCCCTGCGGGCCCCGCGGACCCTGGGGGCCGCGGTCACCGCCCCGGCCGCCGGCCACGTCTTCGTGCGTGCTGGTGGTGGACGCCGCATGGGGTGCGGAGCTCGACCTGTGGATCGCGTCGGCGATGGCCACCGAGCTCTGCCCAACGTTGAGCGCCACCGCGAGAGCGCCCGCGGTCACCAGCGTGGCGGACCTCAGGCGTGAACTTCGGATCGTTCTACGGTTCAAGAGAACCTTCCTCAGTAACTGGGAGGGAGTCAGACCGCAAGCGGGCGCACCCGGTGCGCTTTTTTCGCATGCGCGTCACGTCGCCTCTGGCTTCGGACGAATCCATTCTTAAACTCGCGGCAATTGAAAGGTCACGGGTCACGCCACGACTTGCTCGAGGATCACCCGTGCGGCCTCAATGGACGTACTTTCTCCGTGTCTTCCTCACGGATTCCTTCGGCAAGCGCTCGGCGATACGCGACGCAGTCCTCGAAGGAAGGCAGCAGACCTTGCCGCCCGGCCTCCTCCAGCGTGGGCGCGGACGCGTCCTTGTCGGAAAGGTGCGGGACGAGTTCCTCGGGCCAGGCGATGGCCAAATCGGGGTCGAGCGGGTTGATCCCGTATTCACGGTGCGGCGCATATCCCGCTGAACAGAGGTAGACGACGGTGGAATTGTCCTCCAGCGCCATGAAGCCATGGCCCAGGCCTTCCGAGACATAGACGCAGCGGTGCGTCGTGTCGTCGAGCCCGACCGCTTCCCATTTCCCGAAGGTCGGAGAACCGATACGGATGTCGACCACCACGTCGAGGACGGCGCCGCTGACGCAGGTGACGTACTTGGCCTGGCCCGGGGGGACCGATGCGTAGTGGATGCCGCGGAGAGTGCCGAGAACGGAGCGCGAGCAGTTGGCCTGCTCAAGCCGGAGTCCCTGGCCGGTGGAATCACGAAACTGTTCCCCCTTGAACCACTCATGGAATCTGCCCCTGGTGTCCATGAACACCTTGGGCGTGTCCACCCAGGCCCCTTCGATGCCAAGTGGCTCCATGTGGATGCTCCTTTCCGCCTCGCATTCGGTTCAGGGACGGCCCATCGGTTCCTCGTGGCGCGCCGCGCCGCCTCTCTGCGGCACGACGACCTGCCGGTAGTCCTCCAGCAGTCCGAGCAGGTAGTGGCCGTATCCGCTCTTGAGCAGGGGCCGGGCCAGTTCCCTGAGCCGGTCGTCATCGATCAGGCCGGCGCGCCACACCGCTTCCTCCACGCACCCGACCTTGAAGCCCTGGCGCTCCTCGATCACCCGGACGAACTCCGACGCCTGCATCAGGGAGGTGAAGGTCCCGGTGTCCAGCCATGCGGTGCCCCGGTCCAGCCGGGTGACCTGCAGCGTCCCGGCGTCCAGATAGACCCGGTTGAGGTCCGAGATCTCCAACTCGCCCCGGGCGCTGGGGCGCAGACCGCGGGCGACCTCCACGACGTGACGGTCGTAGAAGTAGAGGCCGGGCACGGCGTAGCGGGACTTCGGCCGGGCCGGTTTCTCTTCGATGGACAGCGCCCGGCCCGACTCGTCGAACTCCACGACCCCGTAGGCCGAGGGGTTGGCCACCGGGTAGGCGAACACCCTTCCGCCCTTGAGGTCGTCATGGCGGGCCAGCCGGGTGCCGAGGCCGCTCCCGTAGAAGATGTTGTCGCCCAGGATCAGGGCCACCGACTCGTCGCCGATGAAGTCGGCCCCCAGGAGGAAGGCCTGGGCGATGCCCTCCGGGCGTTCCTGCGCCATGTATGCGAGCCGCAGACCGAGTTGGCGGCCGTCGCCGAGCAAGCGACGGAACTGGTACTGGTCTTCGGGGGTGGTGACGACAAGGATGTCGCGCACACCGGCCATCACCAGTGTGGAAAGCGGGTAATAGACCATCGGTTTGTCGAAAACCGGCAGCAGTTGCTTCGACACCGAGCGGGTCAGCGGCCACAGTCGCGAACCGGTGCCCCCGGCCAGAAGAATTCCGCGCATGGCAGCACCATAGGCGAATTGCCCTTGAATCCCGGTTTGTTACACGTCGCCAAGGAATGTTTCGGACATACTGATCGCCGTCGCGCCCGGATGCCGTCCGGGCGGCGCGATCGAGCGCGACCTGAACGGAGTCCGGAATGCCCGACACAGCCGCCGAGGCCCCCCGCCGGCGGACCGCCGATTCGAGGGTGTTGGCACTGGCCGCGTACATCACGGCGACGGTGGCCATCCTGGTCCGAATGTTTCTGCTGCCCGGCGAGTCATGGGACTTCGAGAACTTTCTCCAGCCCTGGTACTGGCACATCGTGAGCCACGGCGGGTTCCACGCGCTCGCCGATCCCAGTTTCTCGGACTACAACGTCCCCTACCTCTATCTGATGGCCGCACTGACCTATCTGCCGCTGTCGTCGCTGGTGGCCATCAAATGGATCTCGGTGCTCTTCGACCTGGCTCTGGCGTACTACACCTTCCGTACCGTTTCCCTGTTCCGGCCCACGCGCCGCTGGGCGGCCCTCGGTGCGGGCGCGGTCGTGCTCTTCCTGCCCACCGTCGTCACCAACAGCGCGTGGTGGGGGCAGTGCGACGCCACCTACGCGGCCTTCCTCGTCGGTGGGATCTCCTATGTGCTGCGCCACCGGCCGTGGTGGGCGTGCACGTTCTTCGGGCTCGCGCTGGCGTTCAAGTTCCAGGCCGTCTTCCTCTTCCCCTTCCTGCTCGTACTGGTGGCGGCGGGGCGGGTGCCATGGCGGAGCCTGCTCGCCGTTCCCGCGGTGTACCTCGCGCTCGATGTTCCGGCCCTCCTGATCGGCGCCGATCCGGGGCAGCTGCTGTCGGTCTACGCCCGGCAGACGGACACGTACCACTTCCTCACCATCAACGCGCCGTCCGTCTACCAGTTCGTGTCGGTGCCCGGTGACACCGATCCCGTGCGCAGCGTGGGCGTGCTGGTCGCGGGGGTGCTGGTGACGCTGCTGATGGGGCTGGCGGTCCGCTCCCTGCGACGCGGCCGAGGCGGCGTGCCGGGCTCCGGCCTTCGCATGCCGGAACTCACGGACACCCAGGTCGTGTTGCTGGCCACCTGCTCCGCCATCGTGGTGCCGTTCCTGCTGCCTTCCATGCACGAGCGGTACTTCTACGCCGCGGACGTGCTCACCGTGATGGCCGCGTTCCGCCGGCCCCGGCAGCTCTGGTACGTGCCGGTACTGGTGCAACTCGCCTCGTTCGGCAGCTACCTGAAGACCATCGCCCCGGAGCTGTCCCCGTATCTGTCGATGCCCGCGCACGGCGCGCTGATGCTGCTGGCATCGGTGATCGTGCTCCGCACGACGGTCCAGGAGCTCCGCCGGGCACCCGAAGCACCGGCCGTACCCAGCCAGCCGGTCGCCGGTGACACCACGGCCGAGACGGCCCGGACCTAGGGGCGCCCTGAAGGGGCGCGGGGAACCGCGCGACCAGCCAGGACGGTGCCGCGGACAGCTGACGGCATATCGCGGCCCTTCCAGCGGAGCGCTCAGCCGCCGAGGTAGTCCTGTCGGGTCCCGTGGCCGCGTCGCGGGCCCGGCCAGGAGATGCCCTGCACCGGGGTGCGCGCCGGGCCGGTGTCGTCGGCGACGAAGTAGGTCGGGCGTTGCTGGACGGCGGAGTAGACACGGCCGATGTACTCGCCGAGCACACCCAGGCAGATGAGCTGGACGGCGCCGATGAAGAGCACGGCGATGATCAGGGAGGCCCAGCCGGGGGTGGTGTTGCCCGCCGTGTACACGGCCAGCGTGTACACGAGCGTGCCGAGGCAGACGAAGAAGGCGAGGGTGCCGAGCCAGGTGGCCAGGCGCAGCGGGGCGACGGAGAAGCTGATGATGCTGTCGACCGCCAGCAGGACCATCTTGCGCAGGGGGTACTTGGTGTGGCCGGCGACGCGTTCGTCGCGGTGGTAGGTGACCTCTCCGCTGGGGAAGCCGAACCAGGGCACCAGGAGCCGGTACACCTGCGGCTGGTCGGGCAGGGCCTTCAGGGCGTCGAGGACATTGCGCGACAGCAGGCGGAAGTCGCCTGCCTGGGCGGGGACGTGGTTGCCGACCATGCGGCGCATGAGCCAGTAGTAGGCGCCGGCCGTGTGGCGCTTGAAACCGGTGTCGGTGGAGCGGTTGGCGCGTACTCCGTAGACGATGTCCAGGTGCCGGGAGCGGGCCAGGTCGAGCATCTCGGGGATCTTCTCCGGGGGGTCCTGGAGATCGGCGTCGAGGCTCGCGGCGTAGCGCCCGCGGGCATGGTGCAGGCCGGCGGTCAGCGCTGCCTGGTGTCCGCTGTTGCGGCGCAGCCGTACCATCCGCAGCTGCGGCCAGCCGGCCCGCAGCTCCAGCAGCAGTTCGACCGTCCGGTCCGTGGAGCCGTCGTCCACCGCGACGACCTCGTACAGCTCGCCCGTGGCGTCCAGCACCGGCCGCAGCCGCCCCACGAGCGCCGGCAACGCCTCTTCCTCGTTGAACATCGGAATCACGACCGACAGTTCGACCGCCGGCTCAAGGCGGTCGGCGGAGTCGTGGAGCACATCAATCATTCGGAGTTGCCAGCCCATTCTCGAGCGGGTCGACGCAATAATGCGCCCGATTTGCTCGCATACGGTACTGTCTGAGGTTGTTTCAGCGCGTCAGACACACGTTCTCGAACCCCGGGTGCCGTAATCGATGCCGAACTCCACCGAGACCGCCGCCGATGTGGCCGAGACCGGGGTCGCCCGGCAGCTGCCCGTGTTCGCGATCATCGGTGTGCTGTCCACAGCCGCGTATCTGGGCCTGTACACGGCGCTGCGGCCGGTGCTCGACGCCCAGTCGGCCAATCTGGTCGCGCTGCTGGTCACGGCCGTGGCGAACACCGCCGCCAACCGCCGGTTCACCTTCCGGGTGCGCGGTGCGGACGGGGCGGCCCGGCATCAACTCCAGGGACTGGTGGCCTTCTTCGCCGGGCTCGCGCTGAGCAGCGGGGCCCTCGCCGTGGTGCACCGGACCCTGCCGGACGAGACGCAGGTGGAGATCGGCGCGCTGATCGTGGCCAATGCCGCCGCGACGGCACTTCGCTTCGTGCTGCTGCGGCTGTGGGTCTTCAAGGGACCCTGACTCCGAAGGACCCTGACTCCAGAGAAGGGCCCCGACTCCAGAGGACCCCGCCCCCCCCGAAAACGGGTCCGGGGCCCGCTCCGTACGCCGTTGTACGGTGCGGGCCCCGGGCCCTTCTTCATGGTGTTGTCACCGCGGCCGGCCGTGACGATCGCTGGTCAGGGCATCCGAGGACCGGCCGCGGAGTCTTTCCGGGCGGGGCTCAGCCCAGGCGCTCGACCAACGCCCGGTACTGGTCCCACAGTTCCTTCGGGGTGTGGTCGCCGAAGGTGTTGAGGTGCTCGGGGACCAGCGCCGCCTCCTCGCGCCAGACCTCCTTGTCCACCGTGAGGAGGAAGTCCAGGTCGGAGTCGGCCAGTTCGAGCCCGTTGGTGTCGAGGGCCGTCTTGGTCGGCAGGATGCCGATGGGGGTCTCGACACCCTCGGCCTTGCCGTCGAGGCGCTCCACGATCCACTTCAGGACGCGGCTGTTCTCACCGAAGCCCGGCCAGACGAACTTGCCCTCGTCGTTCTTGCGGAACCAGTTGACGTAGTAGATCTTCGGCAGCTTGGACTGGTCCTTGTCCTTGGCCACGTCGATCCAGTGGGCCATGTAGTCGCCCATGTTGTAGCCGCAGAAGGGCAGCATCGCGAAGGGGTCGCGGCGCAGCTCGCCGACCTTGCCCTCGGCGGCGGCGGTCTTCTCGGAGGCGACGTTGGCGCCCAGGAACACACCGTGGTTCCAGTCGAAGGACTCCGTCACCAGCGGCACCGCGCTGGCCCGGCGGCCGCCGAACAGGATCGCCGAGATCGGCACACCCTTCGGGTCCTCCCACTCCGGCGCGATGATCGGGCACTGCGCGGCCGGAACGGTGAAGCGGGAGTTGGGGTGGGCGGCCGGCTCGGCGGACTCGGGCGTCCAGTCGCGGCCCTTCCAGTCGGTGAGGTGGGCCGGGGTCTCCTCGGTGAGGCCCTCCCACCACACGTCACCGTCGTCGGTGAGGGCGACGTTGGTGAAGATCGAGTTGCCCCACAGGGTCTTGATCGCGTTGGCGTTGGTGTGCTCGCCGGTGCCCGGTGCGACGCCGAAGAAGCCCGCCTCCGGGTTGATGGCGTACAGGCGTCCGTCCTCGCCGAAGCGCATCCACGCGATGTCGTCGCCGATGGTCTCCACGGTCCAGCCGGAGATGGTCGGGTCGAGCATGGAGAGGTTCGTCTTGCCGCAGGCGCTCGGGAAGGCGGCGGCGACGTACTTCGACTCCCCGGTGGGCGGGGTGAGCTTGAGGATCAGCATGTGCTCGGCCAGCCAGCCCTCGTCACGCGCCATGACGGAGGCGATGCGCAGCGCGTAGCACTTCTTGCCGAGCAGGGCGTTGCCGCCGTAGCCGGAGCCGTAGGACCAGATCTCGCGGCTCTCGGGGAAGTGCGAGATGTACTTGGTCTGGTTGCACGGCCACGCCACGTCGGCCTGGCCCTCCTCCAGCGGGGCGCCGACGGAGTGCACGGCCTTGACGAAGAAGCCGTCGGTGCCGAGCTCGTCGAGGACGGCCTGGCCCATGCGCGTCATCGTGCGCATGGAGACCGCGACGTAGGCGGAGTCGGTGATCTCGACGCCGATCGCGGAGAGCTTCGAGCCCAGCGGACCCATGCAGAACGGGACGACGTACATGGTGCGGCCGCGCATCGAGCCGCGGAAGACGCCCTTCTCGCCGGAGAAGACCTCGCGCATCTCGGCGGGGGCCATCCAGTGGTTCGTGGGCCCGGCGTCCTCCTCCTTCTCGGAGCAGATGAAGGTCCGGTCCTCGACGCGGGCGACGTCGGTCGGGTCGGAGGCCGCGTAGTAGGAGTGGGGGCGCTTGACCGGGTCCAGCTTCTTGAAGGTGCCCTTGGTGACGAGCTCGTCGCAGAGTCGCTCGTACTCGGCCTCGGATCCGTCACACCAGACCACGTTGTCCGGCTGGGTCAGTTCGGCGATCTCGTTGACCCACGAGATCAGTTCCTGGTGGTTGGTGGGGATGACGGGGGGAGCCGCGATGTCGCGCGCCACGATTGCTCCTAAATGAGGGATTTTGTTCTTGTCTGCCCCGTGGGGGCCGCGGCCCGGACGCTTCGTAGCCGCTCATCCGGTGCCGACCGCACTCATTTGATCATCCGATGGTAGTGCGCATATGTCCAGAGCGCATCACAGGTGAGCGACGTGAGGAAGGCCACGCTTACCGTGTTTCTTTGCGTGCACGTTGGGTTCGCCGGAAGGTCTTTTTGCGTTACCGAGGGTTTGCAGGTCGCGGCCGGACGCAGCAGCGGCGCGAGCGCACACCCCCGTGAGACGATGGCCACTATCGACCCGCCATCGAGCCGGAGTGGCCCGTAACTTACGGTTCCGTAGGTACGATTCGGGTCATGACTGCGTCCGCCCCCGACGCGCCCACGGACCCGCCCGCCGCCGGCCGCGGTCCCGTCGCGCTCTCCCTGCCGCACCCGGTCAAGCCCAAGCTCCGGGGCTGGCTCCATCTCGGCATGTTCCCGGCCGTACTCGTCGCGGGGCTGGTGCTCACCGCCCTCGCCGACTCCCCCCGCGGGCGCGTGGCCTGCGGCATCTACGTCCTGACGGCATGTCTGCTGTTCGGCGTGAGCGCGCTGTACCACCGGGGCAACTGGAGCCCGCGGATGGACGGCATCCTGCGCAGGCTGGATCACGCCAATATCTTCCTGATCATCGCGGGCACCTACACCCCGCTGACCATGCTGCTGCTGCCGGGTGCCAAGGGGCAGTGGCTGCTGTGGGGCATCTGGGCGGCCGCGGCCGCCGGGATCGTCTTCCGTGTCTTCTGGGTCGGCGCCCCGCGCTGGCTCTACACCCCCTGCTACCTCGCCATGGGCTGGGCGGCGGTCTTCTTCCTGCCGGACTTCATGCGCAGCGGCGGCATCGCCGTCCTGGTCCTGGTGATCGTGGGCGGCCTGCTGTACAGCGCGGGCGGCGTGATCTACGGGATCAAGCGCCCCAACCCGTCACCGCGCTGGTTCGGCTTCCACGAGGTGTTCCACTCCTTCACCCTGGCCGCCTTCGTCGTCCACTACGTCGGCATCTCCCTGGTGGCGTACCAGCACGCGTAGACCCCGCACCCCTTCTCATGGCCACGGCTCGCGAGCCGTGGCCATTTTTGCATTGCCTGACATCTGCACTCTATTGACAGTCTATAGATTTTGAGAGTTACTCTCATTTCATGGCTACTATCACTCCTGCAGAGGAAGCGCGGCGCGATCCCCGCCGCTGGTGGGCCCTCGGGGCCCTGGTCGCGAGCATGCTGGTGCTCGGCTTCGACATGACGATCCTCAATGTCGCGCTGCCGACCATGGCGGAGCAGCTCGGCGCGAGCACCGGTGAACAGCAGTGGATGGCGGACTCGTACGTCGTCGTCTTCGCGGCGCTGATGCTCCCGGCGGGGCTGCTCGGCGACCGGTTCGGGCGCCGGCGGATGCTGATCGCCGGGCTCCTGGTCTTCCTGGCAGGATCGCTCGTCGGCACCCTGGCCGGCGATGTGAACTGGGTCGTCACCGCCCGCGCGGTGATGGGCGTGGGCGGGGCGTTGGTCATGCCGCTCGCCCTGTCCGTGCTGCCCTCGCTCTTCGGGCCGGACGAGCGCACCAAGGCCGTCGGCATCATCTCGGCCGCCTCGGCGCTCGGTCTGCCCCTCGGCCCGATCATCGGCGGCTTCCTGCTGAACCACTTCTGGTGGGGCTCGGTGTTCCTGGTCAACGTCCCGATGGTCGCCATCGGTGTCGCCGCCTGCGTCCTCCTGCTGCCAGAGACCCGCGACCCGGCCTCGCCCAAGGTCGACGCGGTCTCCACCGCGCTCACCGCGTCCGGACTCGCCGCCCTCGTCTACGCGATCATCGAGGCGCCCGACCGCGGCTGGGGCGACACCCTGGTCCTCTGTCTGTTCGCGGCGGCCGCCGTCCTGCTCACCGGACTCGTCCTGCGCGAGCGCCGGGATGGGGGTACCCCCTGCTCGAGCGGAGCCGAGGGCTTGGGGGAACGCCCCATGCTCGACATGTCCTTGCTCGCCCAGCGCGGCTTTCTGCTCAACACCGTCGCCGCGACCCTGGTGATGTTCGTGCTCTCCGGCCTGATGTTCGTCCTGCCGCCGTACCTCCAGGCCGTCCTCGGCCATGACGCCCTGGGCACCGGGGTGCGGCTGCTGCCGATGATGGGCGGTCTGATGGTCGCCGCGAAGACCGCGCAGCCCGTCGTCGAGCGGTTCGGCGCGCGTGCCGTGGTGAGCGCGGGCCTGGTCGTCCTCGCCTTCGCTGCGCTCCTCGGCAGCCGTACGACGGTCGACTCCGGCTACGGCTTCACCGCGCTGTGGCTCTCCGTCGCGGGTGTCGGCTTCGGCTTCTCGGTCGTCCCGGCGATGGACGGTGCCCTGGCCACGCTGCCCGCCGACCGCGCCGGCAGCGGCTCCGGACTGCTGATGACGCTGCGCCAGGTCGGCTCCGCGGTCGGCATCGCCCTGCTCGGCAGCCTGCTCGCGGGCGCCTTCCGCGACCGGCTCGACGTCACCGGGCTGCCCGCGCGGGCCGCCGACACCGCCGGGGACTCCGTGGTCGCCGCGCACCTGATCGCCGAGAAGGCCGGCCCCGAGGGCGCGGCCCACCTCGCCGCCTCCGCCGACGCCGCGTATGTGCACGGCATGACCCTGGTCCTGCTGGTGTGCGGTATCGCCTCGCTTCTCTCCGCCCTGCTGGCGGCCGCGTTCCTGCCGAGCGCGCCGGGCGGCCGCGCCACACCGCGGAAGGAGGCCCGGGCCATGGCCACCTCCGTCACGGATGCCGGAGAATGACCACCATGACGGCCGCACGTACCTCTTCTCCCACCGACCGCTCCCGACTGGGACTGCGCGAGCGGAAGAAGATCAAGACCCGCGAGGCGATCCGCACCGCGACGTATCGACTGATCGAGGAGCAGGGGTACGACGCCACCACGATCGACCAGATCGCCGAGCGCGCCGAAGTGTCGCCGTCGACCGTCTTCCGGTACTTCCCGACCAAGGAGGACATCGTCCTCACGGACGAGTACGACCCGATCATCCTGGAGGAACTGAGGGCGCGGCCCGCGGAGGAGCCCTGGACGGAGTCCGTCCGGTACGTGATGCGACGGGCCGTCCAGCTCGGTGTCGAGGAGGACGCCCGGGTGACCCGGCTGCGGACCCGGCTGATGGTCGAGGTCCCCGCCGTGCGCTCGCGGATGATGGAGAGCATGTCGGTCACCGGCCGGATGCTCTGCCTGGCCATCGGCGAGCGCACCGGCCGGGACCCGGAGAGCCTGGAGGTGCGGGTCTATGCGATGTCCCTGGTCGGGGGACTGATGGAGACCTCCCTGTACTGGGCGGCGAACGATCACCGGGACGATTTCGCGGCCCTCGTCGACCGCACCCTGGACGTCCTGGAGCACGGCCTGCCCAGGGAAAACCCCTGAGCCCACGCCGCTCACCCGTGACATCCTGACGGGGTGAACGGACCCGAGATCCACGTCGAAGTAGCCCCCGAGCTCCGGCTGTTCGTCCCGCACGCCCGCCGCCATGGCACCACCCCGCTCGCCACCGACGGCGTCTCGACCCTGGGCCATGTCATCGAGTCCCTCGGGGTCCCGCTCACCGAGGTCGGCGCGCTGGTCGTGGACGGCCGGCCGGTGCCGGTGTCGCACATTCCGACGGCGGGCGAGTCCGTGAGCGTACGGGCGGTCGAGCGGCCCCAGCGGGTCCCCGGCGCTCCCCTGCGCTTCCTCCTCGACGTCCACCTCGGCACGCTCGCCCGCCGGCTGCGCCTGCTCGGCGTGGACACGGCCTACGAGTCCACGGACATCGGCGACCCGGCGCTGGCCACCCGCTCCGCCGCCGAGAAGCGGGTCATGCTCAGCCGCGACCGCGGGCTGCTGCGCCGCCGCGAACTGTGGGCGGGCGCCTATGTCTACAGCACCCGCCCCGAGGACCAACTCCGCGACGTCCTCGACCGGTTCGCGCCCGAACTGCGCCCCTGGACACGCTGCACGGCGTGCAACGGCCTGCTGAAGGAGGCCACCAAGGACGAGGTGGCGCACCAGCTGAAGGGCGGGACGCAGCGGTCGTACGACGTCTTCGCCCGGTGCCTGGAGTGCGGGCGCGCGTACTGGAAGGGCGCGCACCACGACCAGTTGGAGGCCATCGTGGAGCGCGCCCTGACGGAGTTCAGCGGGCGGGGCTAACGCTTTCTCACATCGGCCTTTCCGCAGGCGATCCCGTCCTTGTTGCGGTCGAGACCCAGTGGATCGTCCCTGCCGTTGATCTTCAGCCGGCCGTAGTGGTTCTGCTTGAGCCAGGTGCAGCGCGCGGCCGTCGTCCTCTTCACTTCCGACGGGAAGACGGTCGGCACACAGACGTTGACCGAGCCGTAGTGCCGGTCGCAGCCGGAGATCGTGGTGCTGACCTTCTGCGACGACCGCTTCTTGCCGGGCCCGGAGACCTTGCCCCCCAGGGAGTCGGCGAAGGAGTGGACGTGCGCCGAGGGGGCGGTGGCGGCGAGCGCGGCCGGGCCCTGCAGATGCACCCACTTCGCCACCGACGGCACGCCGCCCGCGTCCACCGCGAACAGCATGTACCAGCCGGGCGGGGCCAGGTTGGGGTTGCTGGTCACGTTCAGGTCGACGTTGTTGCCGTCCACCGCGAGGGGCAGGTCGACGAACCGCTGGTTCGGGTCGGAGGAGTGGGTGACCGCGGCCGGGCGGATCAGCTCCGCCTTGGCGATGGGCCGGTCGACCGTGATCCGCTGGGTGTCGCCGTACTTCCACTCCTGGTTGATCACCGAGGTGATCGTCGGGCGGGTGCCCTTGTAGAGGTAGGGCGGGGTGTAGATCGACACGTTGTGGTTCCAGCTGCCGTTGCCCGGGTTGTCACCGGTGGCCATCACCCGGCCGTCGGGCAGCAGGAACGCCGACGAGTGGTAGCCGCGGGCCTCGGGGTCGGCGGCCACCGGGTCGAAGGTGCCCGCGTCCGGGTCGTAGATCGACGACTCGTACACCGGGTTGGCCCGGTTGTGCAGGGCGCCGCCCGTCTCCAGGACCTTGCCGTCGGGCAGCAGGACCGCGGAGACGTACATCTTGCCCTGGTCACCGGTCTCGGGGACCTTGCCGGCCCCGAGGTCGACCGTGCCCTGCGGGAGCGGCGGCCCGGGCACGTACGACGGGCTGGCCTGCTTGAGGTCGATGACGTCGGTGAGCCGGTTGCCGTCCGGGTTGGTGTCGATGTTGCCGCCGCCGATGGTCAGCACCCGCTGGTCCTGCGCCGGGGGCAGCAGCACGCTCGCCGACTGGTCGCGCTCGTCCTTCCTCTGCAGGCCCGGGATCTGCGTGACCGTGTTGGCGTTGTAGTCGTAGATCGCCGACCCGGTGCCCGGGATGTTGTTGCCGAAGACATGGCTGCCCGAGTAGAAGAGGCGGCCGTCCTGCATCAGGATCATCGACGGGTACAGGCCCCAGAACGACCAGGTCTGGTTGACCTTCCACAGCGGCTGCCACGCCTGGTCCTTGTCCGACCAGTACTCGGTGGTCACCGAACCGGACGAGTCCTCGCGCAGCCCGCCGAAGGAGATGACGTCACCGTTGCCCAGCTCGGTCGCCGAGGGGTACCAGTGGCCGTCGTTCAGGTCGTTGGTCTTGCTGTAGGTCTCGGTCGTCGGGTCGAAGATGTACGAGTCCTTGAAGCCCTCGTAGCCGTGCCCGCCCGCGACCGGGTACGCCTTGTTGCCGCTCATGACGAGCACGCGCCCGTCCTGCAACTGGATGTGCCCCGCGCAGAACATGTCCTTCGGCGTGGGGATGACCTTGTAGGTGCCGTTCGCCGGGTCGTACACCGCGCTGGTGAACGTGCCCGCGCTGAAGTTCTCCTCGCTGTTGCCCGAGCCGGCGATCAGCAGCACCTTGCCGTTGTTCAGGACGACGGAGTGCATCGAGCGGACCGGGTTCTGCGTCGGCAGCACCGACCAGCTTCCGTTGGCGCACTGGTCGCCCGT
Source organism: Streptomyces sp. NPDC001406 (assembly GCF_042895285.1). Taxonomy (NCBI): domain Bacteria; kingdom Bacillati; phylum Actinomycetota; class Actinomycetes; order Kitasatosporales; family Streptomycetaceae; genus Streptomyces; species Streptomyces sp. NPDC001406. Next base: position 477,849 of record NZ_JBIAWG010000005.1, read on the forward strand.
GCCGGTGCACTGCGGCGGCGGGAGCGTGTCGGGGACCTGCTCCATGGTGTAGTCGTCGGTGGTCACCGAGCCGGTGCCGTACACCGACACACCCCACGTGATGCGGTCGGTGCCGGCCGGGACCTCGGGGGTGCGGACGGTGGCCTGGGTGTAGCCCGACGCCATGTCGAGGGTCTTGAGGTCGGTCCAGTACTGCCAGCCCGCCGTCGCGTCGTGCCGGAAGAGCGTGACGGCGGTGTCGGGTGTCGTCGACTTGTACCAGAGGGACAGGTCGTACTGCTTGCCGGCCGTCACCACCGGTGCGCACTCGGTCGACTCGGTGATCAGCGCCTTGCGGTCGCCGTCCACCCGCCGGGTGAGCGTGACCTTCATGGCCTTGGAACCGGAGTGGGCGTCTGCGACGGTGGCGAAGCTGAAGTCGTTGTTGCCCCAGCCGGACTTCTCCCAGCAGTACGGCATGTCGTCCGTGCCGGCGGTCTCGAAGCCCGGGTTCTTGACGAGGTTGGCGGCCTCGGCGGACTGCGGTGAGGTGAGGAGAAGACCGGCGGTCAGGGCCCCGACCCCGACCAGTGCCGTCCTTCTTCGGTGCAGGTTCACACGGCTCTCCTTGCTGCGGTGCGACAGTTTTCTTTTGCGGTCGCAGGGGCGCCGCGACGCGGGAGGTAGACCAGCGCTTCGGTACCGACGAAGCGCAGGACGAAGGTCGTCACCAGCGCGAGCGCGGTGGCGGGCAGCGCGCCCATCCCGAACCGGTCGACGAGCAGCGCGATCAACGGGATGCGCAGCACCAGGTCGGCGTTGGCGAGCAGCGCGAACCGGCCGACGCGGTCCCACCAGCGGCGGTGCGCGCGCCGGTCGCGGAACAACAGCTGCTCGATGAGCAGGAAGTTCCAGGCGACGCCGAGCTGGTTGGCGAGGATCTCGGCGGGGACGTAGTGCATGCCCAGCACGGTCAGCGCCCACAGCCCGACCAGGTTGGGCACGAAGCCGGTCGCGCCGATCAGACCGAAGGCGACCATGCGGGCGACCGGTGAGGCGGTGCGCAGGCCGACCAGATGGCGCAGGAAGCGGAAGCCCTCCTGGGCGGTCGACTTGGACTCGCCGGCGAACCGGTCCTGGAAGACGAACGGCACCTCGGCGACCGCGCGCGGCCGGCTCCGCACGGCGAGCTCCAGCAGGATCTTGTAGCCCAGCGGCCTCAGCACCTCCGCCGTGACCGCGCTGCGCCGGATGGCGAAGAAGCCGCTCATCGGGTCGCTGATGCCGTGCAGCCTGCGCGGGAAGAGGGACTTGGTCAGCCAGGTCGCCCCGCGCGAGACGGCCACCCGGTAGCTGTCGGCGAGCCCGGCCCGGCTGCCGCCCTTGATGTACCGGGAGGCGACGACGAGCCCGGCGCCCGTCCGCTCGCCGGTGGCGACCAGCTCCGGTACCAGGGACGGCGGATGCTGGCAGTCGCCGTCCATGACGACGATCCACTCCGAGGTGGCCGCCTTCAGCCCCTCGACCACCGCCCCGCCGAGTCCGCCCACCGCCTCCTCGCGGTGCAGCACGGTCACCGGGAACGGGCAGTCCTGCGCGGCCTGCCGGATGACCTCGGGCGTGTCGTCCGTGGAGTCGTCCACGAAGACGACCTCGCAGGGCAGCCGGGCGGGCACCGACTCGGTGATCCGGTGCAGCAGCTGCCGGATGTTCGCGGACTCGTTGAAGGTCGGTACGACGATGGTGACGGCACCGGGCTCGGGCACTGCATTTTCGGGCTCGCTTCGCCTCCGGGGCGCTCCAGCCGGTGTCGAGGCGGCGATCGTGCTCACCCCTTCGGGCCTGCGCGCGTTCGCCGCCTCGACACCGGCGCGCCCCTCCGGCTCACTCGCGGTCGCGGCCCGTACGGCCGGATCGCCCAGCTCACCGGGGACGGTGTACTCGTGGCTGCTCATCGCTCGCCTCCCGCGGCTGCCGTCTGGATCTTCCGGATCTCGATGCGGTCGGGCCCGGTGCCGAAGCTGGCGACCGGGGTGGAGTGCCGGATGGCGGCCTTGACGTTGGGCAGGTCGCGGGCATCGCGCCGGACCGTCGGCGAGGCGACCACGTAGTCGATGTCCCTCCAGCCGTGCGGCATGGTCTTCGTGACGGCCGGGTCGAGGTCGGCCTTGTAGAACCAGATGGCGCCGAGCCCCGGCCGGTAGCCGTGATGGACCAGGTCCAGCCACAGCGCGTCGTCGACGAGGACCCGGGTGTGCCCCGGGTCGTCCACCTCGCTGCCGAGCCACTTGGAGGCCTGCCGGTAGGGGGCGTTGGCGTCGGCGGTGACGGCGGTGCGGTCGCCGTCGTACCAGTGCGGTACGACATAGGCGCCGGCGGCGACGGCGAGGACGGCGGCGAGCGCGTACCGGCCGGAGGTGACATACCGGTTCTCGTTCTCGGACCGCCGTCTGCGCAGCACGGCGTGGGCGACGGAGGCGGTGCCCCCGGCGAGGACCAGCGCGAGGAAGGGCAGGGCGCCGATGACGTACATGGCGGGCAGATAGCCGCCCGGCCGCATCGCCACCAGCGCCAGGATCGCCACGGTCAGCGCCGGTCCGGCGAGGGCGCGGGCGGTGACCGACCAGCGCCAGGTGACGAGGAGCAGCAGCGCCCCGGCCAGGCCGCCGAGGGGCAGCACACGGTCGTAGTACAGCCAGGAGTGCAGCACTCCGTACGAGCCGGACGACGTGTCGAGGATGAAGCCCGAACCCGGCCTGGACATCTGGTACTTGATGCCGTCCCAGAGAGACACGTGTCCGCTGCCCGGCAGCAGCTCGCCCTTCAGGAGGGCGAACAGGGGGTAGGAGAAGCCGGCCAGGACGCAGGCGGTGACCGCTCCGGTGAGGGCGAACTTACGGGTGTCGCGGTGGCTGTGGCGCCACATGGTGAGCAGCAGGGCGGGCAGGACGACGAGCATCGTCTCCTTGGTGAGCACACCCGCGGCGGCCGCGAGTCCCGCGCCGAAGTGGTGCCACAGGTGCCGGCTGGGCGAGGCGGCGAGGCAGAACGCCAGCAGCAGCCACATCACGGCGATGTTGTCGAGGAAGATCTCCCGCTGGAGCACGACGGCCAGCGGCGAGAGCCCGAAGAGCACCATGCCGAGCCCGGCGGCCCAGCGGGGCAGCGACAGCCGCCGCCCGAGGACGTAGACGAGGACCGCGCTGACGGCGCTGATCACCAGCATCGCGACGCGCATGCTGCCGACGGTCATCGAGTCCGGGCTGAGCGCGGACGGGATCCAGGTGAGCAGCGCTATCTGGATCCAGCCCAGCGGCGGATGGTCGTACCAGTACGTGTAGTGGGCCAGGCCCTTGCCCTGCTGCACGGCCCAGGCCTGGGCGAGATAGGTGCCCTCGTCGTCGCTGAGGGTCGGGTAGTCGGCGATGTTCCAGCCCTGGACGACGAGGATCGCCACGAGGAGCACACCGCACAGGAGCAGGTCGGAACGGGAGGAGCGGAGCCGGGCCGGCGGCGATGTTCGACCGGTCGAACGCTCCTTGGGTACAGGTCGGCGCTGCGCGGGGACCTTCGGAGCGGTCACCGCGGGAAGGGTGGAGGTCACGCAGGAACGTCCTCTCGGATCGTCTCGGCCGCGGTGAGGTGCGCGCCGACGTGGCTGGTCAGCTCCCAGTCGTTACGGCCGCGCTGCTCACGCCAGACGGCGCGGATCGCGGCACCTGCGAGGAGGACCTGGTAGAAGGGGCCGCCCACGATCAGCTTCAGGTAGTGGACGAGGCGGACACGCAGTCCGTACTGCTTGCCGAAGTCGTGCAGCCCGACCACCTCGAAGACGAAGGTGACGGCGGCGGTGACCAGGGGCAGGAAGGTCAGGAAGGCGATCCCGACGGGGACGTCGAGGAAGAGCGCCACGGCGGCGTTGAGCGGGATGACGACTCCGGAGAACGCCTGCAGGAACGGCGTCATCAGCGTGTACCGGGCGAGCAACCGCTGCCCGAATCCCGGAAGTTGCTTCCAGTCCTTCTTCCGGTAGACCTGCAGGAAGCCTTGGTTCCAGCGGGTGCGCTGCTTGAGCAGCGACATCAGCGAGCCGGGGGTCTCCTCACGGGTGACCATGTCGGAGTCGTAGGCGACGACGACCTTCTTGCCGACGCTGGACAGCCGCACACCCAGGTCGCAGTCCTCGGCCAGGCAGTTGGGGTCCCAGCCGTCGGCCTCCCTGAGCACGTCCGTGCGGACGAAGACGGTGTTGCCGCCGAGCGGGATGAACCCCTTCTGCGCGTGCAGATGCAGCCGGGAGCGGAACCAGAAGAAATACTCCAGGCAGTTGCGCAGGCTGTACCAGCTGGAGTGGAAGTTGATGAGCTGGACGCCGCCCTGGACGACATCGGCTCCCGTCGTCCGGAAGGCGTGGTCGACGTGGGCCAGGAGCTCCGGGTGGACCTGGTCCTCGGCGTCGAAGACCCCGACGACGTCGCCGCGGCAGTGCGGCAGCGCCGTGTTCATGGCCTTGGGCTTGTTCTTCTTCTCGTGCGTGTCGACGACGACACGGACGCGCGGGTCGCGCTCGGCGGCCGCGTCGGCCACCGCCGTGGTCTCGGGGTCGTCGTGCCCCACGATCACGATGATCTCGAAGTCGGTGTGCGTGGACTCCAGCAGCCGCTGGATGGTGTGGTCGAGCACGGCCTGTTCGTGCCGCGCCGGCAGCAGCAACGAGAACGAGACGTGTTCGTCCCCGTCCGGTCTGCTGAACCGGGTGGAGGCGAGCACTTCGGGCGTACGCCACGCGTGCATCTGCCACCACAAGGTGAACGCCGCCATCCAGAACAGCGCAAGCGAGACGGCAGCAATGAAGACGGACGTGAGCAAAAAGATCCCCCCAGATCCCCAAACCCCCCGGCGCGACGTGGCACCCCCGCCCGTCGCGTCACGATGGAGAGATTATGTGTGATCTGTGAAGCGCGTGGGCCTTTTCAATGAAGAGCGTGTTTCCTCACTATGCACGTCCTCGATGAGCAATTCGAACGCTAGTTACGTTTACGACGGTTGGCCTGATGCCGTTTCAGCTGTTCAACGCCGTGCGCAGCCGCTCCGGATCGGTCGTCGGGGCATCGCAGGCAAAGTTACGGCAGACATACGCGGCCGGCGCGCCGCCGATCAGCGGACGGTCGGCGAGGAGCGGGAACTCGTCGCTCTCCGGTGCGCCGAACGCGACCACCGCACCGGGCGCGGTACCCAGAAGTGCCGTACGGTGCAGGGCTCTTGCCGCCTCGTCGTCGAGCGCCGGTCCCACGACCGCGATCTCCCGCGGGCCGTCGAGCAGTGCCTCGGCGACGGCGAGCCCCCAGCCGATGAACCGCGGCACGCGCGGCCCGAGCGCCTTCACCACACCCAACGCCCTTTCCGCCGCGGTGCGATGGGGCTCGGAACCCGTCTGGGCGGCATAGCTCAGCAGGGCGCCCGCGGCGGCGGTCCAGCCGGAGGGGGTGGCGTTGTCGGTGGGGTCCTGCGGCCGGCGGATGAGCCGCTCGGCGTCGGCGGCGGTGTCGTACAGGGCGCCGCTGTCCGGGTCGGTGAAGCGGGTGAGGACCTGGTCGAGGAGCAGTCCGGCGAACTCCAGCCACACCCCTTCCCCGGTCACCGATGCCAGCGCGAGGAAGCCCTCGGCGACGTCGGCGTAGTCCTCCAGCACACCGGAGTTGGCACCGGCCCGGCCGTCCTTGCTGGTGCGGGCCAGCCGGGCATGGTCGTCCAGGTGCAGCCGTACGAGGAGATCGGCGGCGCCGACCGCGGCCTCGACCAGGTCGGGGCGGTCGAAGTAGGCGCCGGTCTCGGCGAGCGCGGCGACGGCCAGCCCGTTCCAGGCGGCCACGACCTTGTCGTCACGGCCGGGGGCGGGGCGCTCGGCGCGTGCCGCGAGCAGCCGCTCCCTGATGGACGCGATCTTCGCGGCATCGAACACCCCCTCGTCCTGGGGGAGTTGCAGCACGGACTGCCCCTCCTCGAAGGTTCCCTCCTCCGTCACCCCGAAGTGGTGGGCGGCGAGTTCGGCGTCGTCCCCGAGGACCTCGCGGAGCTGACCGGGCGTCCAGGCGTAGTACGCGCCCTCGACGTGCCTGCCCGTGCCGTCGTCGCTGTCGGCATCCAGCGCCGAGGCGAACCCGCCCTCGCTCGTGCGCAGTTCGCGGACCATGAAGTCGGCGGTCTCCAGGGCGACACGGCGGGCGAGATCGGATCCGGTGGACCGCCACAGATGGGCGTACACGCGGCACAGGAGCACGTTGTCGTAGAGCATCTTCTCGAAGTGGGGCACTACCCAGTCGCGGTCGACGGAGTACCTTGCGAACCCGCCACCGAGCTGGTCGTAGATGCCACCGCGCGCCATCCGCTCACAGGTGTCCTGCGCCATCTGCAACGCGCCCGCGGAGCCGGTCCGCGCATGGTGGCGCAGCAGGAACTCGACGACCATGGACGGCGGGAACTTCGGCGCGCCGCCGAATCCGCCGCGCTGCGGGTCGTACTCACGGGTGAGCCCGAGCAGCGCCTGAGCGAGCTCCTCCTCGCCGGGGACCTGCGCGGTCTGGTAGTCGATCTCGCGTCCGGCCAGGTCCCGCACGATCTTCCCGGCGACCTCGGTGACCTCGTCACGCCGCTCGCTCCAGGCCTGCCGGACCCCTTCCAGCACCTGCCGGAAGGAGGGCATGCCGTGGCGGGGAGCGGGCGGGAAATACGTGCCGAAGTAGAAGGGTTCGGCGTCCGGCGTGAGGAACACGGTCATGGGCCAGCCGCCCTGCCCGGTGGCGGCCTGGACGGCCTCCATGTAGACGGCGTCTACGTCGGGGCGCTCCTCGCGGTCGACCTTGACGCTGACGAAGTGCTCGTTCAGGTAGTCGGCGGTGGCCCGGTCCTCGAAGGATTCGTGAGCCATCACATGGCACCAGTGGCAGCTCGCATAGCCGACGCTCAGCAGAACGGGCTTGTTCGCGGACCGGGCCTCGTCGAAGGCCTCGGCCGACCAGGGCCACCAGTCGACGGGGTTGTCGGCGTGCTGGAGCAGGTACGGGGACGTCTCATGGGCCAGTCGGTTCACCGTTCCACTCTCCCACGGCGTCGGGCTCGGCGTAGAAGCGCGGGTTCGCCCGGCGCGCCCCCTCCGGCGCCGCCGTCTGTGTGCTCGCCGCCCTTCGTGATCGTCTCCCCTCTCGCGCTCCCGCCTCCCCCGAAGGACACTCGTAGTCAAAGGAGTTGCCGCCGGAGGGGGACGTGACATGCGGGACAGCCATCGGACGGAGGCCGAGCGGCTGGTGGTGCGGGCCGTGGAGGAGGAGGTACGGCGCTCGGGCGGGCGCGTGGACGGGCAGGTGCTGCTGTCACGGGCGCGCGGTGCCCTGGACGCCATGGCCCAGACCGCCGCGGAGGAGTACGAGGCCTATACCCGCGCCCTGGACGAGGCGGATGCGGGACGGCAGACCTTCGGACAGCGCTACGCCCGCGAGGGCGCCGGAACTCCCCTGCTGATAGCGGCCGTTGCCGCGGTCGCGGCCACCGTGGCCGACCTCGCCCTCGGCACCGGCGCGGGGACGGCGGTGGGCGCGGGCGTGGCCGTGGGCGTCGTGGGCGCGGCCGCCACCGTCGTGAAGGTGGCGGGCTCCCATCTGCCCGCCGCCCACCACCGCGCCGGAGCCGTCGGACAGCCGGGCGGTCCCGAGCAGCTGCGCCTGCAGTGGCTGACGGCGCTGGAGGTGCGCGGCATCCGCCCGTTCCTCGACCAGCAGCGGGTGCTCAGCGCCTCCACCGGCCCGAAGAAGACGGGCCCGCAGCTGCGCGGCTCGGACAAGAGCGCGGCGGCCCGCAGGCGTACGGTGCTGGAGCAGTCGTTCGGCCAACTGCCTGAGCCGGAAGGGCCGTTCGCGGGACGGCGGCAGGAGCTGGCCCGGATCCGGCAGTGGGTGCGGGCGGCCAGGGCGGCCACGGAGACCCGGCCGACGGTGGTCGTGCTGCACGGGACGCCCGGCTCCGGCCGCACCACGCTCGCCGTCCGCGCCACGCACGACCTCAGGGACCACTTCCGCGGCGCCGTCGTCGTCGATCTGCGCGGCGACAGCCGGGAGGAGCCGCCGCTGCCCACCCGCGACGCCCTGCTGCATCTGCTCAACCGGTTCGGCGCGCCCCGCGAACAGCTCCTGTTCCGTGAGCGCTCCTCCCCGGACCAGCAGGTCAAGCGGCTGAACGAGCTGTACCACCAGCATCTGACGGGCCTTGCGGTGACGATCGTGCTGGACGACGCCTCGGACCCCGAGCAGGTGTGCACCCTCGTCCCCGAGCGCTCCGACAGCCTGGTCCTGGTCACCGCCCGGCAACCCCTCGACCTGCCCGCGGACCTGGCGGCCTGGGTGCACCACCTCCCGGTCGACTCGCTGGACGCGGTCGGCTCCGAGGAACTGCTGGGCGCGGCCGCCCAGGACATGTCGGGGCCCTACGACGCCGAATCGGCCGACCGGATCAGGGAGCTGTGCGGCGGGCTGCCGCTCGCGCTGCGCATCGCCGGCTCGTCCCTCGGCCCGCGCTCACCGCGCCGACTGGCCACGGGCCTGGCGGCGTACGGACCGGTGGAACCGGTCGAGCGCGCGCTGTGGCTGCGCTACAGCGACCAGTCCGAGTCCGGGCGCCGGCTGCTGAGAAGACTCGCCCTCGCCGGTCGCGCCTCGCTGGGCGCGGCGGCGGCCGCCGCCCTGCTCGCCACGGACGAGGCCGAGGCGACCCGCCATCTGGTGGCGCTCGCGCAGGCCGGTCTGATCGACCATGTCCGCGGCAGCCGCTACCGGCTGCACGATCTGGTCCGCACCTTCGCCCAGGCCCGTCTCCTGGACGAGGAGGAGCCGGCCGAGCGCACGGCCGCGCAGGAGCGTCTGATCGTGAACTACGGCGAGCTCGCCGACTCCGTGCTCCGTCTGGTCGACGGCAATATGTCCACCCGCTCGGACCGCTTCGGCCCGCACGGCTTCACCTCCCTCGACGAGGCGCTGCGCTGGCTGGACGACGAGTCGAGCTTCATCACGGCAACCCTGCGCCATGCGGAGGGCGTGAACCAGGCGGCCGTACTGAACCTGCTCGGCGCGCTGTGCGACTACTGCCTGCTGCGCGGCGACCTCTATCGCCTCGGCGAGATCAGCGAGCTGGCGCAGGCCGTCGACCAGGGCCTGCTGGTGCGCTCGGTGCAGTGGCGCACCGGCATCGCGGCCCGCCAGCTGGGCGAGCTGGACAAGGCCCGTGCCACCCTGACCTCCGTCGTCGATCTCTACATGGAGGCGCATCACGACGCGGGCGCCGCCCGTGCCCTGTGCTCGCTCGGCATCACGCTGCACCACCAGGGTCAACTCACGGAGGCGGCGGCGAAGCTGCAGGAGGCCCTGGATCTGCAGGCGCCGCCCGAACTGGCGACGGACCGCGCCTGGACGATGCACGCGCTGGCCGCGGTCCAGCGCGACCGCGGCCGGCTGCCGGAGGCGCTGGACCTGCTCGGCAGGTCGCTGGTCCTGCACCGCGAGGGCGGATCCGTGCACGGTGAGGCATGGGCGCACTTCCAGCTGGGCCAGCTGGGGCTGCGGATGGGGGACGTGCCGCGCGCGGAAGAAGAGCTGCGGGCCGCCCTCGAACGCTACGGCCGCACGCGCGACGCCCGCGGCGAGGCCTGGGCGCTCACCCAGCTGGCCCGCGCCCGGCTGGTGGCCGGCGACCCGTCCCCGGCGGTGGACGAACTGCGCCGGGCGGCCGCCCGGCACCGCGACAACGAGGACGTGCGTGGCGAGGCCTGGACGGTCTACTACCTGGGCCAGGCCCTGGAGGAGACGGGCAACCTGGATCTGTCGGTCCGCGAGCTGGAACGCTCCCGCACGATGTTCTCCCGGATGCGCGACGTCTACGGCCTGGCCTGTGCCCGCCACCACTCGGCCCGGGTGACCCGGGACCAGCGCGCCGCCCAGACGGGCTCGCTGAGGAACTCGGGTTTCGCCAGGCAGCTGCTCGTCGACGCCCGCGCCGACTTCCAGCGCATCGGCGTGGCCCACGGCGAGGCCTGGACCTGCCTGGAGCTGGCCGTCGTGGACGCGGGCAACACCCGCACCCAGCAGGCCCTCGCCCTGTGCGACGAAGCGATCGGCCTGTTCACCGCGTACGGCGACCGGCGCGGCGAGGACTGGGCCCGCTTCCTGCGCTGCACCCTGCTCCCCTACGCCGCGCCCGGCGGTGTGGAGGTCGGCACGGCCGTCGCCCAGGAGGAACTGGCCCAGCTCTCCCGCACCGGGCACCCGGCCCGCGACGGGAAGCTGGACGAGTACACCGCGGCGTACGCGCTGCTGCTGGAGCGCGGAGTGAACCTGGAGGCGGGCTGGCAGGCATGGCGGCTCGGCATGGTGCCGGACCGGCATGCCCGGGAGGTCATGGGGGTCCCGGTGCCGGCCAGGCAGTGACTCCGGCCGGCCCCGCGCCTCGGGTCAGCCCCGCTGCGCCTTCGGGTCGGCCACGGAGGTCCCGGACTCCGCCTTCGGGTCCTGGGCCTCCTTGAAGTCGACCTTCCCCATGTGCTTGTTCATGGACTTCATCAGGCCCCACACGGCCACGGCCATCACCGCGAAGACGATGAAGCCGAGGACGCCGGGGGTGACCTTGTTCTCGTCGACCTCCTTGGCCAGGGGGACGAGGTGCGTCAGTGCCAGGCTCGCGCTCATGTCAGGCATTGTCGCGGATGCCCGCAAAGAGATCGCCCTCGGGGAGGGAGGTATCGACGAGAGACTTCGCGAGCTCGTACTCCTCGGTCGGCCAGACCTCCTTCTGGAGCTCCATCGGAACCCGGAACCAGCCGCCGTCGGGGTCGATCTGCGTGGCGTGGGCGATCAGCGCCTTGTCGCGGATCTCGAAGAAGTCGGCACAGGGCACATGCGTGGTGAGCGTGCGCTCCGTGCGCTCGAACTCCGCCCAGCGCTTGAGCCACTCCCCGTAGGGCGACTCCATGCCGCGGTCGAGCAGCGCGTTGTGCAGCGCCTCGGTGCGCGGACGGTTGAAGCCCTGGTTGTAGTAGAGCTTGAGCGGCTGGTAGGCGGGGCCGAACTCGGACTCCGGGTACTTCTCGGTGTCCGCCGCGCCCTCGAACGCCACCATGGAGATCTTGTGGGTCATGATGTGGTCGGGGTGCGGGTAGCCGCCGTTCTCGTCATAGGTGGTGACCACCTGGGGACGGAACGTGCGGATCTGCTTGACCAGCTCACCGGCCGCCTTGTCCACGTCCTCCAGGGCGAAGCAGCCCTCGGGCAGCGGGGGCAGCGGGTCGCCCTCGGGCAGGCCGGAGTCGACGAAGCCGAGCCACTCCTGCTTGACGCCGAGGATCTCGCGGGCCTCGTCCATCTCCTTCTTGCGTACCTCGTGGATGTGCTCCTCGATGTACTTGTCGCCCTGCAGCTTGGGATTGAGGATGGAGCCGCGCTCCCCGCCCGTGCAGGTCACCACCAGCACGTCCACCCCCTCGGACACGTACTTCGCCATGGTGGCCGCGCCCTTGCTCGACTCGTCGTCGGGGTGCGCATGAACGGCCATCAGTCGCAGCTGGTCAGTCAAGACTCAATCCTCGGTAAATTGGCGCCCGGTGTCTTCGGGTGCAGTTCGATGGGGGCCGTCCCGCAGGGACGTCGTTGAGGGGTGGCGGTCGGGCGGCGGGCGGGGGCTCCTATAGTGACCGAATCGGGGGGCGAATAATTCCGGGGTCCAGCCTCGGAGACCCCTTTCGGGGTGTATGTCCCGACCCGGCGAGAGGACGATCATGAGTACGGCGAGCACGCGGCTGCCCGAGGGCCGCTACGGCCGTCCCTCTGAGGAGCGCTCCGACCGCCGTCTGAAGATCGCCGGGACCGTCCTCGGCGCGGCCCTGCTGGCGCTGGTCGGCTACTTCGCCTACCACTATGTCGCGCAGAACGAGATCAGCGCGCAGGTGATCGCCTTCAAGGCCTCGGACAGCGCGGTCGAGGTGCATCTGGAGGTCCACAAGGACGCCGGCGCCGACGGCTACTGCACACTGCGCTCGCAGAGCGAGAACGGCACGGAGGTCGGCCGGGCGGACTTCCGCTTCGCCGGTTCGGCCACACGCATCGACAAGGTCGTGACGCTCCGTACAACGGCCCGGGGCACGACGGCCGAGCTGGTCGGCTGCCACGCCGGGTGACTTCACCCCGGCACATAGGCACTGACCTGCGTTGACGTAATTCTGATGGCTTATGTCCTCCCCCTTCAGCCGTTGAATTGTTAGGCTCGTGGTTTCGCCCATCCGTGAAGGAACATTCTTCTGGGTAGGGCGATGCTTTGTATTCCCAGTACCTACGAGGAGCACCTGTGACCCAGACCAGCGAGAACGTCACCTGGCTGACCCAGGAGGCGTACAACCAGCTCAAGGCCGAGCTGGAGTACCTGTCTGGTCCTGCGCGCACGGAGATCGCCGCCAAGATCGCGGCCGCGCGCGAGGAGGGCGACCTGCGCGAGAACGGCGGGTACCACGCGGCCAAGGAGGAGCAGGGCAAGCAGGAGCTCCGTGTGCGCCAGCTGACCCAGCTTCTGGAGAACGCCAAGGTCGGCGAGGCTCCGAACTCCGCGGACGGTGCCGTGGCCCCCGGCATGGTCGTGACGATCGCCTTCGACGGCGACGAGGACGACACGATGACGTTCCTGCTCGCCTCGCGCGAGTACGCGAGCGCCGACATCGAGACGTACTCGCCGCAGTCCCCACTGGGCTCCGGCGTGATCGGCCACAAGGTCGGCGAGGACGCGGAGTACGAACTGCCGAACGGCAAGCGGGCCTCGGTGCGGATCCTCAAGGCCGAGGCCTACTCGGGCTGATACCAGCTGCCGGTTTCCCGGCGGAGCCCCCGGCGTCGGCAAGACGCCGGGGGCCTCGTCATGCGGTGGCCGAGCGGTACTTCCGGACCGCCAGGGTGCGGAAGATGACGACGATCAGGATCGAGTAGATCAGCGAGGCCCACACCGGGTGCTGCATGGGCCAGGCGTCCGAGTGGGACTGGCCGGGGTTGGCGAACAGCACACGGCACGCCTGGACCGTGGCACTGAACGGGTTCCACTCCGCGACATGGCGCAGCCACGGGGTCATGTTGCTGGTGTCCACGAACGCGTTGGATATGAAGGTCACCGGGAAGAGCCAGATCAGCCCGCCGGAGGTGGCCGCCTCCGGGGTGCGGACGGTCAGGCCGATCAGTGCGCCGATCCAGGTGAACGCGTACCCGAGCAGAAGCAGCAGCCCGAAGGCGCCGAGGATCCTCGCGACGTTGGTGTCCCCGAACGTGCTCGTGCGCCAGCCGACCAGCACGGCGACGACCGCGAGGACGAGCAGGGTCAGCGCCGTCTGGACCAGGTCGGCGAGCGTGCGCCCGGTCAGCACCGCGCCGCGTGCCATGGGCAGGGAGCGGAAGCGGTCGATGAGGCCCTTGTGCATGTCGTCGGCGATGCCCGCGCCGGAGCTGGCGGTGGCGAACGTGACGGTCTGCGCGAAGATGCCCGCCATCAGGAAGTTCTTGTAGTCGACCGCGCTGGTGCTGGTGCCGATCTTCATGGATCCGCCGAACACATAGGTGAACAGCACCACGAACATGATCGGCTGTATGAGCCCGAAGATCACCATCTCCGGGATCCTGGACATGCGGATCAGATTGCGCTGGGCAACGATGAGCGAGTCCCGGAGGGACCTGCTGAACGGGTTGCCGGGGGCCGCGACCGGCGTCGCGTCGGTTACGGCACTCACTTGGCGGTCTCCTTGTTCTTCTTGCGGTCGCCGGGCTTCTTCGAGGCGCCGTTGCCCCCGTCGTTCTCCTCCGCCACATGTCCCGTCAGGGACAGGAAGACGTCGTCGAGGGTGGGGCGGCGCAGTCCGATGTCGTCTATCTCGATGCCGCGCGTGTCCAGCTCCCGGATGACCTCGGCGAGCAGCTTGGCGCCGCCGGTGACGGGGACGGTCAGCTTGCGCGTGTGCTCCTCGACCGTGGTCTCGCCCTTGCCGAAGCCGCCCAGCACCTCGGCGGCCGTCGCGATGTCCTCGCGGTCGTGCACGACGACCTCGACGCGCTCGCCGCCGGTGCGGGCCTTGAGCTGGTCGGAGGTGCCCTTGGCGATGACGCGGCCGTGGTCGACCACGGCGATGTCGTGGGCCAGGTGGTCGGCCTCTTCCAGATACTGGGTGGTGAGCAGCAGCGTCGTACCGCCGGAGACCAGCTGCTTGATGACCTCCCACAACTGCTGGCGGTTGCGCGGGTCGAGGCCCGTCGTCGGCTCGTCCATGAACATCACGGGCGGCGACACCACGAGCGCGGCCGCGAGGTCGAGCCGGCGGCGCATGCCTCCGGAGTAGGTCTTGGCGGAGCGGTCGGCGGCGTCCGTGAGGTTGAACTGCTCCAGCAGTTCCACCGCGCGGGCCTTCGACGCCTTCGCGCCCATCTGGTACAGCCTGCCGACCATCTGCAGGTTCTCGCGGCCGGTGAGGTATTCGTCGACCGCCGCGAACTGGCCGGACAGGCCTATGGAGCGGCGGACGGCGTCGGGGTGCTTGAGGACGTCCACACCCGCGACCACGGCCTTGCCGCTGTCGGGGCGGAGCAGGGTCGTCAGACAGCGGACGGCCGTCGTCTTGCCGGCGCCGTTCGGCCCGAGCAGACCGAGGACCGTGCCCTCGGGGACATCGAGGTCGACGCCGTCCAGTGCCCTTACGTCGCCGAAGGTTTTCACCAGGCCTTCGGCGTAGATGGCGCCTGGCATATGAATCTCCACGTTTTTGGGGATGGGGCGAAAGAATTGGGGGTGGCTGCGCAACAGACCATAACGCGATGTATCGCGTTACTCAATGGAATTTTCTCGTCATTGCCCGAACGAGTGACGGGCTCGACGTTGCCCGAGCGAGGTGAAGGATGAGTGTCGGCGAGGTCTCCGACCTCAATCGATGACCGTGTATCCCGCCTCGCGCAGGGCCTGGCCGACCTCGGCGCAGTGCGCCGGACCCTTTGTCTCCAGGTGCAGCTCCACCTCCGCCTCGGTGAGCCCGAGCCGTGGATCGGTCCGTACATGACTCACGTCGAGGACGTTAGCGTCCACCACTGACAACACCCCGAGAAGCGTGGCGAGGGCGCCCGGCCGGTCCGTCAGCCGCAGCCGAACGGCCAGGTAGCGGCCCTGCGCGGCCATGCCGTGGCGCAGCACCCGCTGGAGCAGCACCGGATCGACGTTCCCGCCGGAGAGCACCGCGACCACCGGACCGGGGAAGGCGCCGGGGTCCGCCAGCAGCGCCGCGACCGGACTCGCCCCGGCCGGTTCGACGACCAGCTTGGCCCGCTCCAGGCACAGCAGCAGCGCGGCCGACAGCTGGTCCTCGGTGACCGTGCGGACCTCGTCCACCAGCTCGGCGATGATCCCGAACGGCACCTCGCCCGGACACCCCACCTTGATGCCGTCGGCCATCGTCGCCGGGTTGTCGATCACCACCGGCCGCCCGGCCGCGAGCGAGGGCGGGTACGCGGCCGCGCCCGCCGCCTGCACGCCGATGATCCGCACGTCCGGCCGCAGCGTCTTCACCGCGACGGCGATGCCGGCCGCGAGCCCGCCGCCGCCGATGCCGACGACGATCGTGCCCACCTCCGGGCACTGCTCCAGGATCTCCAGACCGACCGTGCCCTGCCCCGCGATGATGTCGGGATGGTCGAAGGGGTGGATGAAGACGGCGCCCGTCTCCTCCGCGTACTCCCGCGCCGCGGCCAGCGTCTCGTCGACCACCTGACCGTGCAGGCGCACCTCGGCGCCGTAGTCCCGGGTCGCGCTGATCTTCGGCAGCGGGGCGCCCCTCGGCATGAACACGGTGGCGTGCACGCCGAGCAGCGCGGAGGCCAGCGCCACGCCCTGCGCGTGGTTCCCGGCGCTCGCGGCCACGACACCGGCGGCGCGCTCCTCGGGCAGCAGGCCGGCGATACGGACGTAGGCGCCCCTCAGCTTGAAGGACCCCGTCCGCTGGAGGTTCTCGCACTTGAGGTGGACCGGCGCGCCCACCAGCTGCGACAGATGCCTGCTGCCCTCCATCGCGGTCACCCGTGCCACGCCCGTGAGCATCTTCTGGGCGCCGCGCACGTCGTCGAGGGTGACGGGCCGCAAGGAGTCAGCCGTGCTGTAGCTCATGACACAAGTCTCGCAGTTCACAGCCGGGCGCAGCGGGTGTGACCAAGCTCCGAGACCGGTTTGCGCAGCCCCGGTACGACCCGCCCCCTCGCCGCGTACCCTGTCCCCCAACCCAGCACTCTTCATGAAGCGAGCCCCCGGCCATGCCCACAACACCTGAAATGTCGATGGACATGACGACCGTCGGTGACACCGGTCTCCTCGACACGCTGCAGCACGAGGTGGCGGTCTTCGCCCGCCGTGCCGAACAGACCCGGCTCGGCGGCGTCGGACAGGTGCGCAACTCCATGGACCGCGCCGCGTACCTGCTGCTGAACCGCCTCGACAAGGAAGGACCGATGGGCGTCAAGGCCCTCGCCGCGAGCATGGGGATCGACTCGTCGACGGTCACCCGGCAGGTGGCTCCCCTGGTCGACACCGGGCTCGTCAAGCGGACCTCGCACCCCGAGGACGGGCGGGCGGTGGTGCTGCAGCTGTCCCCGCGCGGGCTGTCCCGGCTGGAGGAAGTTCGTTCGTCCAGGCGTCAGTTGATGGCCGAGCTGACACACGACTGGGCGCCGGAGGAGCGCGAGACGTTCTGCACGCTCCTCACGCGCTTCAACACCGCGCTCTCCGCGCGGATGGCGGTCCCGGGCGTGCCCGCGCCGGAGACTCCGTCGGCCTCCTGAGTCCCGGACTCTTGACCCCGGGCCGCCGCTGGCCTCATATGAGACCGGGTCCCGGTCGCACACGGTTCCGCATTCCGTACCGGCAGGGCCCCCTCAGGCGGGAGGCACGGTGCGAGAACGGCAGGCGTCCCAAAGCGCCCGCCGGGCCCGGGAGTTCGAGGCATTCGTCGCGGGCGCGGCAGGGCGGCTGCTGCATGCCGCCACACTGCTGACCGCGGAGGCGCCGGACGACAACCCGCGCGCGCGGCGGCTGCTCACCCTGGCCCTCGCGCACACGTACGCGTGCTGGGACCGGTTGCGCGGCGAGGACCCGTACGACCGCGCCCGCCAGCACCTCGCCACGCGCTTCGCGCGCGGGGCCTGGCACCAGTACGGCGGTCTCGGCCGCGGCCGCCCGCATCCCGCAAGCGCCCTGGCCGTCCTCGGCCCCCAGGAGCGTCTGATCCTCGTCCTGCGGTTGTACGAGGGGGTCGCCGAGGAGCAGGTGGCGGCGCTGCTCGGACTCCCGCCGGAACGGGTCCACGCGATCTGCGACCGGGCGACGGCCACTTTGCTGCATCCGCGCCGGGGGCAGCCACCTGCCGTGATCGGCGCGAAGGTGGCACCGTCGTGAGGCGGCGGGACGAGGGGAGGCGCAGGTGAACCGGCCCGAGCGGGAGGCCGCCGCGCGGCGGATCATGGAGCAGGTGCCGCCACCGGTGCCACCGGAGCTGTACGCGGAGGTCGTGCGCCGCGGGAGCCGCATGCTGCGCCGCAGGACTGCGGCCCGCCGTCTCCTGTGGCTGCTGCTGTTCGCCGCGACCGTGGCCTTCACCGTGTGGGCCGTGACGGCCCGGCCCTGGGTGGAGCCGCCGTCCCGGACGACTCCACCGGTCACGGGCTGGTGAACCGGCGCTGTTGCCGGCCCGGCACCGGCTGCTAGCCCAGCGCCCGCTGCAGGTCTTCGAGCAGGTCGTCGACGTTCTCGATGCCCACGGAGAGGCGGACGAGGTCGGCCGGGACCTCCAGGGCCGAACCCGCCGCGGACGCGTGCGTCATACGGCCGGGGTGCTCGATGAGGGACTCGACGCCGCCGAGGGACTCCCCGAGGGTGAAGACCTCGGCACGGTTGCACACCTCGACGGCCGCCTCCTCGCCGCCCTCGACCTGGAAGGAGACCATGCCGCCGAACGCCTTCATCTGCTTGGCGGCGATCTCGTGACCCGGGTGCTCCGGCAGGCCGGGGTACAGGACCCGCGTCACGCGCGCGTGCCGGCTCAGCATGTCGGCGATCTTCGTGGCGTTCTGGCTGTGCCGGTCCATGCGCACCGCGAGCGTCTTCGTGCCGCGCAGCACCAGCCAGGAGTCGAAGGGCCCGGCGACCGCGCCCATCGCGTTCTGGTGGTACGCCAGTTCCTCGCCCAGCGTCTGGTCGGACACGATCAGCGCACCGCCGACCACGTCCGAGTGACCGCCCATGTACTTGGTGAGCGAGTGCACGACCACGTCCGCGCCGAGCGAGAGCGGCTGCTGGAGGTAGGGCGTGGCGAAGGTGTTGTCGACGACGAGCCTCGCCCCCGCGTCATGGGCGATCTGAGCGACGGCGGCGATGTCGGTGATGCCGAGCAGCGGGTTGGAGGGGGTCTCCACCCACACGGCCTTGGTCTTCGGGGTGATGGCGGCCCGTACGGCTGCGAGATCGCTGGTGTCGGCGACGGACCATTCCACGCCCCACCGGGACACGACCTTCGCGAACAGGCGGAACGTGCCGCCGTACGCGTCGTTCGGGATGACCACGTGGTCGCCGGGGCTGAGCAGCGTACGCAACAGAGTGTCCTCGGCCGCCAGACCGGACGCGAACGCGAGGCCGCGACGGCCGCCCTCCAGCGCGGCGAGGTTCTCTTCCAGGGCGGTCCTGGTCGGATTGGCGCTACGGCTGTACTCGTAGCCACCGCGCAGGCCGCCTACGCCGTCCTGCTTGTAGGTCGAGACCTGGTAGATCGGCGGGACGACCGCGCCGGTGAGGGGATCGGCGGTGTTGCCCGCGTGGATCGCGAGGGTCTCGAAGTGCTGACTGATGTGCCTGTCGCTCATGTGCACCGAGCGTAGTGCGCCCGCGGCACTGCTGCCGGACAGCGGGTCGCACACGGCCGGAAGCAAGGGTTTTCCCCGTGCGTGACGGGGCACGCGGCGGGCCGGCCGGACGGTTTTCCACAGGCGGAGCGGGACGGGTTGGCCAATTGTCGGCGGCGTCTGGTTCGCTTGAGCCATGGAAATTCTCTGGGTCCTGATGGCGCTGCTCATGCTGAGCTTCGCACTGCTCCCGGTCCTGCGGCGCAGGCGCGGGATGATCGAGCGGGTCCACCCGGGCCACCCGGACGCCGCGGACCCGGCGAACTACGGCTTCGCGCGCGAGGAGGAGCTGGACATCCGCATGCCCGGCCCCGACCAGGACCTGCTCGACGTCCTGGACCTGGTGCAGCGCACCCAGGACTACCGGGCCGCCTCGCAGCTGCTGGCCGGCACCGAGACGGAGGGCGAGCTGCGCTGGCAGCGTGTGCAGGCCTTCGCGGGCGCGGCGGCGCTGGAGCTGCAGCAGCGGCCCGGCGGGGTCCACGAGACTCCGGGCGGGCAGTGGCTGCGGGTGTGGCGGGCCGAGCAGCCCAAGGACGCGGGCGGCGCGGCGGTGCACGCGGAGTTCCTGGTGCAGCAGGCGTGGCGCACGTCGACCCCGGGCACGGACGAGTTCCGGATCATCATGGAGGAGGCCCGGGACGCGTGCGGACAGGCCGCGCTGCTGGCTCCCGGCGACCCGGTCCCGCACATCGTCGAACTGTCGGTGGCGCGCGGACTGGCGTACCCCCAGCCGGAGTTCGAGAAGCTGTGGCTGAAGATCCTGGACCGGGACCCGGCCCACATGGGCGCCCATCTCGCGGCCCTGCACTACTGGTGCGAGAAGTGGCACGGCTCGCGCGAGCTGGCGTACTCCTTCGCGGAGGCCGCCGCGGCGCGCGCGCCCCAGGGCTCCCTGCTCGCCGCGATGCCGCTCTTCGCGGTCTTCGAGCACCTCCCCGAGGTGAACCTGGTCAGCAGCTTCTACCAGAGCGAGGTCGTGACCAAGGCCATCCACGGCGCGCTCCACGCGGTGCACGCGGCCCGCCCCGACGACCCGATGACGGCGCACGTCCGCCATCTCCTGGTCTTCTTCCTGGTCCGCGCCGAGCGCTGGTCGGAGGCCATGAACCAGCTGATACACGTCGACGGCCATGTGGGCGCCCTCCCCTGGTCCCTGTCCCCCGACCCGGCCGCGGAGTTCGCCGTCTACCGAGCCCTGGCGGTGGCGGGCTACGAGGCGAACGGCGGCAGCCCGGCAACACTGCTCAGCTGACGGCCCCGAGCGGGCGACCACGGCCGAGGCACGTGCGAACGGCAGGAGAAAACCAGTGGCCGCCCGAACCGGCCGACCCCACGCTGTACGGCATGCAACAACCGCAACGCGAGATCCGTGCGGCCTATGCGGAATCCACGATCACCGTCTACCAGGCGTACTCTCCGGAAATCGGCCTGCCCGCCGTCCGCGAGGGCCGTTTCCCCTCCGCGTGGAAGCGCGACAGGATGACATGGATCATCATGCCGCGTTCACAGACCGCATCAGTGGTGCTGGAGTCGTCCGACCCAAGAGTGGAGGTTCTGCTCCCCTTCCAGGGCCGTAGGCGATGGTTTGCCGGGTTCTGCGGGGGCGTGTCTGCCTCGGTCACTGAGGAGCGGCGGACCCGTTCGGAAAGCTGCAGGTAGTATCCGCGGGCGCTTTGGCCTCCTCGGGCTGTTGAACCATGTGGGTGGGGGATTTCTCGATGACGTTTCGACTGCGTGCTGTCCGCGCGTTCGCGTTGCTGGTCGGCTTCTTTCTGATGGGCATGGTTCTGCTGTCGGCCATGGCGGTGCTCGACTGGCTGCTGATGACGCGGCTGTTCACCGCGCAGGCGGCCTGGTTCGAAGGCACGGTCCTGGCTGTCACCGTGCTGCTGGCAGCGGCGATTCTGCGGGGCATCTTCGCCTTTCTACGGGCCGGGCGTCTGGGCCCGGTGTCACACGCGGTGGCGGTCACTCCTCAGGATCAGCCCGAGCTGTGGGAACAGATACGCGTCGCTGCCGAAGTGACGGGGCAGCGGCCGCCGGACGAGCTCTACCTGGTCGCTGAGGTCAACGCGGGCGTTGCCGAACAAAGCCGCCTGCTGGGACTGCTGCAGGGACGACGCCGTATGCTCCTGGGCCTGCCGCTGCTCGCCGGGCTGACCGTCCCGCAGCTGCGCGCCGTCCTCGCCCACGAGTTCGGGCACTACGGCAACCTCGACACCCGGCTCGGCGGTGTCACGATGCGCGGCCGGGAAGCAGTACTGCACACAGTGGAGGTTTTCCAGGAGGGCAGCACCCGGCTGCACTACGCGATCGGTGCCCTGTACGTCGGCTACGCCCGGATGTTCCTGCGCACCTCGCAGTCCGTGGCTCGCCACCAGGAGCTCGCCGCGGACCAGATGGCCGCCCGGCACGCGGGCCGTGACGCGACGGCGGCTGCACTACGCATGCTTCCGGTGCTCGCCGGCGCCTACACCCACTACCTGGAGACGTACGCCGCGATGGGTAGGTCGCTGGGAGTGCTACCGCCTGTGGGCGAGGTGCATGGTGGTTTCCGTCGGTTGCTCGCCGCCCGAACTGGGGAGCAGCTCGCTGTGCTCTCCGCCGGGCAGCGTCCGCCGCGGCCGCACCAGTACGATTCGCACCCGCCGATAGTCGAACGGATCGCCCTTATCGAGCAACTGCCCACCGATGGCCGGCCTGATGAGTCGGCCGATGAGCCGGCCGGGCTGACCCCGCTGCGCGACCCGGGCCGGGTGTTCGCTGCGCTGGAGGCGCGCACGCTGTCGCAGGAGGCGGCGCGGCTGCGGCGCATGAGTTGGGACGACCTCGTCATGGCTCGCGCGGTCGCCGATGCCGAGGGCTGGTCCCGGCCGCTGCGGGTCGCCGTGGCCAGGGCGCTTCACTCATCGGCGCAAGGCGCAGGCGGTACGGCGACCGTACGCCGAGATGCCACGGCTGATGAGATGGCCAACGACCAGTTGCTCGGCTTGGAGGAGATACTCGACGCGTTCGACCGAGGCTTGCTATGGATGGCGGTCGCGGACCGCTTGCCCAAGCCGCATCAGGCGGCGCGACTGACCGGTCCGTCCGCCCGCAACTTCATCCGGCCCAAGATCTTCGACGGACTCGCGGGCATGGTCCACCTGCGCCTCGCCGAGTCCGGACACGCCAAACCGGACATCGCCTGGTCGGGGCAGCCCGGACTCTTTCTGCCCGATTCGTGGGAGAAGGGCATGGACGACGCCATCGACGCGGCCGTCGCCGACACACCCGACACCGCTCCGCTGCGCGCCCTACTCGCCAGCCCCTACTGAGTGTCCTCATCGCCGCTGTGCGGCCAGGCTCTCGGTCACGATCGCCGGTCAATGGAACGGTCCTAGTCCGCTTCAACTCGACAAATGGTTTGTGAGCGTGGCTTGACGTGGGTCTTCAGCTCGCGCTGACGACCCCTTCTCCGTGGCTGAGGACGACCGAACCAGCACATGCACGCCCCGTCACGCCGAGCCTTCTGATGGTTTGGCCGGCAGAGGGTCGCCCTTCACTCGTCGTAGATCTGACCGGTGCCCGCATCGACGACCGTGCTGAACGGCTCGCATCCAGAGCCGTCCTCGTCGGGTGTGCACTCTGTGTCAGTGATCTTCACGGACCACACCGTGCGCCAGGGCCCCTGCCAGCCCTTGGGGCGTTCGACCTTCAACACGTCGGCCCGGATTCTCAGCGCCCCGACATCGGCACCAATCTTCTTCTGCTTCTTCCTTGCGATCTCCTCGGCCTGCTTCGCCGAAATCAGCTGGGCTGGAAGGTTCACGTGCGTGGGCCCGAGGTCCACCAGCATCTGCGAGACACGGCCGGCTCGATTGATCTGCACGTCGAGGCTGCGGGGCATCACCACCCCGTGCTCCTTGAACCGCCATGAGGAGAGCCATCCGAACTCGGCCTTGCTGCCCACGGGTTGGGTCTCGTGCCAGGAGGCTGCCTCGGCCCAGGGGTAGTGGGCCTTCATGTAGGCGCGGGCGACGAGGTAGGCACTCTGAGCGTCACCGGGCTTGCCGACGCCAGGAACTGGAAAGCTGGCCTTGGTCGGGTGGGTGGAGTTTTCGAAGCTCACGTTCAGTTGGCGTCCACCGGGCCACATCAGTTCTGCGGGAAATCCATCGGACATCTGGATGGAAATCCAGCCGTTGTATCCGTTGAGGCCAGGGCTGACGCGTACGGCACCGACGTGATAGTAGTTCCCGAATGCCTGATGGATGGCCCGCTCGGCGGCCTTCCGCTCGGCGCCATGCGCGTCCCGGACGCCGGAGCCGTCCACGTGGTCCAGGGTGATGGCGGTCTGGCAGACCGCCAGCCCCATCACACCGAGCACTGCGGCCACGATCAAGGTGGGACGGGCCCACGCCTTCCATGCGACGCGCCCCCGCACCAGCACGAGTCCCAAGGCCACGCCTAGAAGTCCCCCACCGGCGTTCATCTCCACGTCGGCGCTGTCGCAGATTCCGCTCACGAACGGTGCCAGGGCCTGGGCGAGTTCGATGAAGCAGGGCAAGGCCAATACACCGAAAAGCACGGGAAGCGGCCGGCGCAGTGCCAGCACGCCGAACAGGCCGAGCGGGACGAACATCGCCAGGTTCCACAACCCTTGTGTGGTGTACAGCGGCTCGGTGACCTCATGATTGATCACACATTCGGCACGCCCCGCCTCGCCTCCGCGCAGCGCGAGCGTAACGCCGAGCACGCCGGTCAGGCAGAAGGCCAGGGGCAACCACCAGGAGGAATGGGTCACTTGACATCGGCGCGCCATTGCCCACGCGGACAGCCCCACGATCGTGGCAACGACTGTGAGCCCGGCCAGGAACCACATGTCGTCACCGAAGACAGCGCCAAACACCTCATATCCTCTCTGTTGGTTACCCTAAAGCGCCCCCGAAAGATATTCGGGGGCGCATACGAAACGTTGCCAGATCAGCACTTCGCTATCGGCGTCTGAACCTTGTCATGGCTCCGCTGCTGCAGAAGACCGATCGTCGACTTGCAGTCTCTGTTCCGTTCACCGAAACTCCACGACTTCGACTTCCCGTCACCCGAATTCATGGAGAAGTAATGGCTCCAGTGCTCGGTGCCGTTGTAGCTGTAGCCGAGCCGGACCGAAACGCTGCCGCCGCCTGTCTTTTCGTACCTGGTGTAGGCGCGCGTTTCAGTGTCGAGGGTGTTCTTCCAGTGGAAGAGGTAACCGTTGTCGAGCTTGGTACAGCGCTGCCGAGGGTCGCCCGTCGCGGTGTACCCGTCGTGCGAGCAGTAGGTGTGTGACGCGGAAGCGAGCCCCGACGGCTCATCCGTCGAGGTGTCGACATCGTCAGTCTGGTCGGTGCCGTTACCGGGTTCGGCGGTTGTCGCCGCGCCGGTGGGTACGTCGTCGGCCGCGTATCCGGCAGTCGGTGCCAGGACGAACGCGAGCGCAGCAAAGACGGTGGCGGCTCGGCTGCCATTACGCATGGAGCGCATCAAAGAATCCTCCCCTGATTCACTTAGGACAAGCGACGCCCGCAGGGCAAACCGATGGAGCCCTCGGATCAGGAGATGATTCAGGTACAGGTCACGAACATGACTGCACACAAATAAGCCCGGAAATCCGGGATAAAAAAACTCCCCCTAGGACGCCATCGCGCTCTCGCGCGGCGCATGCTCTGGTGGCCTGGTCAGGGCCTCGAGAGCATCATGATCAACCTACAGTATCAATTGCGAGGATGGCTACTGATCTGAACCGCTGGGTCGGGGGTGTGGAGGCGAGAGAGCGCGGCCAGTAGGAGTCCGCCGTTCCTCTCGCGAGCCGAGCGAGGTCCACGAATGGCTTGTGAGCGAGGCTTGACGTGGGTCATCAAGCCGCGTTCAAAGCCTGCAAAGACGTGACTGAACGCGAGGCTCCATCAACGCCGTTGGGCAAGCCCGCCGAAGCGTGGATCATGGAGCCGTGATGAAGTGGACGAAGAAGGAAGCTCCCGTCGAGCCGCCGGATCCCGAGCCAGAGCTCTCCGCGTACCAACAGGCGCTGCGTAAGCAGCTCCTGGCGGCTCCCGTGGTGCCTGCGCCCGAACCCTGGCAGCCTGTTGCCTTCGTCCCGGTCGGCGGGCTCCTCGGGATCGGCTTCGCGTCGCATCCCGACGACGGCCACGATCTCGTGATGGTCGTCTCACACGACGGTCACGGTCTCTTCGACGCCATCACGGGAGAGAAGATCGCCCGGGATCGCGATCCCGACCCCGAGGACAGCACTCCCGACGCGGCTGCCGATCTGTCCTGCCCTGGGCTCGGGCCGATTCGCGGAAGCAGGGTGCACATCGCCGGGCTCTTCGGGGGAGGACTGCACACCACCACCGGGGACGGCTGGAGACTGGAGGTCGTCGTCCCTGTCTGGCCCCACGAGCGTGTCCTGCTCTCCCGCGGCGGCGGACTGCCACACCGCGGCCCACACGGAGAGCGGTGGTGGCACATCTTTCACTCCAGCTACTCCGAACTCCGAGCAGCCGGCTTCTCGCCCTCCGGGCAGACCATCGCTGTCGCGACCAGCAGTGATGTATCCCTATGGACACGCCTAACGGATCGCAGTGGCGCCGATGGCGCTCAGGGCTGACCGAAGGTGCCGCCCCGCTGGCATGGCGCGATGGAGGGCGATGTCCGCTGTCACAGAGAAGGCATGGGGATGGACGAAGACGAAAGCCTGCACCGCTACGGCCTACACCCCGTCGGCCCGAGCCTCGACGAAGTACGAAACCTGCTCATCGCCCAAGTCCGGCTGGAGCAGGAGTCTCAGGGGAATGGCGACACGGAGTTGATGAAGCTGTGCTGCGTGCAGTTGTTCAACGTAGGTTCCCTGGATGACGTACTGCTCATCTGGCAGGCCAAGTCCGCCAGCATGGACGCCGACTGCTCGATCGACGTCCAGTTGCTGTGCGGCAGCGGACTGGCCAGGACCAAGGCGTACTTGTCGTGCAAGCGTCTACCCGAAGCGGATGCGGCACTGCAACGACTGCTCCAGTGCGAAGCCGCCGGCGACTTCGAGGACTTCTCCACCGAAGCACAGTCCGCTCAGTACGCCGCCTACTATGCGCAGTGACGCACGAAACCAGCTGTCCGGCAGTCGCAGGCAGGCGAACAACTTCTGGCGTACTTCAGTCAGCGGGCCCACCGCTGAAAAGGCTGTGAACAAGGCTTGACGTGGATCATCAAGGCGCGTTCGCAGACTCTTACCGTGGCCGAGACGCTCTGAGCATGGCAGGCTGAGGACTCCAGGGGAGGGGTACCGATGACCGATGTACCAAAGCGACACGAAGACGTCGTTGCCAAGGCGGTCGAGGCCCTGGGCGGTACCTGGGACACACAGCGAGCCGTGACGACACTGCGCGACTCCGGGCATGAACCGGCCGACCTGCGGGCCGCAGAGAAGGAAGCACGGCGAGTTCTTCGCCAACTTGCCTCGAAGGGCTTGCTGGTGAAGATCGATCCGGTCCGGGCCATCTACAGATCAGCCGTCCAAGGCGGAGCGCCAACGGCCGGACGCTCTGACCGTCCGTGACGAGACCTCACGACACCGTGCTCTCGGGCTGAGGCCGAAGCAGCGCCAACCAGCGCCACTCTCCGGTCGGTGCGATGACGCGCGATCGTCGGCGCGTACCTGGTGCCCCTGGTCCGTGCTGGCGCACACTTCGAGAACGACATACGAAGTGATTTCCTGAATACGCGGTAGCTGCTCGGTATGGCCGGACATCCGTGACCGACTGTCGACCGACCGGGGTGCGACACCAGCCGCTGCGTGATCATTTTTCTGTTGGGTCTGCTGAAGCCGACAGTTGGGCCCGTAGGGCCTCCAACAAGAGGGCGAATGCTTTTACTTCTCCTTGTTGGTCGTTGGTCTCCCGATAGATTCCCACAGCGACTTGGTGGGCTGTTACAGCCGCGTCGAACCATCCCATTTCGCGAGAGGCCACCCCAAGGTTGTTGACCACGCCTCCCTCACCGTGCCGGTCTCCGGTCTCCCGGTGGATCCCCAGCGCGAGATAGTGTGCCTCGACAGCCTCCTCCAATCGGCCGGATAGCTGAAGCGATGCTCCGAGATTATTTAACGCGACGCCCTCGCTGTGCCGGTTGCCGCTCTTCTGAAAGGCGGCTACGGCGCTGCGTTGCGCCTCGACTGCCTCGTCAATCCGCCCCATCGCTTGCAACGAATAGGCGAGAGTGTTCAGCGAGGCCCCTTCACCGTTCGGGTCCCCATTCTCCCGATCGATGGCGATGGCAGCCTGGCTAGCTTCAATGGATTCCTCAAATCTTTGGAGGTTTCCAAGCGCGACTCCGAGGTTGTTCAGCGCCTCTCCTTCGCGGTGCCGATCTCCGGTTTCGTGGAAAATGGTAGCAGCGGCACGGTGAGCCTCGACGGCCTCCTCAATCCGCTGCATCTTCTGGAGAGACGCGCCGAGATGATTCAGTGCTGTCGCTTCGATATGCCGGTTTCTGCTCTCCCGGGATTTCTCCAAGCTGCGAGTGTGGACCTCGACGGCCTCCTGAAAGCGCCGCATACCGTTGAGTGCCACTCCAATTCCGTCCAATGCCAGAGCCTCACCGTCAGCGTTGCCGACAGAATGGAGAGCCGTGGCGGCGTCACGGTAGGCGCCGAGAGCTTCTTCAAATCTTCGATCACCCCACAGTGCGGTTCCAAGGCCGTGCAATGCCGCGGCTTCTTGCTCGGGATCCCCAATCTCTCGGAAGATTTCTAGGGCAAGGGTTTGGGATTCGATGGCCTCTTGAAACCGTCGTGACTGACGGAGTGCATGCCCCAGATAATTTAGCGCCTGCCCTTCACCACGTCGATCACCGGTCTCCCGACAGACGTCGACAGTGCTGTTGTATACGGCGATGCCGTCATCGGAGTATTTCCGTAGCTCAAAGAAGGCGGCCAGAGCGAGGGCGAGTCGCGTTCCCGCGGGCTGATGGCGATCGAGAGAGTAGCGAGCAGTGGAAACTAGGGCTGGATACTCTGCATCCAGCCAGGCCAGGGCCTGATCATGGTCTGGGTAGAGGTCTGTCGCCGCCTGTTCGGTGGAGACGAGCAGGTACGTGCTGGCCGCCTTCGCATGGGTGACGTAGTGGTCCATCAGCCGAGCGATTGCCGCCGACTGCTGGTCTTCGTCATCGTGGACATGACTGACGTTGCGGGCGAAGAGGGAAACCAGGTCGTGCAGGTACCAGCGCCCGGTGGGCAGCGGCTGGAGAAGATGCGCACGGGCTAGGCCAGCCAGCAGTCGCCGTCCGTCGGTTCGGTCGAAAAGAGCAATCGCCGCCGTCGTGGAGATGTCCGGGCCGGGAATCGCAGCCAGGAGACGAATGGCCCAAGCCTGTTCCTCGGGCAGGTTCTTGTACGACAAGCCAAGGGATGCCTTCACCGCCAGGGGGCGACCTTCCTCGTCGGTGTCGTCGCAGGCCATCAGGTCCAGCCGCGTCCGCGCATCCTTCAGTTCGTCCGCCAGTTCATGGAGGGGCCGCGCAGGTTCGTCCCGAAGAAGAGCGGCAATGATGCGCAGGGCCAGCGGCAGATGCCCGCACAACTCGGCCAAGCGACAGGCTGCGGCGTGGTCGGACACCACTCGCTCGTCGCTGGGGTTGCCGATGCGCAGCACTTGATCAACGAGTTGCACTGCTTCGGTGAGGGTGAGGGGGCTGAGGTTGACGCGGTGGGGAGACAAGGCAGACAAAGTGTGGCGGGAGATGACAATTGCCCGATGCGGAGCCGTGGGTAGAAGCTGCGAGACTTGTCCAGTGACGCGGACGTTGTCCAATACCGCCAGGAGGGGGCGTCCTTGGTCAGCGAGCCTATTGAGCGTCAAGTGCCAGGCGTCCCTCTTTTCCTCCGAGGTCGGAGGCAGGTCCTTGGCCTTCGCTCCCAGCGCGCGAAGATACCGTTCAGCGACCGCGCCTACGTCCAAGTCACTCTCGGGACTGTAGCCGCGCATGTCAGCGTAGAGAACCCCGCCGGGAAACCACCCCTCCCTCCGGGCCTGGTGAGCGGCCTGCAGGACGAGCGCGGTTTTTCCGACGCCACCCATGCCCGCCACCGCCAAGACCGCGGCCGTGGGCTGCTGGGTAGTTGACCTTGCCTGCCCGTGATCCGGCCCTAGGTAGGCGAGGATTTGTCGTAGCTGTTGCCCTCGCCCAGTGAAGCCTGCCGAGGCCGGCGGCAGGGTTACGGGACCGGTGAGCGCTGGGGGTGGGACGGTAGTACGCGGTCGACCGCCTTGGTTCTGGCTGCTCTCGGCCTGAGCTTTGGCGAGGAGTTGCTGCCACCACCCCTCCGGCTGTTTCACATACTTGCTCTCTTTGACTGCCGCCCGAGAGTGGAGGTAGGCAGTCAGGGCCAGGAAAGCCTTGGTGCTCTGAGCGCCGGGCACAGCATCGCCGTTCAACCAGCCATGGATCGTGGTGGCGGCCACGGCAACCGATGGCTGCTGCGCTTGCAGCTTCGCTCTCATGTGGCTGAGCGTGGGACGCGCCGCTGCTGCATACAGGGCTTGCAGTGCAACCCTCAACCGTTCTTGGTGCTCCTTCAATGGGCCCCGGCTCCGTCTCTTCCGGCGAATACATCTCCCCGAACATCTCTTGATTGCCGTGGCAACAAGGCTAGTTGCCGAGTCATCAGCGAGGGGAACTTCGACGGAAACCATCCGGAAGGAGCGTCATGGCGTCTGCTCGGCCGCGACCGGCAGCCGACATACCACCTGAACGAGGGAGTCGTCATGACCACCGCCATCGCCGTCGTGGGAGCTGTGGTGGTGCTGCTCGGCGCAGCAGCACGCATTCCCGGGGCCATTGCCGAGGTAGTCCGCGCATGCATCGAACTCGTGTGCGCTTTCCAGCAACTGCACGAAGTCTGGCGGCGCGGTCAGGGGAGCGAGGGACCCTCGGCGGCCGACATGCCGGAAGCAGCACAGCTTGCGGATGGCAAGGTGGCGATCACCACGATGGCTGGGCAGGCTGACTCCTCGGAACACCACCTGGTTGAGAGCACGGAGCCAAGCACCGGTGTCGACACTGATCCTGGCCCCGAGATCGACATGCCGGAAAGGTCTATGAACATGGCTTGACGTGGGTCATCAAGCCACGTTCAGAGACTCCTTCCGTAGCTGAGGCACCCGGAATGGACAGGTAGGGCACACGTTTCCCCACAGATCCTCTGGAGCGGATGCCACCTTGAACTCCCCAGGCCGATCGCAGTTCGGTGACCGCTCGCAGTCGTCACGGACCTTCCTCTCCCGGTACGGCGAGATCCCGGGCGGTCTCGGTACGAGTGCGCTCGTATTCCGTCGGGTCGAGAATCTCCCATACCGCCTGGCCGATGGCCAGAATGCCGCGGGCTGGCAGGGGCACGTCACCGATGCGCGGGTTCTCCCTCAGCCGGACCGGGCGACCGAGGTCGACGCCATCGAATGTGGCATGCGAGTCGTCGACGAAGTACATCCGCTGTGGCATGAGCGTTCCGGTGTGACCGCTCGGCATCGTGCCGGACAGCTGGAGGTCCCCCATTCCCAGCGCACGGGCCAGACGCTCGCGAGCCCGCACCAGGAGTCGAGGGCGCCAGGTGGCGAGCGGCAGCGCCCCACTGATGCCGTTGAGGAGACCGAGGAGTCGTGTCGCGGAGGCTGTGAGGGTCCAGTCCAGGGAGGGGGAATCCATCGTCACCCGCAAGGTGGCAGGGCCCGCCCACGTGAGCCCGATCCGGGCATATCCTGTGTGATCGCAGGCAGCGCCGTAGTACCTGGGGCACGCGGTGTCGAGTCGTGGCCCGTCGACGTGAATCGACCAGTTGCCGTTCGGGTCGCGATGCCACAACGTGCGGTAGGGACCGAAGCAGTTCTCCGGAAAGACGCGTAGGGCGAGTACGTGACCGGAGTCGAAGGGGAGTCCGAAGACACCCCAGCCCTTGACGTATTCGTGATGGGGCCATGGCGCCCGGCCCCGTACGGGCGGAACATCGGACAGCGCGGAGGAAAGGTCGAGCATCTCCATCACCCCGACGAGGTTGGTCTGTGCCCCAGGTCAAGGGTACGGGGGTCACGGCGCACGCTCCTGTGGGTGGCCGGGGCGCGGGGCTACCTCGACGAGAGCCCCGGCGGGGTACTGCGGGCTGAATGGGACGGGGGTCAAGCCAGGTGACCCGTCAAGGAAAAGGGCTGTGAGCGAGGCTTGACGTGGATCAAGCCGTCGTTCCTGTGGATGATGTACCGCTGCGGCTGGGGCGCCAAGGAGGGGCAGGAGACCGTCCTGGCTGTCGAGATCAGCCGTGACGGCTTCGACTGGGCGCTGCGCCACGCGTGTCTGTCGAGCTACGCCCGCGGGGTGCACCCCGACCGAGCCACCTGGCAGCGTCAGTTGAAGCGTGCGCCCGCTCGTGTGCAGTGGGACCCCGAGCGGGACCTGCGCCTACAGCCCCTGCCGTACCGGTCCCTGCAACTCGGCCTCTCCGGTGAGGCCGCACGACGCTACGCGGACGAGTGGACGGTCGCCATCCGCGACGTGACCCCACTCGCCCACGAGATACACGCCCTCGTCCGCAGTGGTGACCTGGACTCGGCCACCCGGCTGCTGCCCCAGGAACACCCCTATCCCGTTGGAGACGCATTGCTTGCCCACCTGCACGGATGACGGGCAGGGCCGGCTGCAGTCGCGGCGTCGCAGGATTGCGGTGATCCTGTCAGGGAGACGCGGCCGGCCTCGCACGGCCATTGTGCGTCGGTGACCGCGCTGTACAGGAAGGCGACGGCCATGACAGCGATGCCCGACAAGACACAGCGAGGGCACGGGGGGTCCGAGAGCGGCAGAGCGATCGACAGTGCGTCCCTGGCCGCCGGGGCCATGATGATGCTCAGCGGACCGCTCAGCATTCTTATGGGCGTGTCGGGCATCGCGCAGGACAGCCTGCTCGTCTCCTCCTCCCAGTACGCCTACCGGTTCGATCTGACCACCTGGGGCGTCATTCACCTCGTCGTCGGAGTGGCGCTCGTCGTCGCCGGCCTCGGAGTCCTGATGAACAAGAGCTGGGGCCGCGGGGCCGGTGCCGCGACGGCGGGGATCAGCCTGATCACCCAGTTCATGTTCGTTCCGTACTACCCGGTGTGGGCCATCTCCGTGATGACGCTCGACCTCCTGATCCTGTTCGCGCTGACGAGGTATCACATCGAAACCGGCGGCCGCCGGTGAACGCAGGTCAGGAGAGCCAGTCCGTGTAGCGCGTGCCGGCCAGGTGGGCGTTCTCGTCGGTGAGGACGTCGCCCTTGACCGCGGCGAACATGCCGGCCGTGGGGTCGGTGACGACGGTGCGGTCGTCGCCCTTGTGGTTCAGGGTGATCCGGCCCAGCTCGTCCAGGGTGAAGACCTCGGGGCCGGCGATGTTGCGGATGCCGTTCAGCGGGGCGCCCGCGGCGACGTCCGACACGGCGGCGGCCACGTCCTTGGAGGCGATCGGCTGGATCGGGGTGGCGGGCAGCCGGACGGTGTCGCCGTCGGTGGTCCAGGACAGGACGGCGTCCATGAAATCCATGAACTGCGTCGCCCGGACGATCGAGTAGGGGATCGGACCGGCCGCGAGAAGCTGCTCCTGGAGCGCCTTGGCCCGGTAGTAGTCCAGCTCCGGCACCTGGTCCACGCCGACGATCGAGAGGATGACGAAGTGGCCGACGCCGCCCTTGTGGGCCGCGGCCAGAAGGTTGTCCATCGAGGTCTGGAAGAAGGCCGGGGAGGCTTCGTCGAAGGTCGGGGAGTTCGTCAGATTGACGACCACGTCGGCTCCCGCCACCGCCTCGTCCAGTCCCCGGCCGCTGATGACGTCGACCCCGGTGGACTGCGAGTGCGGTACCGCCTCGTGCCCGGCGGCCTTCAGGTTCTTGACGACCTGCGACCCGATCAGCCCGGTACCGCCGATGACTGCGATCTTCATGACGTGCCTTTCGTCGGTGCTATGTCCGCAATATCGCATATGGGCAGTGAGGTGGCCGCGGATGAACCCGGCACGGCACCCCTCAGCGACCTCCGGATGCGCCCTCGGCAGGCGCGGCGCAGCCTGGAGGCAGGGATGACCATCAGCGCACTCCCGGGCCGGGTGAGGTGAGGTGACGGCCATGCCCGCATGGCATCTGCGCGACTATCACGACCGCGACCTCGACCAGGCGATCCGGATCTGGGAACAGAGCCGGCTGGCCGACGAGGACCCCGTGTTTCCGGTCTCCGAGGTGATGGCCGCGGCACAGAGCGGTCAGACGGCCGTGGTCGCCGTCGTGGGCGACGAGCTGGTCGGTATGGCCGTGGCACAGACGGGCGGTACCCGGGGCTGGGTCCTGCTGGTGGCCCTCGCCTCCCGCTGGCGCGAGCGCGGCATCGGCAGCGCCCTCCTCTCCGAGCTGGAACGACGTCTGCGGGCACTCGGCGTGCGGCGCGTCAGCGCCCTGCTGTCCGCCGACGCCGCCGGGACGAAGGCCCTGGAGAACTCCGGGTACCGGCTCCGCGACGACCTGACCTACTACGAGAAGATCGAACGGGACGACACCGCCAACGCCGAGGTCCTGGCCGCGCTGGGCGGCCGGATGCTGCCCGACGGGCTCTGGGACGCCATGGCCGGCATGGAGCGGGAGAAGCAGGTCGTCGAGCGTCGCGTCGTACTTCCGCTGACGGAACCGGCGCTGGCCGACCGCTTCGCCGTCGCCCCGCCGAAGGCGGTCATCCTGTTCGGCCCGCCCGGCACGGGAAAGACCAGCTTCGCCAAAGCGGTGGCCTCCCGGCTCGGCTGGCCGTTCGTGGAGCTCTTCCCGTCCCGGCTCGCGGCCGACACGAGCGAGGGGCTGGCCGTGGCGTTGCGCCAGGCGTTCGCGGACCTGGCGGAACTGGACTCGGTACTGCTCTTCATCGACGAGGTCGAGGAGATCGCCGGCGCACGGTCCGGCAAGGCCGTCGATCCCGGCCACGGGGTGACCAACGAGCTGCTGAAACTCATCCCCGTCTTCCGTGAGCACGACACACGCCTGCTGACGTGCGCCACCAACTCGGTACGGTCCCTCGACGCGGCCTTTCTGCGGCCGGGCCGGTTCGACTACGTCATCCCCATCGGCCCCCCGGACCCCACCGCCCGCGCCGCGATCTGGACCCGCTATCTCCGGGCCGCCGCCGACTCCGTGGACCTCACCCGGCTGGTCGAGGCCAGCGAGCTGTTCACCCCGGCCGACATCGAATACGCGGCCCGCAAGGGCGCGCAGACGGCATTCGAACGCGAGGTCACGCATCGCCGGGGCCTGCCGGCCACGACCGAGGACTACATGACCGCCATCGCGGACACCCGGCCGACGCTCACCGCACGGGCGATCGAGGAGTTCACGGAGGACATCGAGACCTACAGCCGCCTTTGAGGTCGAAGGGAGACGTCTGTCCGGTCGGCTATCCGGTCGACGGTCGCCTCTCCCTCCTCATACATTCGCCTCTCACCACACGAGAGGGACGGGGATGGGCAGCCGTACGTTTCTGATAGGCGGGGGATGGGACACCGCGGAGGTCTACGAGCCGTTTCTCGATGCGGCCGGGGACGCTCCGCGCATCGGGTGCGTGGTCCTGGACGAGGGCGACGGCAGCGAGCAGTTCGCCCGGTACGAGGGGGCGTTGCGCAAGGCCGGGGACTGCACGCCCGTACCGCTGCTCGTGCCTCTGGGCGGGCGGTTCGGGCCGGAGGCGGTGGCGGGTGTCGACGGGGTGCTGGTGTGCGGCGGGCTGACGCCCGCGTATCAGGAGGCGTTCGCGCAGTGTCTCGAAGGGCTGTTGCGCGCGCTCGCCGAGCGCGGTGTCCCGTACGCCGGGTTCTCGGCGGGCGCCGCCGTCGCCGCGCGGCACGCCGTGGTGGGCGGGTGGCTCCTGGACGGGGTTCCGGTGTGTCCGGAGAACTCCGCGGAGGACCTGGAGGAGATCGCTGTACGGCCGGGGCTCGGGCTCGTGCCGTTCGGGGTGGACGTGCACGCCGCGCAGTGGGGGACACTGCCAAGGCTCGTCGCCGCGGTCGCCCGCGGGTACGTCCCGTACGGCGTCGCCCTCGACGAGAACACGCTCGTCGAGGTGGGCGACGACGGGTACGCCCGGGTCTCGGGGCTCGGGCGCGCCCACGTGGTGCGGCCGGCGGACGACAGCGGCGACAGCTACGACAGCGACGGCCAGGACGTGCTCGTACGGTCCTACGGCGACGGCGGGACGTTCCCCGTGCGCTGACTCAACTCCCGCTCCCGTAGGGGCGGGTGAGGATCTCCATCCGGTGGCCGGAGGGGTCGTCGAAGTACACCCCGCGGCCGCCGTCGTTGGTGTTGATCTCGCCGGCGCGGCTGTGGAACGGGTCCGCCCAGTAGGTGAGGCCCGCCTCCCCGATGCGGGCGAAGATGGCGTCGAAGTCGTCCTCGGAGACCAGGAAGGCGTAGTGCTGCGGGGTGATGGCGCCGGCGGTGTCCATGTAGTCCAGCGTCACGCCGTTGGGTATCCCGACGGGGACGAACGGGCCGTAGTCCGCGCCCACTTCGAGGCCCAGGAGACCGGCGAGGAAGTCAGCCGAGACGTGGCTGTCGTGCGCGGCGACGATGGTGTGGTTCAGCTGCACAGTCATCGTGTGCACCTCCTGCTGCCCAACATACTCCGACGCGAAGTGAGGCAAGCCTTACTTTGATCGTCGAACGCCGCCGGGGCCCGCCCCGCAGTCGGGGCCGGCCCTGGCGGCGGCTGCGCTGCCGGGCGGCGCGGCTCAGATCGTCGCGGTGTCGATCACGAACCGGTAGCGGACGTCGCTCGCCACCACCCGGTCGTACGCCTCGTTGATCTTGTCGGCGCCGATCAGCTCGATCTCGGCGCCCAGGTTGTGCTCGGCGCAGAAGTCGAGCATCTCCTGGGTCTCCGGGATGCCGCCGATACCGGAGCTGCTCAGGCTGCGGCGGTTGCCGAACACCGAGGACAGCAGGATCTGGACCGGCTCCTCGGGGATGCCGACATTCACCATCGCGCCGTCCGTGCGCAACAGCGAGAGGTACGCGCCGAAGTCCAGCGGCGCGGAGACGGTGTTCAGGATGATGTCGAAGGTGCCCTTCAGCTCCTCGAAGGTCTTCGGGTCGCTGGTGGCGTAGTAGTGGTCGGCGCCCAGCTTCAGGCCGTCGTCCTTCTTGCGCAGGGACTGCGACAGGACGGTGACCTCCGCGCCGAGGGCGTGCGCGATCTTGACGCCCATGTGGCCGAGGCCGCCGAGGCCCACGACGGCGACCTTCTTGCCGGGGCCGGCGTTCCAGTGCTTCAGCGGGGAGTACGTGGTGATGCCGGCGCAGAGCAGCGGCGCGGCCACGTCCAGGGAGAGACCGTCGGGGATGCGGACGACGAAGCTCTCGTCGACGACGATCTTCTCGGCGTAGCCGCCGTAGGTGGGCTCGCCGTCCTTGCCGACCGCGTTGTACGTCCAGACGGGACCGCCCTGGGAGCAGTACTGCTGCAGGCCGGCCCGGCAGTTGTCGCACTCGCGGCAGGAGTCGACCATGCAGCCGACGCCCACACGGTCGCCGACCTGGTATTTCGTGACACCGGAACCGACCTCGGAGACGACACCGGCGATCTCGTGGCCGGGCACCATCGGGAAGATCGCCGTGCCCCAGCCCTCACGGGCCTGGTGGATGTCGGAGTGACAGATGCCGGCGAACTTGATGTCGATCAGGACGTCGAACTCGCCGACCGGGCGCCGCTCGATCGTGGTCCGCTCCAGCGGGGCCTTCGCGGCGGGCGCGGCATACGCAGCAACAGTGGTCATGGCGTGGTTCTCCTAGCGGGGGTGATGCGCCCGGCTGCCTTCCCGCCGGGCACAGCTCCAGCCTGCCTCACGTCCCGGCACTCACCCAGCCCACACCTTTGCGTACGTCCGCCGTGCCTACCACTGGCGGGGTCAGGCTCCTGGGCGTACGACCACGGAATGCGTCCGATACTGGCTGTATGGACCAACAGCCCGAGACTGCCGCCCCCGGCCACTCCCTGGACCGGCGCGCCGAGCTGAGCGAGTTCCTGCGCAGCAGGCGGGCCCGGCTGAAGCCGGAGGACGTGGGGCTGCCGGACTTCGGGCGGCACCGCCGGGTGCCCGGGCTGCGCCGCGAGGAGCTGGCGCAGCTGGCCGGGGTGTCCGTGGCGTACTACACGCGGCTGGAGCAGGGCAACGGGCGGAACGTGTCGGCGGAGGTGCTGGACTCGATCGCCAGGGCGCTGCGGCTGTCCGACGCGGAGCACGCCCATCTGACCCACCTCGCCAAGGGCAAGCAGCACAAGAAGAAGGCGTCGGCACGCGCCCAGCAGGTGCGGGTGCCGCTGCGGCAGCTGCTGGACGTGCTGGACGGAGTGCCGGCGTATGTCGTCGGGAGGCGCTCGGAGATCCTGGCGTGGAACCGGATGGCCGCCGCCCTCTTCGGGGACTGGGGGGAGCTGCCGGCGGCGGAGCGGAACTGGGCGCGGCTGGTGTTCCTGAAGCCGGAGTACCGCGAGCTGTTCGTCGACTGGGAGCAGAAGGCCATCGACATCGTGTGCGCGCTGCGGATGGACGCCGGCTGCTATCCCGACGATCCCCGGCTCTCGGCGCTGGTCGGCGAGCTGTCCGTGAAGAGCCCGGACTTCCGGCGCCTGTGGGCGACGCATGACGTCAAGGAGAAGAACCATGGCGTCAAGCGGCTGCACCATCCGCTGGTCGGCGAGCTGTCGCTGAACTTCGAGTCGTTCCGTATCTCGGACGACAGTGACCAGTCCCTGGTCACCTATCACGCGGAGCCAGGCTCACCGTCGGCGGAGGCCCTGCGGCTGCTCGCCAGCTGGGGCACGGACGCGACGAGGATCGTACCGTCGGCCTGACGGCGGCCCGCGCTCAGTCCTCCACACCGAGGTCCTTGCGCATGGCCCGGCGCATCGCGGTCAGCAGCGGTTCCGCCTCCTTCAGGTCGAGCAGGGCCCGCTGCGGGGTCTCACCCTCGTCGGCCAGGTTCCGGTCGAGCCGTTTCGCCGTCGCGTCGATTCCGGCGAGGACCCGGTTCACGGCACGTGAGGCGTCCAGGATGCGTTCGGGTACCACCATCTGCGCCTCGGCGTAGTGGTCCCGGTACTCGCGCCGGGTCTCCTCCAGCTGGTCACGGTCCTGATCCGTGTAGACGCCGTCACGGATGCGGTGCAGGGCGTCCTTGAGGAGTGTGTGGAACTGCCGGGAGGCACGGTTCATGGCGATGTAGGCCGTGCGCCGCTCCTCGAAGCGCAGCCTGCGTTCCGCGCGTTCGGCGTCCTCGGCGCGCCGCCGGGCACCGAGCCGATGGCTGAGGACGGGCGCGAGGAGGGTGCCGAGGACACCGAACACGGCGGTGATCATCGCGGTTATGGCTACGGTCACGGGGTGACCCTATGACACCCCGTCAGCACACCGACACGGACGGCCCGCCGGAAGCTGTACTTCCGGCGGGCCGTTCGCTCATGCCCTGCTCAGCCGCTACTGCTCACTTGCCGTAGTAGGCGTTGTAGATCGAGATCGTCGACTTGTTGCCCTTCTTGTCGGCGATCTTGGCGTGGAACGAGATGGCCTTGCCCTTGGCCGGGTTCTTGACGGTGATCTTGCCGTTGCGGACCTCGACCTTCTTCCAGGTCTGGCCGTAGTCGTACGACACGTACACCGACAGCGACTTCAGGTTGCTGCCCGCGGCCGCGCCCTCCACGGTGACCGGGAAGGTGACCGTCTTGTCGGCCTCGACTCGGCTGTCCAGGCCGGTCTTGGCGTTGAAGCGGAGGGTGGAGGCCGGGAGCTTGGCGACGCTGCCGCCGGTCGGCTTCTTCGAGTGGAAGGTCCAGCTGGCGTCGATCCGCGTGGAGGCGGCCGCGACCTTGACCGTGCGCTTGACCGAGGTGGTCAGCTTGTACTCGGCGTCACCGGACGGAACCTTGAAGGGATCCTCGCCGAACATCGGGTCCTTGGTGGAGCCCACCTTGGTGCCGTTGCGGTACAGGGTGGTGGTCACCGAGGTGAAGTCCGACGAACCGGCGTGCTTGTTGCCGTCGGCGAACAGCGGCAGCATGCCGTAGATGGTGTTGCCGTCCCGGAACAGACCGTAGTCCCGGTTGAGGTGCGGGCCGAAGACCGCCGTGTTGAAGGTCTTCTCGTAGGTCTTGCCGGCCGCGAAGGTCTGCGGCGCGCCCAGCGTGTAGTACGCGTCGGTGATCGGGAAGCCGTCCGGGTCGACCCCGGAGGTCTGCTCGAAGTCCATGCCCCACTTCACGCCGCCCAGAGTGGACAGGTGCAGCGTACGGGTGCTGGGGATGGCCTGCGGGACGCCGATGGAGGAGCCACCGGAGCTCTGCGGCAGCCAGCCGACCGCGTTGACCGAGCCCTTCTTGCCGCTGGCGGCGGCACCCAGGTTGGCCTTCACCGTGGCCAGGTCGCCGGCCTTGTAGTGCTTGGTGTAGCCGGTGGCGAGCTGCTTGACCTTGGCGCCGACCACGGTGTCGTACTGCTCGTTGTCACCCTTGACCCAGTGCCCGTCCCACTGCTGGTACAGGGAACCGTCGGTGATCTGCGGGCCGAGACCCGCGGTGTGGAAGTTCTCGTACGTGTCGAGGAACCAGCCGTAGCCGTACGAGCCGTCGCCCACCGTGACGTCGAACTCCGGGGAGGCGAACGCCGACTTGGCGGCCGCGTCGGGGACGGTGATGTCCACCGGCTTGGCCTTGCGCGCGTCGATGGTGATCGTCTGGCTCTTGCCGACGGTCAGCTTCGGCTGCGCGATCCAGTCGATGCCCTTGGTGCCGTCCACCGGGTCCACGAACAGCGCCGAGTTCAGGATGTACGTGCCCTTGGGCGCGCGCACCTTCACCGTGCCGGAGGGGTCGTACGGCGTGAGGTCCCGGCCGCCCGCCAGGCCCGCGACACCCGCCAGGTCGACGTCGTAGTACTTGGCCGGCTTGCCGTCACGCCCGATGAACTTCAGCGTGACGTCGTACGACTCCACCTCGCGCTGCACCGCGGCGGCCGTGCGGATGCTCTGGCCGCCGCCGGTCGCGGTCACGTACGCGGAGTAGGCGCCGTCGAGCGTGCCGCCCAGCTTGGTGTTGACGGTGAGGTCGACCGAGGCCTTGCCGCCGGCCGGGACGGTCACCTTGGTCTTGGCGAGCTTGAAGAAGCCCGCCGGAGCCGCCTGGCCCTTGGGGTTGGTGGCGGTGGCGGCCAGGTCGAGCGTGACGTCCTTGGTGCTCAGGTTGCGGTACGTCAGCTGCTTGGTGACCGGCTTGTCGTCGGTGTGCGGCCACTGCTGCACACCGAAGCTCACCGAGACCGGGTCGGCGATCACGGACTGCTTGATCGCCTTGTCGACCGCGATCCGGCCCGAACCCTGCTGGAACGGCGTGTACTTGCCGCCCTTGGCGGAGCCGGTCAGGGCGCCCTTCAGCTCGGCGTAGCCCCAGTCGGGGTGCTCCTGCTTCAGGATCGCGGCGGCGCCCGCGACGTGCGGGGTCGCCATCGAGGTGCCCGAGATGGTCAGGTAGCCGGGCGGGTTCTCGCCGACCTCCTGGTCGATGACGCTGCCCGGGGCCGCGGCGGCGGTGATGTCGACGCCGGGCGCGGTCACGTCCGGCTTGATGGCGCCGTCTCCGGTGCGCGGCCCGGTCGAGGAGAAGTCGGCCAGCTTGTCGCTCTTGTCGACGGCACCGACGGTGAGCGCGGCGTCCGCGCTGCCCGGCGAACCGATCGACTCGGGGCCCTCGTTGCCCGCGGCGATCGCGAACAGGATGCCCTTCTCGGTGGAGAGCTTGTTGACCTCGGCCTCGAGCGGGTCGATCTCGGGCGTGTCATAGCCGCCCAGGCTGAGGTTGATGACGGAGGCGCCCTGCTGGGCCGCCCACTCCATGCCGGCGAGGATGCCGGAGTCGTCACCGGAGCCGGTGTCGTCCAGGACCTTGCCGTTGAGGATCTTCGCGTCGGGCGCGACACCCTTGTACTTGCCGCCCGACTTGGCGCCGGTGCCCGCCGCGATGGACGCGACGTGCGTGCCGTGGCCGAAGTGGTCGGTGGCGTCCGCGGCGGCCGAGAAGTTCTTGGACTCGATCACCTGGTCCTTGAGGTCCGGGTGGGTCGCGTCGACACCCGTGTCCAGGACGGCGATCTTGACGCCCTTGCCGGTGTAGCCGGCCGCCCATGCCTTGGGGGCGCCGATCTGCGGCACGGACTTGTCGAGGCTGGCCTTGCGCACACCGTCGAGCCAGACGTGGGCGATGCCGGAGGCGGTCCTGTTGCCGTTGGTGACCGCGTCCCAGAGCTCGGGCGCCTCCTTGGCCGGCGTCTGCATCGCGTCCGCGTTCAGGGTCTTCAGGCTGCGCCGCAGCGTGCCCGCGTCACGGACGTCGGCCTTGGCGGCGGTGGCGGCGCCGCTGTAGCCGACGATGACCTTCAGACCGTGCTTGAGGGACTTGCGGGTGGCGGCCTTGTTCAGTTCGGTGACATCGAACAGCCGCTGGTCCAGCTTGCCGGAGGCGACCAGGCCGGCCGCGTCGGCGGGGATGACGAGGGTGTGTCCGTCGACCTTGCGGAGCTGGAAGGGTATGTGCTCGCGCCCCTTGGCCTTCTCCAGGCCGACGACCCGGCCCTTGGTGTCGACGGCGACCCGGTCGCCGGTGATCAGGGTGATGCGGTGCTTTGACGTGAGCGAGGCAGCGGACGATGCGCGCTGCTCGGGCTTCGCCGACGCCGGGCTGGTCATACCTGCGGCGAGGGCGACGGCTGCGGCAGTGGCGATGGTGGCCGCGGCCGCTCTTTTCACTTGTCTGCGCAAAACTCCCCCTGGAGATGGAGTACCGGGCCGGCGAATTCCCCGTTCACCCGGCCGGGGGCAGTCTCGTACGCATGCACGTCACCCCCCGGAGCACGCAGTATGCCGGGGGGTGATCTGACGGCTCAATAGATGAGAGGAGGGTGTGAAAGCGCTAACGGGAACTGTTACGCGCCGGGTGGAACACCGTTACGAAACCGCGAAGTTGAGCGCGTGCGATCGGTGTTATACGCCGTGTGCCCGGTCGCCTACGCGCCCGCGTTCTCCTTCACGGTGATCTTCCCCTTGCGGATGGTCGCCAGGCGCGGGGCCTTCTTCGCGATCGCGGAGTCGTGGGTGACCATGATGAAGGTCAGCCCGAGCTCCTTCCACATGCGTTCCAGAACCTCCATGATCTCGTCACGCATGCCCTCGTCGAGGTTGCCGGTCGGTTCGTCGGCGAGCAGCACCTTCGGCTTCTTGACCAGGGCGCGGGCGATGGCCACACGCTGCTGCTGTCCTCCGGACATCTCCGAGGGCAGATGGCCCAGCCGTTCGCCGAGGCCGACCGACTTCAGCGCCTCGGCCGCCTGTTCGCGGCGGTCCTTCGCCTTCACGCCGAGCGGTACGAGGGCGGTCTCGACGTTCTCCTGGGCGGTGAGCGTGGGGATGAGGTTGAAGGACTGGAAGACGAAGCCGATGTTCTCGCTGCGGACTCTTGTCAGGCGGGCCTCGGGGAGCTTGGCCAGGTCGGTGCCGTCGAGGATGACTTCGCCGGAAGTGGGGCGGTCGAGACCGCCGAGCATCTGGAGGAGGGTGGACTTGCCACCGCCTGTGGGGCCCTGGATGACGAGTCTGTCTCCGTCGCCGATGGTGAGGTCTATGCCCTCCAGGGCATGGATGGTGTCTTTGCCTCGGGTGTAGCGCTTGGTTACGTTTCTGAGGTCGTACATGGTGGCTCCTGGGAGGGTTCTGGGGTGGTGCGCGTCATCGTTCGGTGCGGCTGAGTGGGGGCTGGTCGCGCCCGCGCGGCGGAGCCGCATATCGATACGGCCCCGCGCCCCTGAGAGGGATCGCTCAGCCGTGCCTTCAAGTGGCCGCTACTCCACCCGCCGCAAGGCATCCGCCGGGCGCAGCCTTGATGCGCGCCAGCCTCCGAACGCTCCCGCGATCAGACCGCCCGCCACCGCCAGGCCCACCGCCAGGAGGATCGTCGTCACGCTGACCGGTGCCGTGAGCGCGACCTCCAGGGTCTTTGCCGCCTGTCGGCCGGGGCCCGCGAAGCCGCCGCCACCGCCGGGGCCGCCGCCGAGGCCGCCGCCGCCCGTGCTGCCGCCCAGTTGGGCCTGCAGGCTGGGGCTGATCGCGGTGACGACGTACGCGCCCGCGAGGCCGAGCGCGATGCCGAGGGCGCCGCCGACCAGACCGTTGACGACGGCCTCACCGACCACCTGCCGGGTCACCCGGCCCGACTTCCAGCCCAGCGCCTTCAGCGTGCCGAACTCACGGACGCGTCGGGAGACGGCGGAGGAGGTGAGCAGACCGGCGACCAGGAAGGCCGCGATCAGCACCGCGACGGACAGCCACTTGCCGACGTTGGTGGCGAGGCTGGACGCGGTGGACAGGGAGCCGGAGACCGTCTTGGCGAGGTCGGCGGAGGTGGTGACCGTCGTGCCGGAGACGTTCTTCTGGATGGCGCTCTTGACGGTGTCGATCTGCTGCGAGTCGGCGGCCTTGACATAGATCGTGGTGATCTTGTTCTTCTCGCCGGCCAGCGTCTGCGCCTGCTGGAGCGGGATGTAGAGGTTGGCCGCCGAGTCACCGCTGTCGGCGGTGGCGATGCCGATCACCTTGTACTTGACGCTCTTGATGGTGACGGTGGAGCCGACCTTGTACTTCTTCGTCTTGGCGTAGGCCGAGTCGGCGACGACGACCTTGGCGTTCGTCTCGGTCGTCCTGAAGGTGCGGCCGCTGGTGATCTTCGACGAGGTGAGCGGGCCGAGCGCCGTCTTGGTGACGTCGGTGCCGTAGACCGAGTACTGGTTGATGTCGAAGTCGGCGCCGCCGCCGCGGACCTCCCCCTGCGGCTGGCCGTTGTCCTGTCCGGGGCCGCCCTGCCGGCTGCCGCCGGAGTCCGGGTTCTGCTGGAACTGACCGCGGGTGAACTCTCCGCTGACCTTCACGACGTTGAGGCTCAGGCCGCCGACAGCGGTGGAGACGCCCTTCTGGTCCGCGACCTTGGTGACGGTCGAGGAGGCGAGCGTGGTGAAGCCCTGCACCATGACCCGGTCGCTGCTCTGCGACTTGGAGTCGCCGTTGTTCTGCGCGTCGAACTGGAAGCGCGGCCGCTGTGCGTTGCCGGTGGACGAGGAGGCGGCCTTGGTGACGGTCATGTCGGTACCGAGGCCGTAGAGCGACTGGAGGACCTTGTCCTGTGCCTTCCCCATGCCGTTGGACACGGAGTTGACCACGATGACCAGCGCTATGCCCAGCGCGAGGCCGGAGGCGACGACGAGGGCCGCCTTTCTGCGGCGGCGCAGTTCGCGCCTCAGGTAGGTGAAGAACATGGCCGCAAGCTAGGGACGCACCCTGATGACTCGATAAGGCGGCAATAAAAGAACGATGAGAA
Source organism: Streptomyces sp. NPDC001406 (assembly GCF_042895285.1). Classification (NCBI taxonomy): domain Bacteria; kingdom Bacillati; phylum Actinomycetota; class Actinomycetes; order Kitasatosporales; family Streptomycetaceae; genus Streptomyces; species Streptomyces sp. NPDC001406. Next base: position 522,296 of record NZ_JBIAWG010000005.1, read on the forward strand.
GGCTGTGGCCGGCCCCGGAAAGGGCCCAGAAAGGCCCAGGAAGGGTCCGGACGGGTCCGGGAAGGCCCAGGAAGGGCCCGGAAACGCCGATGCCGCCCCCGGCTCCGGGGGCGGCATCGGTCGAGCTGTGGGAGGGCTGCGTCAGACGGCCGAACCGGCCTTCCACTGCGCCCAGTCCAGGTTCCAGCCGTTGAGGCCGTTGTCCGGGGCCACGGTCTTGTCGCCGGTGTTCTTGACGACGACCACGTCACCGAGGATCGAGTGGCTGTACATCCACGCGGCGGGCGTGTTCGGGTCGTTCGCGCCCTTGGTGTCGGACAGGCCCACGCAGCCGTGGCTGGTGTTGACGCTGCCGAAGATGGACTTCGCGCCCCAGTAGTTGCCGTGCAGGAAGGTGCCGGAGCTGGTCAGGCGGATGGCGTGCGGCACGTCCTTGATGTCGTACTCGCCCTTGCCGTCGTCGTCGGTGAAGCCCACGGTCGCGCCGTTCATGCGCGTCTCCTTGAACTTCTCCTGCATGACCATGATGCCCTGGTACGTCTTGTTCTCGGGCGAACCGGCCGAGATCGGGATGGTCTTGACGGTCTTGCCGTCCTGCGTGACCTTCATCTGCTTGGTCTGCGCGTCGACGTAGGAGACCTGGTTGCGGCCGATGTGGAAGGTGACCGTCTTCTGCTGCACGCCGTAGACGCCGTTCGCGCCCTGGACGCCGTCGAGCGCGAGCTTCAGCGTGACGGTGGAGTTCTCCTGCCAGTACGCCTCGGGGCGGAAGTCGATGCGGTTGGCGTTGAACCAGTGGCCGACGACCTCCTGGCCGCTGCTGGAGGTGACCGTGATGCCCTTCTGGACCGCGGCCTTGTTGGTGATCGCCTTGTCGAAGTTGATCGACACGGGCATGCCCACGCCGACGGTGGAGCCGTCCTCCGGCGTGAAGTTGCCTATGAAGCTGTTGGCCGGGGAGACCGTGGTGAAGGAGGCGTTCTCGTGGGCGACGAGGCCCGCGGCGTCCTTGGCCTCGGCGGCGACCTTGTAGCTGGTGGAACGCTCCAGCTGAGTGGTCGGCTTCCAGCTCTTCTTGTCGGCGGACAGCGCGCCGGGGACGGCCTTGCCGTCGGAGGTGGTCATGCTGACGCTGGTGAGCGTTCCCTTGCTGACCGTGACTGCGGCGGAGTTGTTGATGGAGGCGTCGTTCGAGCCGTCCTTGGGCGTGATCGTGATCTGGGCCTCGGAGGACTTCTTGGCTGCCGCCTCGTCCGCCTTCGCCTGCGAGGTGTCGCCGCCGGAGCCGGAGGCCTTGTCGTCGCCGCCGGAACATGCCGTGAGTACCAGAACACCGCCGAGCAGTGCGGACGCGGCCATCAGGCCCCTGCGCCGCTTACTGTCCGTCATCACACGCTTCTCCATCGTTGCCGAGTCCGCGAAACACCGAGCCCCCGCTCAAGAATCTTCAACGCTACGGCCGACTCGCCCCGTTCCACATACACGTGATGTGTGGTCCGCACCACGTCCGCCGGGGCGGGGGTGGTGCGGAGTCGTTCCGTGCGCCCCCTGAGACGACGAAACCCCGGACGGCGGTTGCCGTCCGGGGTGACGAATTCCCCGGAACGCTCAGCCGATGCCCTCTTCCTCGTCCTCCTCGACATCATCGTCGTCGAGGTCCCAGTCCGGTGAGTCGGGGTCGTACTCGATCCGCTCGCTGGACCAGGAGGCCTGCTGGAGCTCGACCCCGGGCACCTCGTTGACCAGGTCGAACGGATCCACCAGATACGCGATGGCCTCGGCGGTGTCTTCCGTCACAGCCCCTTCGGCGTGCGTCCGCTCCTCGTCCGGCATCTCGGTGTCACCGGCAAGTCGCTGAAGTGCCCGCTTCGTCACGGCGTCCGCGTCCTCGACTTCGAGGACCAGCTCCACCCGAAGGCGTACAAAACGTGATGTCTCTGGAGTGCTCATGCCCGGAGCGTACGGCCGAAACCTCCCGTGACTTTCCCGTGACCCGCAACTTTCACTAACATCGCCCCACACGGCCAATTCGCCAGCGTCACAAGGGGGATCGATATTCCGTGTCATCGGCTCGCCGCTCATTGCTGACCGCCACCGCCGCGGGGACCCTGCTGGGCGCCCTGTGGTTCGTCCCGTCCGCCAATGCGTCGCAGGACGCCCCGGAGAGAGCGGCGACTTCGGCGACGCAGGTCACTCAGCAGGCCAGGGCGATGTCGGAGGCGACCGCGGAGACCGCGGCGGACGCTGCGGACGGCACGCAACTGGCCGACACGGGAAGCCCGGACACGACGCCCTATGTCGTCGGCGGAACGCTCTTCCTCGCCGTGGGCGCGGGTTTCGTGGTGTATTCGGTACGCCGCGAGCGCATGGGTTTTTAAATTACTTGACGGTTCTTTGACTTAAGACTCATAGTCCGCTCATGAAGAGATCATCGGGCGTGCGGCTGTGCGCCACCGCCGCAGTGAGCGTGCTGTCGCTCGCCCTCATCACGGGCTGCTCCGACGGGGGTTCCAAGGACTCCGGAGGGTCCGGGAGTGCCAAGGGTTCCGACTCGGCCGCGAAGGCGCTGAGCGCCGCGGAGTTGAAGAAGCTGATCCTCGCCCAGGGCGAGGTGGACGGGTACAAGGTCACCCCCGCGAAGACGGACACCGTCAGGGACACGGCCAAGTCCGACAACGCCACGTGCGAGCCGCTGCTCGACTCCCTGAGCGGCCGCGGGCCGGGCGACGCGGTGACGCAGACCGGCCGCACGGTCATGGAGGACAAGAAGGACCCCACGGACGACGCGACGTCCATGGACGACATGGCCGACGGCAAGTTCGAGGACGCGATCAACAAGTCCCTGGACCGCGACGTCACCATCCTCGGCCTGGCCTCGTACGACGGGGACGGCGCCGAGAAGGCGCTGCAGTCGGTCTCCGACGCGGTCAAGGGCTGCTCGGGCGGCTTCACCGCGACCGTGGGCAGCGACAAGCAGAAGTACACCAAGATCGCCGAGGAGAAGTCCTCGGGCACGGGCGACGAGTCGGTGGCGTTCGCCGCGACCGCCGACATGGAGGACGGGGACGCCGCTCCGGTCCACGTCGAGGTCGTGCGCCACAAGAACAACCTCGTGACGTACTACACGATGAACATCGGCGCGATGATGTCCAAGAAGGCCTACACGGTGCCGCCCGCGGTCACCAAGGCCCAGGCGGCCAAGCTCAAGTGACGTAGCGGACGCGAGAGGGGTCCGTCCGAGGACAGGCCCCTCTTTCTTGTTCCGCCGTTGCTGGAGCGGTCCGGTGACTACTGGAGCGGTCCGGTGACCTTCTCCGCGGCGGCGACGAGCCCGCCGCCCCGCACGAACGCGTCGGCGGCCGCGAGGTCGGGCGCCAGGAACCGGTCCGGGCCGGGGCCCTCGACACCGGCCGCGCGTACGGCCTCGATGACCGACCGCGACGCCGGGGCCGGGGCGAGCCCCTCGCGCAGCTCGATGGCGCGGGTGGCGGCGTACAGCTCGACGGCGATGATCCGGGTCAGGTTGTCGACGGCGGTGCGCAGCTTGCGCGCGGCCGACCAGCCCATGGAGACATGGTCCTCCTGCATGGCGGAGGACGGGATCGAGTCCGCGGAGGCGGGTACGGCGAGCCGCTTCATCTCGCTGACCAGGGCGGCCTGGGTGTACTGGGCGATCATGAGCCCGGAGTCGACACCCGCGTCGTCCGCGAGGAACGGCGGCAGGCCGTGGCTGCGGTTCTTGTCGAGCAGCCGGTCGGTACGGCGCTCGGCGATGGAGCCGAGGTCGGCGGCGGCGATGGCGAGGAAGTCCAGGACGTAGGCCACCGGGGCGCCGTGGAAGTTGCCGTTGGACTCGACGCGGCCGTCGGGCAGCACGACCGGGTTGTCGACGGCGGAGGCCAGCTCGCGCTCGGCGACCAGCCGGGCGTGCGCGAGGGTGTCCCGGCCGGCGCCCGCGACCTGCGGGGCGCAGCGCACCGAGTACGCGTCCTGGACGCGGGGCGCGTCGTCCTGGTGGTGGCCGGTGAGCTGCGAACCCTTGAGCACGGCCAGCATGTTGGCGGCGGAGGCGCCCTGGCCCGGGTGCGGGCGGATGGCGTGCAGCTCGGGGGCGAGCACCTTGTCCGTGCCGAGCAGCGCCTCCAGACTGAGGGCGGCGGTGATGTCGGCGGACTTGTAGAGCATCTCGAGGTCGTCGAGGGCCATGAACAGCATGCCGAGCATGCCGTCGGTGCCGTTGAGGAGGGCGAGGCCCTCCTTCTCGCGCAGCTCGACCGGGGCGATGCCGTGCTCGGCGAGGAGTTCACCGGCGGGGCGGACGGTCCCGTCGGGTCCCTCGGCGTCGCCCTCGCCCATGAGCGTGAGGGCGCAGTGGGAGAGGGGGGCCAGGTCGCCGGAGCAGCCGAGGGAGCCGTACTCGTGCACGACCGGGGTGATGCCGGCGTTGAGCACGTCGGCCATGGTCTGGGCGACCTCGGGCCGCACGCCCGTGTGTCCCGAGCAGACGGTCTTGAGGCGCAGGAACATCAGGGCCCGTACGACCTCCCGCTCGACGCGCGGCCCCAGGCCGGCGGCGTGCGAGCGGACGATGTTGCGCTGCAGCTGGGCGCGCAGCTCCTGGCTGATGTGCCGGGTCGCCAGGGCACCGAAGCCGGTGCTGACGCCGTAGACCGGTTCGGGCTTGGCCGCCAGCGCGTCCACGATCTCGCGGGCCGCCGCGAGAGCCGCCACCGCCTCCCCGGAGAGCTCGACCCGGGCGCCGCCGCGCGCCACGGCGAGAACGTCGGACGCCGTGAGACCGGACGTCCCCACCACCACAGTGTGCATATCCATATTCAGGAGCGTACGCATTGAATGCGTCGATGTCACTAGTGGGGAACGGGGTTGCCCCTTACCCGGTTCACGTCACGGCCGTCACCCGGTTCACGTCACGGCCGGCGTCCACGGAAGGCGCGCCGCTCGGCCCGCTCCGGGGGCGGGGTGTCCGCGAGCCGCACGACCGGGTCGTCCGGGCCCTCGCGGCCGGCCACGACCGGCCTGTCGGCACGGACCGCCTTGGCGCGGTACTGGGCCGCGTCCGCGAGCCGGAAGAGACGGCGCGCGGAGCGGACCGGCCCGATGGGCTCGTCCGTGGAGGCGACCCCGCACGCCACCCCCTCGCCCAGCTCCAACTCCGCGGCGCGACGGCACAGTTCGTCGGCCGCCTTGACCACGTCGTCCGCGGACGGACCGATCGCGAGGAGACAGAACTCGTCGCCGCCCAGGCGCGCCGCGAGGGTCCCCGGCAGCATCGCGCCGCACAGCGACAGCACCGAGCCGAAGCGCTCCAGGAGACGGTCCCCGACCGCGTGCCCCCGTGTGTCGTTGACGCGCTTGAGCCCGTTCAGATCGCAGACGACGAGGCTCACCACGACCCCGTCCCTGCGGTGCAGTTCGATGGCCTCGTCGAGGCGTACGTCGACGGCGCGCCGGTTGGCCAGACCGGTGAGCGCGTCCGTGTACGCCAGCCGCCGGGCCTCCTCCAGCCGCTCGGTCTGCGCGATCCCGGCCGCGACCACGGACGCCAGCACGGTGGCGAAGTCGGCGTCGCCCCGGTCGAAGACGGGGGCGCCCACCTGGCGGGCCACATACAGTTCGCCCCAGGCCCGGCCGTGCAGTACGACCGGGGCGACCACGCAGCAGCCCCGGCCGCGGCGGCGCAGGGCGGCGACGCGCTGATGGAAGTAGCCGGGGCGACCGGCGGCGGGACCCTCGGCGGTCTCCACCCAGGCGTTCGGCCCGCCGCCGCCCGCCCACCGCTCGTGCAGGAACTCGGTGATCTCGGGGAACTGGTGCACCGGGTAGGACTCGGTCTCCGGGAACTCCTCCTCGTGCGGGGCCCGCTCCCCCACGTTCACGAGGACCTTCAGCCGGCCGAGGTCCCGCTCCCACACCGACAGCGCGGCAAAGCTCCCGTCCAGCGCGCGGCACGCGCCGAGCGCCGCGGCGCGCCATGACTCGCGCGGGGTGTGCGCCGCCGCCATCCCCTGCGCCAGCGCCACGACCGCCGCGAGTCGCTTGTCCTCACCCATCACTCCAGGTTAGGGATGTTCTGGACGAACAGGGACATCGGCGAGGCGATCAGGGTGAGGCGATCAGGTGGAGAACCCGACCTCGCCCATCCGGCCCGGCGGGCTCACTCCCCCGGCCACTGCGGCTTCCGCTTCTCGTTGAACGCCGCCACGCCCTCCGCCCGGTCGCCGGAGAACGCCACCGCGCGCCAGGCCGCGTCCTCGACCTCCAGGCCGGTACGCAGATCCAGCCCGTGCCCGAGGCGCAGCGCCCGCTTCGCCGCGCGCAGACCGACCGGGGAGTTGCCGGCGATCCGCTCGGCCAGGGCCAGCGCCTCGTCCCGGTCGCGGCCCTCCCCCACCAACTGGTCCACCAGACCGAGCTCGTGCGCCTCGGCCGCCACCACGCGCCGCGCCGAGAAGATCAGCTCGGCCGCCCGCGCGGCCCCGACCCGCCGCGGCAGCAGCTGCGTACCGCCGCCGCCCGGAATCACCCCGACGGACACCTCGGGCAGCCCCACCACGGCCGTAGGGTCGGCCACGATCAGGTCGCAGGACAGCGCGAGCTCGAAGCCGCCGCCCAGCGCGAAGCCGTGCACCGCGGCGATCGTCGGCATCGGCAGCTCCAGCACCCCGGTGTACGCGCCGCGCGTCAGCGGCCGCTGCCGCACCATGTCCGCGTCGGTGAAGGAGTTCCGCTCCTTGAGGTCGGCCCCGACGCAGAACGCCCGCTCGTGCGTCGACGTCAGGACGACCACCCGCGCGTCCTTGTCGGCGGCGAGCGCCGCGCACGCGCTCCCGATGGACCGGGCCATCCCGGTGGAGACGGCGTTCATCGCCTTGGGCCGGTCGAGTACGAGCTCCGCGACCTGCCCGTGCCGCCGCACCAGCACGAACTCCCCGAACCGCTCCTCGCTCATGACACCCTCCGGTCGACGTGTTAACGCGGGTTAACTTCCTGTGCCCCGATCATCGCAGCCGGGCCCGGCCGAAAAAAGATCCGGCCCGCTTGTCCCCGTTCGAGTGACATCCCGCCCGACTACCGCCACACCGCCCATGGAAGCGCATAACGTGCGCTCCGCCACGGCGCATCGGGGGGCGCGCAGCGGGGAGGGATCGCGATGGCGGACATAGAGACAACGCGTACGGGAACGACAACGCGTACGGGAACGACGACGGGCACGGCACCACAGTGCACCGAAGCGGCGGGTGCCCGTGCGGAAACGTCCAGGACCGCGGATACGGCCCTCGCCGTGCCCGTCCCGCGTCGCGGCCGCCACCGCAGGCCCCGCCCGCGCAAGGCCCTGCTCGCCGCCGGTGGGCTCGCCGTGGCCGCCGGTGTCCTCAGCCTCGTCCGCTTGTCACCGGACTCCGGGGTCGGCGGACCGGGCGCCGCCGAGGCGGAACCGCGGCTGGATCACGGCGGCGCCACCGACCGGTCGCCGTCGAACACGGCCGCGTCCGTGGGGAACACACCGACGGCCCCGCCCTCGGCGACCTCCGTCATGGGCGGGGTGAGCGCCACGCCCACCTCGCCGACCGCCTCGTCCCTCCCGACGGACATCCCCTCGACGATCCCGACCGCCGTCCCGACGACGACGCAGGGCCCGACGGCTCCGCGCACCACTCCGGCACCGGCCACGACGCCCCCGGCCGCCCCACGTCCCGACCCCACACCGGCACCGACACCGAGCCACTCCCAGACCGCCCCGGCCCCGCAGCCCGGTCATGACGGAGGACTGTGCGTGCCGATAATCGGACTTTGCGTGGACCCGCTGCGGGCCCCGCACGACGACCGGGGAGGACGACTAGGCCACGACTGGGGCCACGGCCGAAGCCACGACTAGGCCTCGCCGTCGCGCCGGGTGAGCAGCCACGGCTCGACCACGCCGAGGCCGCGGACCGGGCGCTGCCACATCGGCTGCAGGGCGAAGCGGTACGTCGGCGGCTCCTCGCCCTCCTTCTCCGCGGCGGCCGCGGCCTCGGCCGCGTCCGCCTCCGAGGCGGGCGCCTCGCCGGTGCGGATGATCTCCTCGGCGAAGGCGCTGTCGACGAGGACCGCGTCGCGCGGCGCTATCGACGTCAGCCGGGAGGCGAGGTTCACCGTCGTACCGAAGACATCACCCATGCGGGTCGTCACCGTGCCGAACGCCATGCCGACGCGCAGTTCGGGCATCGTCTCGTCGTTGGCCATGGTCTCCACCAGGCGCAGGGCGATGTCCGCGGCCGTACCGGCGTCGTCGGCGGCGTAGAGGACCTCGTCGCCCAGCGTCTTGATGAGCCGGCCGCCGCGCGCGGCCACCAGGTCGGCGGCGGTGGTCTCGAAGGCCTCGACGAGCTCGCCGAGTTCCTCCTCCTCCATACGGCGGGTCAGTCGCGTGAACCCGACGAGGTCGGCGAAGCCGACGGCGAGCCGCCGGTCGACCATCTCCTCGTCGTCGGCCCCCTGCACGACCCGGCCGGCGGAGGCGGCGAGCTGGCGGCGCCAGACGTAGACCAGGAACTCCTCCAGCTCGGGCAGCAGCAGCTCGACGATCGGGTACGTCACCTCGGTGCGCGTCATGCCCGGCTCGGGCGGCTCGGTCAGCCCCTCCAGGAAGGAGTCGATCTGCCACTCGGCCAGTCGCGCGGTGGTCTGCCCGGTCGACCGGGCCACCTGCACCGCCATCGCCTCGCTGAGCAGCCCCGCCTCGACGAGACCGGCGAGCCGGCGCAGGGCGAGCACGTCGGCCTCGGTGAGGGCCTTGGCCTGCCCGATGTCGGCGAAGCCCATGGCCCGCCAGAAGCGGGAGGCCAGCTCCATGGAGACACCGGCGCTGCGGGCCGCCTGGAACGGCGTGTAACGGCGCTCCGCGCCCAGGATGAGCGTTTCGAGGCGCAGGGCGAGCGGGTCTTCGCCGGCGTCGGCGGCGTAGGGTTCCTCCCCCTCGAGCGGAGTCGAGTGCGGGGGAAGGTCCACCCGGCCGTCCGCGCCCGCGCCGGAGCCCGAATCGTCGACGGTCACGCCTGCTGCCCTTCCGATCTGCCGCGGTCACGTATCGACCGGCCTCAACTCTACGGCAGGTGTGCGCCAGCTCACTCCGTAAGGTGGGGGCCGACGGTGAGGTGTCCGGCGCTAGGGGGTGTCGTTTGGATCATCGCGGCGTCGGCGCCGGACCGCCCCGGGCCCCGCACCGTGCTCACGCGGGCCGCAGGTGCACGATGTCTCCCGCGCCAACCGGCTCCTGGACGCCGTCCTCCGTGGCCAGGACCAGCCGTCCGTCGCCGTCGATCGCCACGGCCTCGCCGACGATCGACCGGTCGCCCGGGAGCTCCGCCCGCACGACCCTTCCCAGCGTCGCGCAGCCCGCCGCGTACGTCTCCTGGAGGCCGCTGGCGACCGGGTCGCCCCCCGCCTCGCGCCAGCGGCCGTACCAGTCCTCCAGGGACCGCAGCACGGCCCGCAGCAGCGGATCCCGGTCCGTGCTCACGGCGCCGGCCAGCGCCAGCGAACCGGCCTGCGGCACCGGAAGCTCCTCGGCGCGCAGCGAGACGTTGATGCCGACGCCTACGACCACTCCGGCGTCCCCGGCCCGCTCCGCCAGGATCCCGCCGGTCTTGCGCTCCTCGTCACCCACGGTCACCAGGACGTCGTTGGGCCATTTGAGTGAGGTGTCCACCCCCGCCGCCCGCGCAAGCCCCGTCGCCACGGCCACGCCGGTGAGCAGCGGCAGCCAGCCCCAGCGGGCCACCGGCACCTCGACCGGGTCGAGCAGCACCGAGAAGAACAGGCCGGAGCGGGGCGGTGCCGTCCACTGGCGGTCCAGGCGGCCCCGGCCCGCCGTCTGTTCCTCGGCGACGAGCACCGCGCCCTCGGTGGCCTTCCCGGCCTCCGCGCGTGCCACCAGCTCGCTGTTGGTGGAGCCGATGCGCTGCACCACCTCCACCCCGGTCCACAGGCCCCCCTCCCGCACCAGCCCCCGCCGCAGCGCGGCCGTGTTGAGGGGCGGGCGGTCCAGGTCGGACCACCGGTTGTCGTTGGCGTCTGAAGCATCTCGCGGCGTCATGCAAGCCACCCTAGGTGTGGTAAACGCCGCACTGCCGATTGATAGGCACCCCACTACGCTACGGATGAGTAACCGTCCCCCCTTTTGAGCAGGCAGGGAGCCGCATCCCGATGTCCGAGCCGGAAGAGATCGACATTCACACGACCGCGGGCAAGCTGGCGGACCTCCAGCGCCGTATCCAGGAAGCGACGCACGCCGGCTCGGAACGCGCCGTCGAGAAGCAGCACGCCAAGGGCAAGTTGACGGCCCGTGAGCGGATCGACCTGCTGCTTGACGAAGGGTCATTCGTCGAACTCGACGAGTTCGCGCGCCACCGGTCCACCAACTTCGGTCTGGAGAAGAACCGCCCCTACGGCGACGGTGTCGTCACCGGGTACGGGACCGTCGACGGCCGTCCCGTCGCCGTCTTCTCGCAGGACTTCACCGTCTTCGGCGGTGCGCTCGGCGAGGTGTACGGCCAGAAGATCGTCAAGGTCATGGACTTCGCGCTGAAGACCGGCTGCCCGGTCATCGGCATCAACGACTCCGGCGGCGCCCGGATCCAGGAGGGTGTGGCCTCCCTCGGCGCCTACGGCGAGATCTTCCGCCGCAACACCCACGCGTCGGGCGTCATCCCGCAGATCAGCCTGATCGTGGGCCCCTGCGCGGGCGGCGCGGTCTACTCCCCCGCCATCACCGACTTCACGGTCATGGTCGACCAGACCTCGCACATGTTCATCACCGGCCCGGACGTCATCAAGACGGTCACCGGCGAGGACGTCGGCTTCGAGGAGCTGGGCGGCGCCCGCACCCACAACTCCGTCTCGGGCGTGGCGCATCACATGGCGGGCGACGAGAAGGACGCCATCGAGTACGTCAAGCAGCTGCTGTCGTACCTGCCGTCCAACAACCTCAGTGAGCCCCCGGTGTTCCCGGAGGAGGCGGACCTCGCCCTCACCGACGAGGACCGCGAGCTGGACACCATCGTCCCGGACAGCGCGAACCAGCCGTACGACATGCACACGGTGATCGAGCACATCCTGGACGACGCCGAGTTCTTCGAGACGCAGCCGCTGTTCGCGCCGAACATCCTCACCGGCTACGGCCGGGTGGAGGGGCACCCCGTCGGTGTCGTCGCCAACCAGCCGATGCAGTTCGCCGGCTGCCTGGACATCCAGGCGAGCGAGAAGGCGGCCCGCTTCGTACGGACCTGCGACGCCTTCAACATCCCGGTCCTCACGTTCGTGGACGTGCCCGGCTTCCTGCCCGGCGTCGACCAGGAGCACGACGGCATCATCCGGCGCGGCGCCAAGCTGATCTACGCGTACGCGGAGGCGACCGTCCCGCTGATCACGGTCATCACCCGCAAGGCCTTCGGCGGCGCCTACGACGTCATGGGCTCCAAGCACCTGGGTGCCGACATCAACCTCGCCTGGCCGACCGCGCAGATCGCCGTCATGGGCGCGCAGGGCGCGGTCAACATCCTGCACCGGCGGACCATCGCCGAGGCGGAGACCTCCGGAAACGGCGAGGCGACCCGGGCCCAGCTGATCCGGGAGTACGAGGACACCCTCCTCAACCCCTACATCGCGGCCGAGCGCGGCTACATCGACTCGGTGATCATGCCGTCGGACACCCGCCGCCACGTCGTACGCGGCCTGCGTCAGCTGCGTACCAAGCGGGAATCCCTGCCTCCGAAGAAGCACGGCAACATCCCCCTCTAGGCCTTCGTCGATCGATTGGGAGACATCATGACGATCAAGGTCGTACGGGGCAATCCGACCCCCGAGGAGCTGGCCGCCGCACTGGCGGTGGTCCGCGCCCGCGCCGCGGCGGCAGCAGCAACGCCGCCCGGCGCGCCGGGCCCGAGGGACTCCTGGGCCGACCCGTCCCGCATCGCAGGCCACCGCGTCCCACAGCCGGGCCCGGCGTCCTGGACGCGCACCTACTGGCCAAGCTAGGAGGCAACCGCCCCAGGGGCGCGAGGCTGCGTCGATAAGCGGCTCCGCCGCGTGGGCGCACGTCAGTGCAACGAGGGCGCCAACTTGAGTACGAGTACTCAGGCGCCCTCCCCCGCCCAAGCCCCACGCTGGTGGCATGCTGTGGTCAGACCCGGAGAACGAGCCGCCCAAAGAACTGCGCGACACGCAGGACATGCTGCGGCGGCTCGGTCTTCTTCTCGCCCTGGCCATGCTGCTCGGAATGATCGTGCTCGGCCTGAGGTAGCGCAGCGACCCCGCTAACCTGACCGCATGACTGCCAATCCGCGCAGGCGAGTCGTGCTCGCCTCCAAGTCGCCCGCCCGGCTCGGACTGCTCAGGCAGGCCGGGCTCGAACCCGAGGTGATCGTCAGCGGGGTCGACGAGGACGCGATCACCGCGCCCACGCCCGCCGAGCTGGCGCTCGCCCTCGCCGAGGCGAAGGCCTCCGTGGTGGCGGCGAAGCCGGAGGTGCAGGGCGCCCTGGTGATCGGCTGCGACTCGGTGCTGGAGCTGGACGGCCAGGCGCTGGGCAAGCCCGCGGACGCCGAGGAGGCCATCGCCCGCTGGAAGGCGATGCGGGGGCGGGCCGGGACCCTCCAGACGGGGCACTGCATCTGGGACACGGCGAACAAGCGGTACGTGTCCGGGACCGCGTCCACCGTCGTGCACTTCGGCGAGCCGACGGACGCGGAGATCGCCGCCTACGTCGCCTCCGGAGAGCCGCTCTACGTCGCCGGGGCGTTCACCCTGGACGGCCGCTCGGCGCCCTTCATCAGGGGCATCGACGGCGACCACGGCAATGTGATCGGCATCAGCCTGCCCCTCGTCCGGCAGCTGCTGGCCGAACTGGGCATCGGCATCACGGAGTTGTGGGCACCGGCGGAGTGACCGCAGCGGCAGGGGTGCCGGGGGCGGCCAGGGCCGGGACGTCGTCCTGAGGCTCCTCCGCCTCGCCCTTCGGCCCCTCGGGCTCGCCCTTCGGCTCCTGCGGGTCCGCCGGCCCCTGCGGGCTCTCCTCCTTGGCCTCCGGCGTGTCGCCGCCCTCGGGAGCGCCGCCGGGCGCCGTCTCGGCCGCGCCGTCCTGACGGTCGTACGTCATCAGGAGCAGCACGATCAGCCCCAGGACGACCATCATGAACACGAACGCGGTCCAGCCCACCAGCCCCCAGGTGAACGCGCCGAGCAGCCCGTGCACCACGGCGATGCTGATGAGCAGGACGCGGCCGAAGCCGGCCGGGGCGCGGTTGCGTATCGCCACGAGCAGGGCGACCAGGGCGCACAGCGCGAAGTAGAGGCCGAAGACCACGCCGCCGATCTTCGAGGACATCGACATCATGTCCGGGTCGAGGCCGGCCAGCGACATCTCCTGCCGGTCGACGACCACCCCCAGGAACCAGTTCAGTGCCGCGATGCCGAGTCCTTCGGCGAAGAGGACGAACGCCACGACCCACGCCACCGGTCTGCGCACCACCGGTCCCACCCACTTTCGACCGCAGCCCGAGTCCGGCTGCTGTTACCTGAAGTACGTTCGAGACATCGCGAACGCTACTAACGGGTAAACCCGGGGACAAGGGTTCTGTCACGGGCAAAGAATCATTGGGCCATTCGTAGGGACTCGACAAAGAAACCGAGTGGGCCGCGGCACGCTCTCACAGAGACCTTGACCACACGGCAGGGCTAGGGTTTTCCGGAAGGGTCCTGCGTACCGAGGTGCGACAAGGGCTTTCGCGGGTCGAGCGAGCCTCGAATCACGCTCCGTGTGGGCAAGCTCACCATTGGGGACGGGTCGAAGTGCCGTGTCGGCAGTCCCTAAACTCGGCTTGTTTCAAGGAGGGAGCCTCAATCGTGCGCAAGGTGCTCATCGCCAACCGTGGCGAAATCGCTGTCCGCGTGGCCCGGGCCTGCCGGGACGCCGGGATCGCGAGCGTGGCCGTCTACGCCGACC
>NZ_JBIAWG010000006.1:0-30208 GCF_042895285.1 Streptomyces sp. NPDC001406
CGGGCCAAACGGGCCCGTGCGCGACCGGCTCACCGGGCGACGTAGCACAAGCCCCGGGAAGCGCCACGGCGCCGTACCTACGGCGGGCACTCCCCCAGTGACTGAGTTCCTCCTCACGGGCCAAACGGGCCCGTGCGCGACCGGCTCACCGGGCGACGTAGCACAAGCCCCGGGAAGCGCCACGGCGCCGTACCTACGGCGGGCACTCCCCGAGTGACTGAGTTCCTCCTCACGGGCCAAACGGGCCCGTGCGCGACCGGCTCACCGGGCGACGTAGCACAAGCCCCGGGAAGCGCCACGGCGCCCTGTCTGCGGCGGGCGCTCCCCCAGTGATCTTCAGGCGCGCTCCAGGCCCTACCGGCAATCCGTGCGCGCAGTCCGCGCCCCCGAACCCGGCCGGACCACCCACGAGGACAAACACCGAGCGCCTACCCGCCCGCCACCTGGGCCACGCGGGCCCAAGCAAGCCCGTGCGCGGCGGCCTCTCCCCCAGTCACCTTCAGGCGCGCTCCAGGTCCTGCCGGGAATCCGGGCGCACAGCCCGCGCCCCCGAAGCCGGGCGGACCTCGGCGCGAGAGCGATCGCTGGGCGCCTGGTCGCGGGTCACCAGGGCCGCGTGGGTCCGGGTGGGCCCGTGTGTGGCCGGTTCTGCGGCTCGGGCGAGGCTGCGGCGGTCGGGGTGGGTGCCCGGTGGTATCACCGGCAGCACCTCGACCTCGGCCACCAGACCGCGCGCCGACACCACCCGCCACACCGAGGCGAACAGCGTGTCCTCGCCCACGAACGCGGGCGCGGTGCTGGCCGCGCCACCGGCGATCCGGTAGTGCAGCCGCACCGGCTGGACGGGGACCCCGGCGTCGAGCGCGGCCTGGAAGACGGCCCGGTGGAAGCGGCCCTGGGCGCGGCCGCACCACGTGCTGCCCTCGGGGAAGGCGACGACCGCGGCGCCGTCGCGCAGGGCGTCCGCGATGCGGGCGACCGTCTCCGGGAGCGCCCGCAGCCGGTCGCGCTCGATGAACAGGGCCCCGCCGCGTGCCACCAGGGCACCGGCCACCGGCCACTGCCGTATCTCCGTCTTGGCGAGCATCCGCGCCGGACGCACGGCGCCCAGCAGGGGGATGTCCAGCCAGGAGATGTGGTTGGCCACCATGAGGAGTCCGCCGGTGGGTGCGGCGGCGCCGGTGAGGCGGACCCGGACCCCGGCGGCCCGCACGATCGCCCGGCACCACCTCCTGACCAGCCCGGCGGGGATCAGCCCGCCGAGCGGGGCCAGCACGATCCCGGTCAGGACCAGGAGCGTGACCCCCGTCAGCCGCACCACGGCACGCGGTACGGCCGTCGCGGACCCCGTCGGCTCCACACACGCCCCCGGGGTGCAGGGCGCGCTCGGCAGCCAGACGCTCATCAGGCCGGCACGAGTGAGAGGAAGTGCCGCAGATAGCGCGGGTTGACCCGGCGCATCGACAGCAGCACGTACAGGTCGGCCACCCCGAAGTCCGCGTCGTGCGCGGGCTCGGCGCAGACCCACGCGCCGAGGCGCAGATAGCCGCGCAGCAGGGCGGGCAGTTCGGTGCGCGCGGCCTGGGCCTGGACCTCACTGTCCGGGACCCAGGGCAGCAGCGGCCGTACCCGGAACTCCTCCGGAGCCAGGTGCTTGGTGCGCACCCGCTCCCAGGTGGCGGAGGCCAGGGCGCCGCCGTCGGCGAGCGGGATGGAGCAGCAGCCGGCCAGCCACTCGTGGCCGCGGTCGACCATGTAGCGGGCGATTCCGGCCCAGATCAGGCCGATGACCGTGCCGTCGCGGTGGTCGGGGTGCACACAGGAGCGGCCGACCTCGACCAGGCCGGGCCGGATCGTGTCGAGCGCGGCCAGGTCGAACTCGCCCTCCGAGTACAGCCGGCCGGCAACCGCGGCCCGCTCCGGCGGCAGCAGCCGGTAGGTGCCGACGACCTGCCCGGTCGCGGTGTCGCGCACGAGCAGGTGGTCGCAGTACGCGTCGAAGGCGTCGATGTCGTAGCCGGGGTGCCGGCTCGACAGCAGGGCCCCCATCTCCCCGGCGAACACGTCGTGCCGCAGCCGCTGCGCGGCACGCACGTCGGCCTCGTCACGGGCGAGGGTGACGGTGTAGCGGGTGGGAGCCGCAGGCTGCGGGGGACGGTCGAGGGTGGAAACGCCGGTCATGGCTCTCTCCTGGTCACGGGCCGGTTCGGCGGGGGAAGAGGGCGGACCGGGTGCGTACGGGCCGCCGCTCCTGTTCTTCCGATGCCGGTTGACCTGCGCGTGACCTGCGCCAGGAGAGTGGATGTGGGGATGTTGAACGCCGGGGTTACCGACCGGTCAGCCGTCCTTGGTCACGCACCCGGCGAGCAGCCGCCCGGCCTCCTCCGGGGCGAGCGCCCGCTCCAGGACGAGGTCGCCCGTCATGTTGGGGAAGAACCGGCCCGAGGGCCAGCTCCGCTCGTAGGGCGGGGGGTCGAGGACGAGCAGCCGTACTCCGTCGACGACGGGGATGTCGCTGGGCGTCCCCTCGTTCCACACCCACTCCCCGGTGGGGCTGACGAGGTTGAAGGAGCCGGTGGTGTGCACCTGCCCGGGCTGGTCCCGGCACACGGCCGCCTCCTCGGCGGAGGGGGCGCGGCCGGGCACATGGCCGCCGCCGACGAGGACGTCGGCGAGCAGGGTGTGCAGCTGGAAGTTGTCGCCGATGCCGCCCATGCGCATCGCGTAGCCGGTGCCGGTGGGGCGGTGCAGCACGATCAGCGGCTCGTCGAGGACCAGCAGGGCGTACGTCAGACACTTGAAGGTGTGCCCGGACGCCTCCGCGACGCTCCCCACGGCCCGCAGCAGCCGGTCGCGCAGGGCCGCGTCGAGCGCGGTGCGCACGGCCGCGTGGCTGAGCATGGCGACGGAGGCCATCTCCCACTGGGACAGCGTCAGCCAGGCCAGGGCCTGCTCCGGCCCCACCCGGTCGAAGAGGGCCGGGTCGGGCTCGCCACCCTCCGGGTCGGGGAAGTCCCCTCCGCCGGTCTCCTCCCAGCGTTCGCAGAACTCACCGACGGCGGCGAGCGTCTCGGCGAGCTCCGCGAAGACGTACGGCGCGCAGGGCACCGCGTCGGCGCCGCGCTCCACGCAGGCGCCGACCATCACGGCTATGGTGCCGCGCGGCCCCGGGGGCACGTCGGGCAGCAGCGCGGCGAGCCGCGGCGCGGCCTTCCCGACCTCCTGCTCCCCCGCCTCCCCGATGCTCCGGTACAGCTCTCCGAACGCGCGCTCCGAACGGTCCACGTCCCGCTCGCGCACAGCGGCCTCGAAGTCCGTGACGGCCTCGAGGAACCGCTCCCTCCCGTTGTTCTCGAAGATCATGCGCGCAGCCTATCGAGGGCCGGGTGCCCGGCGGGACCGGGGGATGAGCACCACTCCCGGCCCCGCCCGTCCGCACCCGGCCGGCGAACGGCCGAGGGCCCTGCGACCGACGGCCCTGCGGCCAACAGCCCTACCGTTTGCCCGCCTTGCGCGTGGCCCGCAGCCACTCCTTGTTCATGTTCGTGATGGACATCAGCGGAATGCCCTTGGGGCAGGCGGTGGCGCACTCCCCGGTCAGCGTGCAGCCGCCGAACCCCTCCTCGTCCATCTGCGCCACCATGTCCAGCACCCGAGTCTCGCGCTCGGGAGCCCCCTGCGGCAGCACGTTGAGGTGGTTGACCTTGGCGGAGGTGAACAGCATCGCCGCCCCGTTCGGGCACGCGGCCACGCACGCCCCGCAGCCGATGCACTCCGCGTGCTCGAAGGCGAAGTCGGCGTCCGGCTTGGGCACCGGCGTGGCGTGGGCCTCGGGGGCGGCACCGGTCGGCGCGGTGATGTAGCCGCCCGCCTGGATGATCCGGTCGAAGGCGGACCGGTCCACGACCAGGTCCTTGATCACCGGGAAGGCGGACGCCCGCCACGGCTCGATGTCGATCGTGTCGCCGTCCTCGAAGGACCGCATGTGCAACTGGCAGGTGGTGGTGCGCTCGGGGCCGTGCGCGTCGCCGTTGATGACGAGCGAGCAGGCGCCGCAGATGCCCTCGCGGCAGTCGTGGTCGAAGGCGACCGGGTCCTCGCCCTTGAGGATGAGCTCCTCGTTGAGCGTGTCGAGCATCTCCAGGAAGGACATGTCGGAGGAGATGCCGTCCACCTCGTACGTGGACATGGCGCCGTCGGCGTCGGCGTTCTTCTGCCGCCAGACGCGCAGGTTGAGCTTCATGCGTAGCTCCGCTGGGTGGGGTGGACGTACTCGAAGACGAGGTCTTCCTTGTGCAGGGTCGGGGCCTCGCCCGTACCCGTGAACTCCCAGGCGGCCGCGTAGGAGAACTCCTCGTCCCTGCGTGCGGCTTCGCCGTCGGGCGTCTGGGACTCCTCGCGGAAGTGGCCGCCGCAGGACTCGGAGCGGTGCAGTGCGTCGAGGCACATCAGCTCGGCGAGCTCCAGGTAGTCGACGATGCGGTTCGCCTTCTCCAGGGACTGATTGAGCTCCTCGCCCGTCCCCGGAACCTTGATGCGACGCCAGAACTCCTCGCGTATCTGCGGGATGCGCTCAAGGGCCTTGCGCAGTCCGGCGTCGGTGCGCGCCATGCCGCAGAACTCCCACATCAGTTCGCCGACTTCACGGTGGAAGGAGTCGGGGGTGCGGTCGCCGTCGGCGGACAGGAGCAGGTCGAGCCGGTCCTGCGTCTCGGCCAGCACCTCCTGGACGACGGGGTGTTCGACCGTCACCGCCTCCTGGTGGGGGTTGCGGGCGAGGTAGTCGTTGATGGTGGCCGGCAGCACGAAGTAGCCGTCGGCCAGGCCCTGCATCAGCGCGGATGCGCCGAGCCGGTTGGCGCCGTGGTCGGAGAAGTTGGCCTCACCGACGGCGAACAGGCCGGGGACGGTGGTCTGCAGGTCGTAGTCGACCCAGAGGCCGCCCATCGTGTAGTGCACGGCGGGGTAGATGCGCATCGGCACCTCGTACGGATCCTCGTCCGTGATCCGCTGGTACATGTCGAAGAGGTTGCCGTACTTGGCCTCGACGGCCTTGCGGCCCATCCGCTCGATCGCGTCCGCGAAGTCCAGATACACACCCTGCCCGCCGGGGCCCACTCCCCTGCCCTCGTCGCAGACGTTCTTCGCGGCGCGGGAGGCGATGTCGCGCGGAACCAGATTGCCGAAGGACGGGTAGATGCGCTCCAGGTAGTAGTCGCGCTCGTCCTCGGGGATCTGGTTCGCGGGCCGGGTGTCGCCCTTGGCCCTGGGCACCCAGATCCGGCCGTCGTTGCGCAGCGACTCGCTCATCAGGGTGAGCTTGGACTGGTGGTCGCCGGTGCGCGGGATGCAGGTGGGGTGGATCTGGGTGAAGCAGGGGTTGGCGAAGTACGCGCCGCGCCGGTGGGCCCGCCAGATCGCGGTGGCGTTGGAGTTCATGGCGTTCGTCGACAGGTAGAAGACGTTGCCGTAGCCGCCGCTGGCGAGCACGACGGCGTCCGCGAAGTAGGTGTCGATACGGCCCGTGATCAGGTCGCGTGCCACGATCCCGCGCGCCCGTCCGTCGATGACGATCAGGTCGAGCATCTCGGTGCGCGGGTGCATTTCCACGTTCCCGGCCGCAATCTGCCGCGACAGCGCCTGGTAGGCGCCGAGCAGCAGCTGCTGGCCCGTCTGGCCGCGGGCGTAGAACGTGCGCGAGACCTGGACGCCGCCGAAGGAGCGGGTGTCGAGGAGTCCGCCGTACTCGCGCGCGAAGGGCACGCCCTGGGCCACGCACTGGTCGATGATCTCGACCGAGATCTGCGCGAGGCGGTGGACGTTGGACTCGCGCGCCCGGAAGTCGCCGCCCTTAACGGTGTCGTAGAAGAGCCGGTGCACGGAGTCGCCGTCGTTGCGGTAGTTCTTGGCCGCGTTGATGCCGCCCTGCGCGGCGATGGAGTGGGCGCGGCGCGGGGAGTCCTGGTAGCAGAACTGGACGACGTGGTAGCCCTGTTCGGCGAGGGTGGCGCCGGCGGAGCCGCCGGCGAGGCCGGTGCCGACGACGATCACCGTGTGCTTGCGGCGGTTGGCGGGGTTGACGAGCTTGGCCTCGAAACGGCGCTTGTCCCAGCGCTCGTGGACGGGGCCGGAGGGCGCCTTGTCGTCGACGACGGGCGCGCCGGTCTCGTAGTTCGCGTAGGTTGTCATGTCAGCTCACCACTCCGGTCATGACGCCCACGGGTACGGCGATGAAGCCGGCCGTGAGCAGCAGCGCCAGTACGTTGGCGACGGTCTTCAGGGCGCGGGCGCGGCTGCCGACGCCGAGGGTCTGTGCGGCGCTCCAGAAGCCGTGCCGGATGTGCAGGCCGAGCGCGAGCATCGCGACGATGTAGATGACGTTGCCGTACCAGGTGGAGAAGGTGTCCACGACGTTCTGGTACGGGTGGCCCTCCTGGAAGCCGCCGGAGTGCACGGTGCCGGTGGTCAGGTCCAGGAGGTGCCAGACGATGAACAGGCCGAGGATGATCCCGCCCCAGCGCATGGTGCGCGTGGCGTAGCTCGCCCGGGGCCTCTTGTGCACGTACTTGCTGGGGCGCGCCCTGATGTCACGGCGGCTGAGCTGGTAGGCGGACGTGGCGTGGGCCACCACGGCGACGACCAGGACGACGCGGATGAGCCACAGCGTCCACTCGTAGTGCATGAACGGTTCACCGACGGTGCGCAGCCAGTGGGCGTAGTGGTTGAACTCGCCCGCCCCGAAGTAGATCTTCAGGTTCCCGATCATGTGCGCGACCAGATACAGCAGCATGATCACGCCGCTGACCGCCATCACGGTCTTCTTGCCTACGGTGGAGTCCCACACCGTGCGTGCCATGGACGGCCGTCGGTCCGTCCGCGTTGCCAGAGCCATGAATCAGAACGCTAGGGCCGATGGTCCCGATCGGTCCAAGACATGGTCCAGCTCGTTTCCATAGGCTGGGGCTATTCTGAAACCATGCAGTTCCAGCAGCTCCAGTATTTCGTGGCGGTCGCCGAGACCCGGCACTTCACCCGGGCCGCCGAGCTGGTCCATGTTGCACAGCCGTCCCTGTCCCAGCAGATCAAGGCGCTGGAGCGGGAGCTGGGGGCGGATCTGTTCCTGCGGGCGCGCGGCAACATCACGCTCACCGACGCGGGCGAGGCGCTGCTGCCGCTGGCACGCCGGATCCTGGCCGACGCCGACACGGCCCGGCACGAGGTGCAGGAGCTGGTGCAGCTGCGCGGCGGCCGCGTCCGGCTCGGCGCCACCCCGAGCCTGTGCACCGGCCTGCTCCCGGACGTGCTGCGGGCCTTCCACGACCGCTATCCCGGCATCCGGCTGCTGATCGAGGAGGGTGGCTCCCACGATCTCGTACGGGAACTCGCTCGCGGCGCCCTCGACCTCGCCCTGATCGTGCTCCCGCTGCCGCCCGCCTCGCCCGCCCTCACCTCGGTGGAACTGCTGCGGGAGGACCTGGTGGTGGTGTCGTCACCGGAGGCGCCCGCACCGGGCCGGGGCGCGCCGGCCGTGCGCGTCGCCGACCTGGAGGGCGAGCGTCTCGTGATGTTCCGGCACGGCTACGACCTGCGCGAGCTCACGGTGGCGGCGTGCCGCTCCGCGGGGTTCGAGCCGGACTTCGCTGTGGAGGGCGGTGAGATGGACGCGGTGCTGGGGTTCGTCCGGGCGGGGCTCGGCGTGGCCGTCGTACCGAGGATGGTGGCGACGCGGTCGGGCCGAGGGCTGCGGGTTACTCCGTTGGCTCGGCCGGGGTTGCATCGGACGATCGCGTTGGCGCATCGGAGCGATGTGGCTCCGCCTCGGGCCGCGCGTGAGTTGCAGCGGATGTTGCTTGAGCGGTGAGTTTGCTTTGTGCCCGGGTGCGTCTGCCTCGGGGGCGCCGTCGGGGGGTGCGGGTCGTGTGTGGTTGCTCGCGCAGTTCCCCGCGCCCCTGGGGGGAATTGCGCCTGGCCTGCTTCAAAGGCTCAGCCCGTTGCGCGTGCCCGGGTGCGTCTTGTCGCGCAGTTCCCCGCGCCCCCGGGGGGAACTGCGCCTGCCGTGCTTCAGGGGTTCAGCCTGTTGCGTCCACCAGGGCCAGGTCGTGGAGGCGTTCCGGTGGGCCCGGGCGGGCGTAGTACCAGCCCTGGGCCGTGTCGCAGCCCAGGATGCGCAGTTGCTCGGCCTGGGCGCCCGTCTCCACGCCCTCCACGGTGACCGCGAGGTCGAGGCTGTGGGCCAGTGAAACGATCCCCTCGACGATCTTGAGGTCGACGGGGTCGGCCGGGAACCGCTGCATGCTCTGGGTGAAGGAGCGGTCCAGCTTGAGGATGCTCACCGGCAGACGACGCAGGTTGGCCAGGTTGGAGTATCCGGTGCCGAAGTCGTCGAGGGCGATGTCGACGCCCATCTCGGCGAGCCGGCGCAGCGGTTTGAGCAGATCGTCGTCGGCGCCGATGAGGGCGGACTCGGTGACCTCCAGGCACAGCGAGTCCGGCGCGACGCCCGCGCGCTCCAGGATCTCCACCGTGTCCTGCACCAGACCGGGATGGGTGAGCTGGCACGGCGAGAGGTTGACGTTGATGCGCAGCGGCCCGTCGGCCGCCCGGTCGTATCGCTCGCGCCAGTCGCGGGCCTGGCGGACGGACTCCTCAAGGACCCAGCGGCCCAACGGCACGATCAGGCCCGTGTGTTCGGCGAGCGGGATGAACCGGTCGGGGCCGAGGACCCCGTGCTGCGGGTGCAGCCAGCGCACCAGGGCCTCGGCGCCGCGCACGCTGCCGTCGCCGAGGTGGACCAGCGGCTGGTACTCGATGAAGAACTCGCCCCGGTCCAGAGCCGCGGGAAGCGCGGTGGTCAGACCGTGCCGGGTGATGGCGCGGGCGTCGGCCTCCGGGTCGGCCAGCTCCGAGCGGTTGCCGCCCGCCGACTTGGCCCGGTACATGGTGATGTCGGCGCTGCGCAGCACCTCGGCCGGGGTGCGCTCGCCCGCCGGGCCCTCGACGATGCCGATGCTGCCGCGGACCAGGAGTTCGCGGCCGTCGATGCTGATCGGGGTGACGAGCGCGTGCATGATGCGATCGGCGAGCTCGTCGACCTCGCGCTCGGTGCCGGGACCGGTGGTCAGCGCCACGAACTCGTCGCCGCCGAGCCGCGCCACCATCTCACCGGGCGCGGTCGCGCAGGACTGGAGCCGGTCGGCGACCTCGACGAGCAGCCGGTCGCCGGCCGCGTGACCGAGGCTGTCGTTGATGGTCTTGAAGCCGTCGAGGTCGAGGTAGCACAGGCCGAAGCGCTGGCCCTCGCCCGCCGCCAGGGCCTTTTCCAGACGCTCGAAGAACAGGGTGCGGTTGGGCAGGCCGGTGAGCGCGTCGTGGGTGGCCTCGTAGCGCAGCCGCAGATTGAGCAGCCGGCGCTCGGTGGTGTCCTCCATCAGGGCGAGCTGGTACTGCGGACTGCCGTCGGCGTCCCTGAGCAGGGAGACCGTGAGATTGGTCCACAGGACCGTTCCGTCGGGGCGGTTGAAGGCCTTCTCGACGTGGTAGTGCTCGCGGTCCCCGCGCACCAGCTCGTCGTAGAGCTTCCAGGTCTGGGGCGCGTCCTCCGGGTGGGTCCACTCCATGACGTTGCGGCCCCGCACGGCCTGCTCGGAGCCGCCGAACATGCGCAGCAGCGCCCCGTTGACCTGGAGGACGTTGCCCTCGAGGTCGGCGATGCCGATGCCTATGGCGGCGCCCTCGAACACCGCGCGGAACCGGGCCTCGCTGGCGTGCAGCGCCTGGGCGACCACGCCCTGGGCCTGGAGCGCGGCCCGGGCGATGGCCTCCTGTTCGGCCAGGGTCCGCTCGCGAAGCGCCTGCGCGAACCCGGCGGCCATGGAGTGCTGGACCCGCGAGGAGCGCATCCGCATCTCGTCCTGGGGGCCGTCCTCGCCGCAGTAGAGCACCAGGTAGGCGTCGACACAGTCCAGGGTGCGGGTGAGCGCCTCGGGGTCGGTGCAGTGCGTCTCGATCAGCGCCGCGCCGACCGCCCTGGCCTCGTCGGCGTCGAAACTGCGGGCCCGTAGCGCGTCGCTCAACCGGCGTGCGAGCGGCAGGAGTTGCTCTTCGAGCTCCGGCCGGGTCAGCGACGTGGAGGTCACCGGGAAGACGGCCCGGCTCCAGATCGTCGCGAACCGGCGGAGTCTGTCCTCCGGCCCGTCCGGCTCCGCGGTCACGCCGTACGCCCCACGCCGGCGAATCCGGAGAAGGCGTAGGGATCCTCGTCCTCCGGCGCCGTCTGCGGCCGCCAGTGAGGCATCGGCACCAGCCCGGGTTCCACCATGTCGTACCCCTCGAAGAACCGCGCGATCTCGTCGCGCGAACGCATGATCAGCGGGTTGCGAATGTCCTTGTACACGTCCACCGCACCCTCCGCCCGCTTCGGTGGCAGCGGGATTCCCTCGTACGAAGCATGCGTGAGGATCAGCAGGCTGCCGGGCGCGAGCGCCTCTCGCAGCTCGGCCACCGCACTGTACGGGTCGTCCGCGTCTTCCACGAAGTGCAGTATGGCAACGAGAAGCAGCGCCACTGGCCGATTCAGGTCGATCAGACGCTCCACTTGGGGGCTCGTCAGGATCTCCTGGGGCTTGCGGAGGTCCGCGGCGACGACATCCGCGCGCTCGTTGCCCGCCAGGACCGCCTGGCTGTGCGCCACGGCCACCGGATCGTGGTCGACGTACACGACCCGGGCGTCGGGCCGGGCCGCCTGAGCCACCTCGTGGACGTTGCCGAAGGTCGGGATGCCCGAGCCGATGTCCAGGAACTGGTCGATGCCCTCCTCGGCCGCGAAGGCCACGGCCCGGCGCATGAATGCCCGGTTGGCCTGCATGATCTTCGGGAGGCCCGGCATGAACTCCATCGCCTTGCGGGCCGCCTCGCGGTCGACCTCGAAATTGTGCGATCCGCCCAGGTAGTAGTCGTAGATACGCGAAACGCTCGGCACCGAGATGTCGATGCTTCGTGGGGCCCAGGCGGGACGCTCCATGTATCTCTCCAAGGCGTAGGCGACAGGTCAGGCGATCCGGTGTTCGAGCTGAGGCTACTGATCGCCCGCCAATGGAGCGACCCGAACCGGAAATTGACCGTCCGTTCCCGGTCACTGCCTGCGGCAACGCCGAGCTGCGCTTTGGGTGTGTTCGGCCCGTCGGTCGGGTGCGGGCGGTTCGTGCCAGTCGCCCCGTTCCCCCCGTCTCCACGGGGCGCGCGATCCGGCGCCCGCGCAAAGGGGTCCGCCCCCTCCGTGCGGTGCGGAGGGGGCGGACCTGTGGTCGCGCGCCGGTTGTCGTGCGTCCGGCACTCTCGCTCGTCCTCGTCCCTCCCTTCCGCGGTGGTCCGATACGACATGGGCGAGGCGATCAACCCTGGGGAGGTGATCTCTACTCCGACGCGCCGACCAGCTTTCCTTCGGGCGAGACGGCGTACCACGTGCCGCCGACGCCCTGACCGTTGGTGTCCCCGGGGGCCTTGTCACCGGAGAAGGTGTAGATCGGCCAGCAGTTGACCGTCATCTGCTTGGTGCCGTTGTCGGGGCGGGTGAAGCCCATCAGGCCCTTCTTCTTGACGCCCTTGGTGTCGTTCGCGCTGACCTCCGCGACGGCCGGCCACTTCTCCAGGCAGGCTCCGGTGCAGTTCGAGACGGACTTGGGCCATGCCTTGTCCTTGATGAAGCGGTAGACCGTCATACCGTTCTTGTCGACGACGATGTCGCCGAGCTTGGCGTCCTTGCGGACGGACAGGCCGGGCAGAGCGGAGAGGGTCGCCTTCTTGCCATTGGGCGCGAGCGCGAACCACTTGCCGCCCACACCCTGGCCGTTGACGTCACCGGCGTTGACGTCCTTGGCGTAGCGGTACGCCGGCCAGCCGCCGATGGTCAGCTGCTTGGTGCCGTCGGAGCGGGTGACCTCACCGAGGAGCGCCTTGTCGATGCCCTCACCGGCCGTGGCGTCGTCCGCGGGAACCGGCGGCCAGGTGGTGGCGCAGTCGCCGTCGCAGTTCGACTTGGGGGGATTGGCGGTGTCCGCGTCGAAACGGTAGAGGGTGAGACCGGAACCGTCGGTCAGCACCTTGCCCAGGTCCGGGTTGGCGGCCACGGACAGATTGCCGGCGGGGGCCGCCGGGCTCGGGGAGCTCGAACTCTGGCTGCCGTCGGCGCCGTAGCCATTGCCGGCGCCGGCCCCCGCACCGGCGGTGGCGCTGCCGTAATCGCCCGCCGCGGCCGTCGCACCGACGTTCTGGGCCGCCGACGACGGAGTGGTGGCATTGTCCTGACCGCACGCCGTCGTGAGCATCAGCACCGATGCGGCCGTCGCCACAAGTGAGGCGCTCCGCCAGGAGGTCTTCATCGTCAACTCCCCATAATCGCCTGGATATTGCAGCGCCTCTGCGTCGCCGCACGACATTGGGTACGGATGGGGACGGGCGTTGTGTTCAACCGGCGCACAAATTTCTTTCCGAGCGCTGTGCCCCCCGCCGCACACCGCACGCGCGTGCGCCATCGCCCGGCCGCCGCGCCCCGCCGTTCAAACCGCCGTGCGGCGCCGGTCCTCCCTTCGGGGCAATCCCCGGGCACGGCGGCGTGGGACGGTGTTCCGCTGCCCATGATCTCCGTCGTGCATGGACCCGAACGGACCCGACTCGCGCCCGCCCCAAGGGTGTTGGCCGTGCTGGCGCTGACGTGGACCCTGGCAGGCTGCCCGGCGGGGCCGGCGGCGGCCGACGCCTGCGCGTACGCCTCGACCGGCCCGGACGGCATGGTCGCGGTGGCCGTCGCCGGGGGCCGCTCCTGGCCCACGCCGCCCGCCTGCCCGTCGCCCACTCCGACGCCGACACCCCCACCGGCACCGCCGAGGCCGACGCCCACCCCGCGTCCCACGCCGCCCCCGCCGCCGAAGCCCGCGCCGAAACCGCCACCCCCGGTCCGGCCGGCGCTCGTCCCCACCCCGACGCCCACTCCCCCGCCACCGAAGTCGAAGCCGAGGCCCACCCCGCATCCCTCGCCCACGCCGGTGCGGTACCCGCACTACCGGCCCAGGCCGACCGGCGGGACGACGCAGGGGCGTACGTCCCCGGTCACCTACGTCCTGCTCATCACCGTCCCCGCGGTGGTCGCCGTCGCCGCGCTGCGTCCGCGCTGACGCGTCGACGCACAGACACGCGCTGTTCTCTGGAGGCACCTGTTGTCGGAATGGCTTGTTCTCGCCCTCGCGATGCTGGGCGCGTGCGCCGTGGTGGTCGTCGTCACCCTCGTACGGCATCGCACGGCCGCCGAGGACGACGATCCCAGCGAGACCCCCGACGTCATCGAGTACATGACCATGTGGATCGGCGTCGTGTACGCCATCGTGCTGGGCCTGGCCATCGCCGGGGCATGGGAGGCGCGCAGCGCCGCCCAGGACCACGTACAGGCGGAGGCCCAGGCGCTGCACGAGATCTCGGAGCGGGTCCGTGTCTATCCACCCGATGTCCGCGACCGGATTCGGGCCGATGTCAACGCCTATGTCGGACACGTCGTCACCACCGAGTGGAAGTCGATGACCGACCACGGCCGGCTCACCCCGCGCGGCACCGAACTGCTCGACCGCGTCCGCCACGACGTCACCGACTTTCAGCCGAAGACGGACTTCCAGGCACAGGCCTACCAGCCGCTGGTCGACCAGGTGGCCACGGCCGACCAGGCGCGCAGCGCCCGGGCCGACTCGACCGGGGCGACGATGCCCGGCGTGGTGTGGTTCGGGCTGCTCACCGGGGCCGCGATCACCATCGGCATGGTCTTCGCCCTGCAGATCAGACGCACCCCACGCGAGCTCGTCCTGGCCGGACTGTTCTCCGCGACGATCGCCTTCATGCTGTTCCTCATCTGGGACTTCGACGCGCCCTACAGCCGGGGCATCGCGGCGACGGCCGAGCCGTTCCTCGCGCTCTTCCCGCACGTCAAGGGATGACGACGGCCAGGGGCCGAGCCCTCACCTGTGCGGCCCACGGGCCTGACCCGTTCGCCCCATCCCGATCGCGCCCGTGGGCCGGCGTGCCTAGCGTTCGAGTCAGCGAGCTGCACGTCAGGCGCGAGCGGAGCAGGTACGCCGCCGCTCCTCGGTGAACGGAGGGACAGACCATGGGCGCGATACGCGTTGCCTCGGACGGTGTCTGCCCCCGTCAACGACCCAGCAGGCCTTCGCCCCGGGATCCGTCGAGGACCGGGGCGAAGGCCTGTCACCGTGCGCCGTGCTCTCCGAAGGGGGCCTTGCCAGGGAGAGGGGCCACCCGCTCAGATCCGCTTCTCGTGCCTGCGGCGCACCAGGAACACCCCGCCGCCGATCACGGCCGCGGCCACCAGACCGCCGCCGATGGCCATGTCGGTCTTGGTCGCCCCGGACGAGACGCTGCCACCGACGCCGCCGTTGACGCCGCCGAGCACGTTGAAGGCCGCCGGGCGGGTCAGGGTGCGGCCGTTGCAGTTGACAGCGATGTCGAACGGGCCGGCCAGGGCGTCGTTGTTGACCGTCGCGATGCCCCGCGCGGTGTCGTTGGTGCCGGCGAGCGGCGACAGCGCGATGGCGCGGAAGGCACGCGAGGACGCCGTGCCACCGCCCCGGCAGCCCTCCGCCGTGATGGTGAGCCGGCCGCCCGCGGCGATGGCGTTGGGCGCGGCGTTGATGTTCCTCGCGAAGTCACCGAGGTTGTTGTTGCCCGGCCCGTTGTTGTTGCCGACGCCGTTGTTGCTCCCCACCCCGTTGTTGCTCCCTACCCCGTTGTTTCCCCCGGCGCCGTTGTTGTTGCCGACCCCGGTGTTGTTCCCGGCGCCGTTTTCGTTGCCCTGCCGGGATTCGTTGTTGTTCCCGACGCCGTTGTTCCCGGAACCGTTGTTCCCAGAACTGTTGTTCCCGGAACCGTTGTTGTTGCCGTACCCGTCGTTGTTGCCCGGCCGGTTCTCGTTGTTGTTCCCCGCCCCGTTGTTGTTGCCGTAACCGTTGCTGTTCCCGGGCCGGTTCTCGTTGTTGTTCCCGACCCCGTTGTTGTTGCCGTAGCCGTTGTTGTTGCCGGGGCGGAGCCCGTTGTTGCCCAGATCGCCCCCGCCGAGCACGCCACCTACACCGCCGATGCCACCCACACCGCCGATGCCGCCCACACCCCCCACACCGGCCACGCCGCCTACACCACTTACGCCGCCTACGCCGCTCACACCGTTCAGATCGGTGCTGCTCGGACCGCCGCCGCTCCCCACACCGTCCGCGACGGCCGCGGGGGCGGCGAGCCCGAGGGCGGCGACCGTCAAGGCCGCGGCCGCCAGGGCACGTGTGTTCCTCATGTGATCCTCCGCGGGAGGCACCCCGGGACCCGTCCCCGGTCGATCGGCGAGAAAGCACCTCCAGGAAAGACCCTCGGGCGCGGGGAACACGCCCGCATTTCGAGAATGGTCCGTCCTGGTGAGCGGACACGCCGACGGAAAACCGCACAATCGGACAACATCGCAGGTCACGGACCGTCAGAAAATTTCCGGCCGATGGCAACTCGGATGGCGCACCAAGGGGTGCCCGGGCCACCCGTTCGCCGTATGCCCCGTCGCCGGTCGCGCGTGCGGGACTTAGCGTTCTCATATGCGCGAATGACGTGGCGACGGCTTCGTCGAGAGGGGATGGCGAATGTATGCGTCCGGGCTGTCCGAGCTCGTCGAAGTGGAGGACCGGCGAAAGAAGCGCGCCCCTTGGGGCGTGATAGCGCTTGTTCTGCTGACCGGGCTCGCGCTCATCCGGAACGGCTCGGGGGAGTTCGACGTCGGGCCGCCGCAGCCCGCCCGGGCCGCGGCCGCGGCCGCGGACAGCCGCGTGCCCGGTACCACGGCCGCGGGGGGTCGGCAGGACCTGCCGTTCGCCGCGCCCGACCGGGTCAGGATCCCCTCGATCCGGGTCGACGCCCCCATCATCTCCGTGGGCCTGGACTCGAACGGCTGGGTCGGCGCGCCACCGCCCGAGGACCCGAATCTGGCCGGCTGGTTCACCGGCGCCGTCTCGCCCGGCGAAAAGGGCACGGCGGTGATCGTCGGACACGTCGACAACCAGCAGGGCCCGGCCGTGTTCTACGGACTCGGGTCCCTGAAGAAGGGGAATCGCATCGAGGTCGCCCGCAAGGACGGGAAGACCGCGGTCTTCGAGATCTACGGCATCGAGGTCTTCGCGAAGAACAACTTCCCCGGCGACCGGGTCTACGGCTCCAAGGGCACACCCGAGCTGCGTGTCATCACCTGCGGAGGCGGATTCTCCAAACAGCACGGCTACGACGGGAACGTGGTCGTCTTCGCCCGCCTGGCCGAGGCCCGCTGAGCGTTCCCCGGCGGGGCGGGGCGGGCCGGTCCCTCAGACGGTGCGGCGTCGGGGAACGGTGAAGTGGTAGCCGTCGTCGAGCAGATGGGGCAGCCACTTGCGCAGTGCCCGCACGGTCTGCGAGCGGTCGCCCCCGGCGTCGTGGGAGAGCACGACGACACCGGGGGCGGCGCCGTTCTCCACCCGGTCGATGATGGTGCGGGTGCCCGGAGTGGTCCAGTCGAGGCTGTCGACCGTCCAGGCCAGCGGCTCCATCCCCATCTCGGCGCCCAACTGGAACGCCGCGCGGTTCCAGGCACCGTAGGGCGCCCGGAACCACCAGGGCCGTTCCCCGTAGGCGTCCTCGATGACATCACTGGTGCGCACCATCTCGGAGCGGATCTCGGCGCGGTCGAGCTGGGTCAGCAGCGGATGCGTCCAGGTGTGGTTGCCGACGATGTGCCCGGCGTCGGCCATCCGGGCCAGCAGTTCCTTGTTGTCCACGGCCATCTCCCCGCACACGAAGAACATCGCGCGGACGCCGTACTCGTCCAGGGTGTCCAGGATGTCGGGGGTGTAGCGGGGGTCGGGTCCGTCGTCGAAGGTCAGCACCATGAGCCGGCCGTGCACGGGCAGCTCCATGATGGGCTCACCGCGCACCGCGACCTTGCCGGGCCGCCTGCGTGGCGGCGCGTCACCGGCGAGGGGCTGGAGCCGGTAGGCGTTGGGCTTGAGCGCGGCACGCGCCTGCGGGCCCCAGGCGGGCGCCGCCGACCGTACCGATTCACCGCCCGTGCCGGACATGAGCAGTCCCGCGGTACCGGCGGCTCCCAGAGCGGCGGCACCGAGCAGCACCCGGCGCCGTGTGAGCAACTGATCCTTCTGCATGACTCATCAGTCGCCCGAAGAGGCTCCGGCGCACCACAGCGACACCGGTACGGCCGCCGGAAAGCACCCGCTCGGCCCAGTCCCGGCGGTCAGCGATGGCGCACAAGGGGGAACGGCAGCGTCTCACGGATGGTCAGTCCGGTGAGGAACATGACCACTCGGTCGACGCCGACGCCGAGTCCGCCGGTGGGCGGCATCGCGTATTCCAGGGCGTCGAGGAAGTCCTCGTCCAGCTCCATCGCCTCGGGGTCTCCCCCGGCGGCGAGCAGGGACTGGGCGGTGAGGCGGCGCCGCTGTTCCACCGGGTCGGTCAGTTCGGAGTAGGCGGTGCCGAGCTCGGTGCCGAAGGCGACCAGGTCCCAGCGTTCGGCGAGCCGCGGGTCGGTGCGGTGCTGCCGGGTGAGCGGGGAGACCTCGGTCGGGAAGTCCTTGTAGAAGGTCGGCAGCTGGGTCCTCTCCTCGACGAGCCGCTCGTACATCTCCAGGACGATGTCGCCGTGCCCGTCGTCCGGGGTGTACGGCACGCCCGCCCGGTCGCACAGCCGCCGCAGGCGCTCCGGCTCCGTGCCGGGACCGATCTCCTCCCCCAGCGCATCGGAGATCGCGCCGTAGACCGTGCTGACCGTCCAGCGCCCGGAGATGTCGTACTCCTTGCCGTCCTTGTGGACGACCGGGCGGCCGAAGGCGGCGGTGGCCGCGCCCTGGACGAGTTCGCGGGTGAGGTCGAGCATCACGTCGTAGTCGGCGTGGGCCTGGTAGGCCTCCAGCATCGTGAACTCGGGGTTGTGCTTGTGGGAGACGCCCTCGTTGCGGAAGGTGCGGCCCAGCTCGAAGACTTTCTCCAGGCCGCCGACGCACAGCCGCTTCAGATACAGCTCGGGGGCGATCCGCAGATGCAGGTCGAGGTCGTAGGCGTTGATGTGGGTGGTGAAGGGACGGGCGTTGGCGCCGCCGTGGATCTGCTGGAGCATCGGGGTCTCGACCTCCAGGAAGCCACGGTCCAGGAGGCCCTGGCGCAGGGCCTGTACGGCGGTGGAGCGGACGCGGACGCTGTCGCGGGCGGCGGGGCTGGTGACCAGGTCGAGATAGCGCATGCGCACCTTGGTCTCGGGGTCGGTGAGGCCGCGGCGTTTGTCGGGCAGGGGGCGCAGGCACTTGCCGGTCAGCTGCCAGGAGGTGACGAAGACGGTCGGCTCGCCCTTGTCGCTGCGGCCTGCGCGGCCGGTGGCGGTGATGTGGTCGCCGATGTCGGTGTCGGCGGTGAAGCGGTCGAGGGCGGGACCGAAGTCGCCGCGGGTGAGGGCGAGCTGGTGGTCGCCGGACCAGTCACGAAGGACGACGAAGACGATGCCGCCGAAGTCGCGGACCAGCATGATCCGGCCCGCGACGGTGACCTCTTGGCCCTCTGTCACCTCGGCCAGGGCATGGGTGGGCCGGGGACTTCCCACGGGGTAGGGGTCGGTGCCTTCGGCGCGCAGCCGGTCGAGCCGGTGGTGGCGGACGCGGACCTGTTCGGGCAGGCCCGCGTCCGCGGCTGCGGGCCCGGTCTCGCCCCCTCCGTCGAGGCCGAGCGCCGCCAGGGGCGGCAGACCCTCGGTGGTCGTGGGCCGCTGCCCGGCCTTCGAGTGCCCCTTTCCCCAGAGTTTGCGCAGCGACGGTACGGCGACGAAGCCCTCGGCGATTCCGGAGGCGAGGCCGATGCGGGCGAGGGAGGCGGTGTCGGCGTAGCAGATGAAGCGCGGGTACCACTCCGGCAGGTACTTGGCGTTGGAGCGGTACAGGGCCTCCAGCTGCCACCACCGGGAGAAGAACAGCAGCAGGCGGCGCCACAGCCTGAGGACCGGTCCCGCGCCGATGCGGGCGCCCTCCTCGAAGACCGAGCGGAACGCCGCGAAGTTGAGGGAGATGCGGTGCACGCCCAGTTTGGGGGCGGCCGTGCAGAGTTCGGCGACCATGAACTCCATGACGCCGTTCGGGGCGGTGCGGTCACGGCGCATCAGGTCGAGGGAGACGCCGTCGCCGCCCCAGGGCACAAAGGAGAGCAGGGCGAGGAGCCGGCCGTCGTCGCTGAGGGCCTCGACGAGGAGGCAGTCGCCGTCGGCCGGGTCGCCGAGCCGGTCCAGGGCCATGGAGAAGCCGCGTTCGGTCTCGGTGTCGCGCCAGGCGTCGGCCTTGTCGACGACCCCCTCCATCTCCGCGTCGGTGAGGGCGGCGTGGCGGCGGACGCGGCAGGTGGCGCCGGTGCGCCGGACCCGGTGCACGGCCTGCCGGGTGACGCGCATGTCGCGGCCGTCCAGGTCGAAGCCGGGCACGTGCACGATGGCCTCGTCGCCGAGCTGGAGCGCGCCGAGTCCGGCGCGGACGTAGGCCCTGGCGCCGTTCTCGGAGGCGCCCATCACCGCGGGGGCCCAGGCGTGGCGGCGGGCCAGGTCGAGCCAGGCGGCGATGGCGTGCGGCCAGGCCTCGCGGTCGCCGACGGGGTCGCCGCTGGCCAGGCAGACGCCTGCCTCGACGCGGTAGGTGACGGCGGCCTTGCCGCTGGGCGAGAAGACGACGGCCTTGTCGCGGCGGGTGGCGAAGTAGCCGAGGGAGTCGTCCTCGCCGTACGCCTTGAGGAGGGCGCGGATGCGGGCCTCCTCGTCGCCGTGCAGGGCGGCCTCCAGGCGCTGTGAACGGAAGAGGGTGGCCGCGGCGTTCAGCAGGGCGAGCGCGCCGAACAGGCCGAGCACGAAGGTGACGGCGCGGGGCGGGCGGCCGTCGAAGGACTGGTCGGAGACCAGACCGCCGCACACCCGGTCGGCCGCCCAGGCCAGGTGCTGGTCCTCGGGCAGGGTGCCGGGAAAGAGCGCGACCAGGCCCCAGCCGACCAGGATCGCCACGGCGAGTCCGGCGACCAGCACGGCGAGCGCCCGCCATACGGCGCCGCGCCGGGAGGCGGCGTAGAACTCCTCGCGGGCCACGACCAGCAGGACCAGCGCGAGACCGCACACCACCAGGGACGGAACCGACTCGGCGTACTGGCCGAGCGCGAGGCCGAGGATGTCCGAGAGGACGATCAGGCCCAGATAGACGACGACCAGCCACCAGGCGACCTTCTTGCGCGCGCCGGTGGCGGCGGCCAGCAGGAACAGGAAGACGGCGTAGGCGAGGTTGGCGCTGACCGGGACGAGGAGCAGGTCGAGGGTGTGGACGAGCGGGCGCAGCGGTGCGCGCAGCGGGGCGATGACGGCGAGCAGCCCGCACAGCAGGCCGAGGGCGCCGAAGAAGGCCGCGAAGCCCTCGGGCACCCGGCTGAGGAAGCCGCTCGCGGGCGGCCGTATCGGGCCCGCGGCGCTCTTGCCCGCCGCGGCCTCCGCGGTGGCACTCATGTCTTGACTGTAGGAAGGCGCCGTGCGGCTCGCTCGTCGAGCGGTCCCGTGCTCTCGCCGGAGCGGGGTGTTCCGATAGCCTCACGGCTGTGACGGAACAGCACGAACAGCACACGCACCGGTTCGAGCGGGGCACGGACGGGCCGAAGGTCATCGTGGTCGGCGTGGACGGTTCCGACTCCTCGCTGCGCGCCGCGGCCTATGCCGGCGGGCTGGCCCGGCGGCAGCACGCGTTGCTCGCGCTGGTGTACGTGCAGCCGTTGCTCACGGCGGGCGCGGCGATGGGGGCGCCGGTGGCGGAGACGACCGACGAGATCGCCGAGGATCTGATCGGGCAGATCCGGGACGCGGCCGAGCGGGTCAAGGGCATATTCGAGGTGCGCTGGGAGTTCCACACGTTCCGCGGCGACCCGTACAACGGCCTGGTGAAGGCGGCGGACGAGCTGAAGGCGGACGCGGTGGTGGTGGGCGCCTCGGAGCAGGCGGGCCACCGCATCATCGGCTCGGTGGCGATCCGGCTGGTGAAGGCGGGGCGCTGGCCGGTGACGGTGGTGCCGTAGCCCTTCGGGGTGCCCGCAGGAGCAGCGGCGGGGTCGCCAGCAGCAGGACGCCCGCGAGGGCGATGGCGGTGCGCGGCCCGGTGAGGCTGGCCAGCAGGCCCCACAGGGCGGTCAGCGCGGCGGTGGTGGCCTTGCCGGTGACCGACCAGGCGGACAGGGTGCGGGTGATGCGGTCGTCCGGGGTGCACTGCAGGCGGTGGGTGGCGGAGACCGGGTTGAAGACGCCCGCGCAGGTGATCAGCCCGAGTTCCACGGCCATCACGAGCAGCAGTCCGGGCAGGCCGGGCCGGACGAAGGCCAGTCCGACGGTCCACAGGGCGCGCAGGGTGCCCGCGGTGCGCAGTACCCGCCGCTGCCCGTACCGGGTGACGAGCGGGCGGGCCAGCCGGGAGCCGAGGAGGCCGCCCAGGCAGGGCACGGCGAAGGCAAGACCGTACTGCCAGGGGGCGAAGCCGAGCGGGCCGAGCATGAGGACGGCCAGCGGCGGTGCGGCAGCCATGATCAGGCCGTTGACCGCGAGCGTGTTGAGGAACAGGGGCCGCAGGACCGGGCTGGTGAGGATGTGCCGCCAGCCGTCGAGCAGATCGGTGGCCCGCAGGCGGGCGGCGCCGGTGCGCTCGGGGCGGTGTTCGCCGCCGCCGACGGCCCGGATGCCGAGGGCCGACAGCAGAAAGCTGACCGCGTTGGCCACGACCGTCGTCACCGGCCCGAACAGGCCGAACGCGGCGCCGCCGAGGGGCGGTCCGAGGACCGTGGCGGTCCAGGTCGTGGATTCGAAGCGGGCGTTCGCGGTGAGCAGTCGGTCGGCCGGTACGAGTCCCTTCAGGAAGGCGCCGGAGGCCGCGTTGAAGGTGATGTCGGCGGCCGCGACGACGACGGACACGGCGAGGAGCTGGCCGAGGCCGAGGACTCCGAACGCGTAGGCGGCCGGGATGCTGAGCAGTGCGGCGCAGCGGACCAGGTCCGTCCCGGCCATCACCGGCCGCTTGCGCCGGAACTCCACCCACGGCCCGAGCGGCACCGCGAGCACGGCGCCCACGGCGGGTCCGGTCGCGGCGAGCAGCGCCACCTGGACCGACCCGGTGTGCAGCACGAGGACCGCGATCAGCGAGAACGCGTCGAAGGCGAGCCAGGTGCCGAACGCGCTCACCGAGTACGCGGCCCACAGCCACCCAAAGCGCCGTCCCACGCACAACCTCCCGTTGACCGGGCCCATGAAAGCGAGCGGACGGCCTCCGGATCAAACAACCCGCGGCCCATGAGCCACAACCAACGGTTGTACGGTGAGAGGCATGGACCTCAAGGCGGTGCGCACCTTCGTCGAGGTCGCGGACTCGGGCCAGTTCCAGGAGGCCGCGGCGGTGCTGGCGGTCACCCAGCAGGCCGTGTCCAAGCGGGTGGCCGCACTGGAGCGGGAGCTGGGTGTGCGGCTGTTCGCGCGGACGCCGCGCGGGGCCGAGCTGACCATCGACGGGCAGGCGTTCCTGCCGCATGCCCGCGAGCTGTTGCGGGCCGAGGAGCGGGCGGCCGCCTCCGTGCGGCCGGGCCGCCGGGCGCTGCGCGTCGACGTGCTCGGTCAGCGCCTCGCGCCCGCGGCACTGCTGCGCGGCTTCCATCTCGCGCACCCCGGGATCGACCTCGACGTCGTGACCCTCTTCGACGCCGACGCGGCCGTCGCCGCCCTGCGCTCCGGCACGATCGACGCGACCTTCCGCGCCGTCACCATGCCCGGACGGCAGCTTCCCGAGGGTGTCGAGGCGGCCCGGGTCCTCGACGAGCCCCTCCACCTGCTCACCGGGCCGGGTCATGCGCTCGCGACCGCCCGCGCGGTCACGCCCGCACAGCTCGCCGGGCACCGGATCTGGATGCCCGGGATCGTCCGCGGCACCGAGT
Source organism: Streptomyces sp. NPDC001406 (assembly GCF_042895285.1). Lineage (NCBI taxonomy): Bacteria > Bacillati > Actinomycetota > Actinomycetes > Kitasatosporales > Streptomycetaceae > Streptomyces > Streptomyces sp. NPDC001406. The sequence goes on from NZ_JBIAWG010000006.1 coordinate 23,041, forward strand.
GGGCGGCCTACTACGAGGCCCTGGCCGCCGAGTTCGGGCTCACCATCGACTCGATCGGGCCCAACTTCGGCATCGAGGCGCTCCTGGACGCGGTCGCCGACTCCTCGGCGCTGGCGACCTTCGTCGGCGAGCAGACCCGGCTCGTCTGGCCGGCCGGCCACGATCTGCGCCGCATCACCGTGCGGGACCCGACGCCGGTCTATCCGCACTCGCTGCTGTGGGAGTCCGCCAACGCCCATCCGGCGCTCGCCGCGCTCCGCGCGCATCTCGCCGCCGCCCGGCCCGCCCGGGCCGGCGCCAGGACCTGGACGCCCACGTGGGCCGAGGCTTGCGTGGCGCCTTCCGCGAGGGACGCCCCTGAGCCATCATGATCCGCCGTCAGCCGTTTCCTGTCGGCGAAGAGGTGAGTCAGATGGCCAGGATGCGCATGGGTGAGGGAATTCTCCGGCGCAAACCCATCGAACACATCGAGGAGACGGAGATCAGCGCCGGGCCCCGGCTCGACCGGGCGCTCGGGCTGTGGCAGCTGACCGCGATCGGCATCGGCGGCATCATCGGCGCGGGCATCTTCACGCTCGCGGGCACGGTGGCCAACGGCGTCGCGGGTCCCGCGGTGCTCATCTCGTTCCTCATCGCCGGTGTGGCGAGCGCGGCGGCGGCGCTGTCGTACGCCGAGTTCGCCGGGCTCATCCCGAAGGCGGGCTCGGCCTACACCTATGGGTACGCGGTGCTCGGCGAGTTCGCGGGCTGGTTCATCGGCTGGGACCTGCTCCTCGAATACACGGCGATCGTGGCGGTGGTCGCGATCGGCATCTCCGGGTACTTCGGGTTCCTGGTCGAGGAGTTGGGCGCGAATCTGCCCACCTGGATGCTGGGCGCGCCGGGGACCGGGCACGGGCACCGGGTCGATCTGTTCGCGGCGGTCCTGTGTCTGCTCATCGCCTGGCTGCTGAACCAGGGCATCCGCAGCGCGGCCCGCTTCGAGACGTTCGTGGTGGCGCTGAAGGTGCTGGTGGTGCTGGTGGTGATCGGCGTCGGTGTGTTCCAGATCAACACGGCGAACTACCATCCGTTCTTCCCGTTCGGCCTCAGCGGGGCGTTCACCGGTGCGGCGACCGTGTTCTTCGCGGTCTTCGGGTACGACGCCATGTCGACCGCGGCCGAGGAGTCGAAGGACGCCGCGCGGCACATGCCGAAGGCGATCATCTACTCGCTCGCGATCTCGATGGTGCTGTACGTGGCGGCCTGTCTGGTGCTGACCGGCATGCAGAAGTACACGGAGATCGACCCGGAGAGCGGCTTCTCGTCGGCATTCAAGTCGGTGGGCCTGGACGCGCTCGCGGATGTGATCGCGGTGGGCGCGATCATCGGCATCCTCACCGTGATGTTCACGTTCATGCTGGGTGTGACCCGGGTGTGGTTCTCCATGTCCCGGGACGGGCTGCTGCCCGCGTGGTTCGCGAAGACGCACCCGACACGGCATGTGCCGACGCGCGTCACCTGGATCGTCGGCTTCGCGTCGGCCGCCCTCGCCGGGTTCGTGCCGATCGGCGAGGCGGCCGAACTCACCAACATCGGCATCCTGCTGGCGTTCGTGGTGGTGTGCACGGCGGTGATCGTGCTGCGCTACCGGCAGCCGGAGCTGCCGCGCGCCTTCCGTACGCCGTGGATGCCGTTCGTGCCGGCGCTGGGTGTCGTCTTCTCGATCTGGCTGATCACGTTCCTGAAGTGGCAGACGTGGGTGCGGTTCGCCGTGTGGTTCGTGGTCGGGTGCGTGATCTACTTCGGCTACTCGTACAAGCGGTCGAAGCTCGCCGAACGCTGACCACCGCGGAGCACCTCGTCACTGACCCATGATCAGCCCGTCCTTGGCGGCACCCCGGCTGAGGACGACGTCGCGGATCCGGTCGCGCACTCCGGTCAGTTCGGCGCCCTGCGCGATGGCCGCGTCGAGGTTGACGACGCGGCCGGCGTCGAGGTCGTAGAGCTCCGGGATGAACTCGGCCTTGGTCACCTCCCAGCGGCCGCCGGGCCGGGCGGGCGGGGCGAAGGTGAAGCGGCCGATGGTGGACTGGTTGCCGTGCAGGTCCAGTTTTCCCTGGCTGTTGCGCAGATCTCCGACGACCTGGTCGCCCAGGCCGTAGACGACCCAGGTGCCGTTGATCTTCTCGTAGGCCTGCGGGAGGCGGGCGTGGCTGCCGAGGATCAGGTCGATGTCGGCGCGGCCGCCGGTGTTCGAGGCGGTGAGCCGCTTGGCCAGGGTGAGCTGCTGGTCGTCGGGGTCCTCCCGCCATTCGGTGCCCCAGTTCAGGGAGACGACCACCACGTCGGCGCCCGCCTGCCGTGCGGCGCGGGCGTCGGCGACGATCCGGCGCTCGTCGATCAGGTTGAGAGCCCAGGGCTGGTTCGGCGGGAGCGCGAGGCCTTTCGTGTCGTAGGTGTACGACAGGTGGGCGACCTTGGCCGTGCCCGCGGGCATGATCGTGGCGGTGCGTGCCTCGCCCTCGGTGCGTGCCGTTCCGGCGTGCCGTACGCCCGCCCGGTCCAGGGCGTCCAGGGTGCGGCCGATGCCGGCGGCGCCGCCGTCGAGCGCGTGGTCGGAGGCGGTGGAGCAGCCGTCGTAGCCGGTGGCGACGAGGCCGAGGGCGACTTCCGGCGGGTAGGTGAAGGCCGGGTAGCCGGTGCGGTCACTGCCCACGCCGTAGACGGACTCCATGTGACACAGCGCCAGATCGGCCCCGGCGACCACCGGTTGGACCCCGGACAGCATCGGGCGGAAGTCGTAGCCCTGGCCGCCGGCGTCGAAGCGGGCCCGGTCCATGACCGAGGCGTGCGGCAGGATGTCGCCGGAGGCGACGAGGGTGAAGCCGCGGGCGGCGGCCGGCGCCGGACGGCCGGGCGGGTCGGCGGCCTGCCGCTCCTGGGCCTGGCAGGCGGCGGCCGTCGCGAGGAGCGCGGTCAGCGCCAGGGCCACCTGTCGTCTGCGTGCGATCATCAACTCACCCCAGAGTCGTCGTATGAGCGGACAGTCATATCGATAGCCACATGGGTACGAATCTGGATGCCGTCGCAAACGGCTTCGGCCGTCTCATTAACCCGTCCGGTGTCCGGGATCGTGTCCGACGGACCGTTCGTCGCACCGTTCATCGACGCGATCGACCGTCCGTCGCAGATCCCGGTGCGCACCCTGTCCCGGCGGCGCGCCCTGCGATGCCATACGGCCATGACGGCCGGAACCACCCTCCCCCTTGGGACGACGACCGCCGAGCACGAGCTCGCCGCGCTGCAGCGCGAGCACGGCCGACCCCTGTTCGCGCTGCTGCTGCGGCTGTGCGACGGCGACCGGCAGCGCGCCGAGGACCTCGTGCAGGAGACCTTCGTACGCGCCTGGCAGCATCCCGAGGCACTGCGCGCCGACGACTTCGACTCCGTACGGCCCTGGCTGCTGACCGTGGGACGGCGGCTCGCGATCGACGCACGGCGGGCCCGGCAGGCGCGCCCGCCGGAGGTGGGCGACGCGATCCTGGAGAACGCGCGGGTGATCGCCGATCACGCCGAACGGTCGGCCGCGGCCCTGGACGTCCGCGAGGCTGTGAAGACACTCACTCCCGAGCACCGTGAAGTCCTGGTGCTGGTGTATTTCCATGGGGCGAGTGTGGCGGAGGCCGCGCAGGCCCTCGGAATTCCGCCCGGTACGGTGAAGTCGCGCGCGTACTACGCGCTGCGCGCCCTGCGCCGGGTGCTTCCGGGATACGCGACCGACCTGCAGTGAAACCCAGGCCGACGTAAAGCCTTCGCAAAGCGCCTTGCTGAGGACCACGTTTGAGCAATCAGCTGTCTTCATCCGTGTTCCGGATGGGGCCCTGCCCCAGGCCCGGGTTCGGGCGACGCGCACGCACCGGAGGAAGGCAGGAAGGGATGCTGCACAGAGGTCAAGAGAGCACGGACGGCACCGGCGGCGGTGAACTGACCGTCCCCATGGCGTGGTTGTACGCGGAGTACATCGCCGACGAGCTGCTGCGCACCGGCGACCTGATGCCGCCGACGTCCTTCGAGTTCCGGGCCGGCCGGGACGCGCTGGCGCTGACCGTCTTCCTGTCCGACACCGACGGCGAGCTCTCCGGCATCCGGGTCGTCACCCAGCTGGAGACCTGGCTTTCGCTGACGGCGTACGACCAGCCGTGGCAGGACTGGGTGGCCGAGCGGATGGCCCAGCTGGCCGCCGCCGCGGCGGAGTCCGGCGCCCCCTCGCCCGACCTGGACCTCGCGGCCGAGGCCTGGCGCTGGCTGGAGGAGACCGAGCTGCTCGCCCCCGACCTGGACGCCGTGCCGGGGGGCGCCGCGGTGGTCGGCGAGGAGGACGGACCGAAGGTCTGGACACCCGCCTGGCAACTCGGACTGCCCCTCGGACATCTCGCGATCCATCTTTTTTGATTCAGGACCAATCCGCGGGCCCGGCCGCTCCGAATCCCTTGATTACGATTCTGTAGGTGCCTTGAGTGATTCGGCTGTCTGGTGCGTACGGGTGGGAGCAAGGAGTAACCCCACCCACACCCTTCGGCACGAGGATTCTGCATGAGGTCCCTGGAACGGCATCGCGACGTCGGCGCGTACGCGCTCGGCGTGCTGGACGAGGCGGAGGCCTTCCGCTTCGAGGACCACCTCATGGAGTGCCCTCGCTGTGCGGCACACGTGACCGAATTCGGGCCGACGACACGGCAGTTGATGCTGTACCGGCGTGCCACGCCGCGCTTCGTGCACCCCATGACCCAGGCCGGCCCCCGGCTGCTGGACCGTCTGCTCGGCGAGGTCGTCGTACGGCACCGGGCGCGCCGCCGGCGCTTTCTGTACGGCCTGGCCGCCTCGGTGGTGATCGCCGTGGCCGGTCCCGGGATCGTCGCCTACGCCGGTCATGAGAGCCAGGGCGTCCGGGTCACGGCGGCGACCGACGCGAAGTCGGGCGTGTGGGCGCAGGTCAGGACCGCGGACGCCGACTTCGGCAGCCAGCTGGAACTGAAGGTGAAGGACGCGCCGGGCCCGCACTCCTGCCGCCTCGTGGCCATCGGCCGCGACGGCTCCGAGGAAGTCGTGACCAGCTGGCGCGAGAGCGGCGACGGCGCCGGGATGAACACCATGCGCGGCGGCTCCGCGATGCATCCCGAAGAGATCGTCCGGTACGAGGTGCGCAGCGCGACCGGGGAGCGCCTGCTGACCCTCCAGCCCCGGTAGGGAGCCCGCGGGGACTTGACCGGAGATTCACATTAGGTAAGCCTTACCTCAGTCTTGCTGTGAGTCCCCTAGGAGCCACCTGTGTCCGCGCTGCCCTCCGAGTCGTCCGTGTCCCCTCAGACGACGCCCGCACAGCGGCTCGGACTGTACGACGCCTGGTGGACGGTCACGGCCGCCGGGGTCGCCGTCTGTCTCGGACTTACGGCCTGCGCATGGATCTCACTGCACCTGCGGGTGGACGCCACCTTGCACTCCGTCGCCCTCTTCGTGCATCTGGCGTCGCTGGTGCTCGGCTTCGGGGCCGTCCTGTCGGCGGACTACTCCGCGCTGCTCTGGCTGACCGGCCGGTGCACCCTGCGCGAGGCCCTGAGCAGCGCGCACCGGCTCCACGTGCCGATCTGGACCGGCCTCGCCGGACTCGTCGTCAGCGGTGCGATGCTCCAGCCGGACCTCGCCTCCAGCGTCACCCGGGTCAAGCTGGGCCTGGTCCTCGCGCTCACCCTCAACGGGCTGCAGGCCGGACTGCTCACCAGACGCATGGCCCGGCAGCGGGAGGGGGCTCCGCTCGCCCCGCGCGTGCTCGCCCGGGGAACCATGACCGCGCTCGTGTCCCAGGCCTGCTGGTGGGGTGCCGTGGTCATAGGGTTCCGCAACAGCCAGGGCTGAGGCGGGCTCACTTCAGCAGTCGGGACATCCTGCGGTCCGCCAGTGGCTTGCCGCCCGTCTGGCAGGTCGGGCAGTACTGGAGCGAGGAGTCGCTGAAGGAGACCTCACGGATGGTGTCGCCGCAGACCGGGCAGGGCTCGCCGGTGCGGCCGTGGACGCGCAGGCCGCTCTTCTTCTCCGACTTGAGCCGGCCGGCGGCCAGCCCCCGGGAACGCTCGACCGCCTCGCCGAGCGTGCTGCGCAGCGCCTCGTGGAGTCGCCGGGTCTCCTGCGGGGTCAGCGACGCGGCGAGCTTGAACGGGGACATCTTCGCCGCGTGCAGGATCTCGTCGCTGTAGGCGTTGCCGACTCCGGCGATCAGGCTCTGGTCGCGCAGGGCGCCCTTGAGCTGCCGCCGCTCGTCCTTCAGCAGGGCGGCGAGACGGGCCTCGTCGAAGTCGTCGGCGAGCGGGTCGGGACCGAGGCGGGCCACGCCCGGCACCTCCTGCGGGTCCCGTACGACGTACACCGCGAGGCGCTTTTGCGTGCCGGCCTCGGTGAGGTCGAAGCCCGCGCCGGTCTCCAGGGCGACCCGCAGGGCCAGCGGGCCCTTTCCGGGGCGCGGCAGACCGTCGGGCAGCCGGTCCTTCCACTGCAGCCAGCCCGCGCGGGCCAAGTGCGTCACGAAGTGCAGGCCCTTGTCCCCCTCGATGTCGAGGAACTTGCCGTACCGGCGCACGGCGGTCACCTCACTGCCCTCGAACGCGCCGACCGGAGGGTCGTACGTCTTCAGCACGCTGATCGCGACCGGCAGCACCCGCACGACCTCGTGACCGACCAGTTGCTCGGTCAGAAAGCCCTTGAGCGCTTCCACCTCGGGGAGTTCCGGCATGGCTCCAGAGTGCCATCCGAAGCCGCCCCGGTCAGCCGCCCACGGGGCACCCGCGACCCAGCGGCGCGGCAGAACGCCGGAGGAATCCTCCACCTCCACACACAGCCGCCGATCACTGCCCGTGAGAACTCTCAGAGTGCCCACCGCGAAACCCTCGGAGACCCCCGCACGGGTCCAAGGTGCCATCCGAAGCCGCCCCGGTCAGCCGCCCACGGGGCACCCGCGACCCAGCGGCGCGGCAGAGCGCCGGAGGAATCCTCCACCTCCACACACAGCCGCCGATCACTGCCCGTGAGAACTCTCAGGGTGCCCACCGCGAAACCCTCGGAGACCCCCGCACGGGTCCAAGGTGCCATCCGAAGCCGCCCCGGTCAGCCGCCCACGGGGCACCCGCGACCCAGC